>DATDGX010000170.1:0-2983 GCA_036521875.1 Binataceae bacterium (SeqCode)
ATGGCGACGCTGCGCGCGCCGAGCTCGCGCGCGAGCGCGACGGCGCGCGCCGCCGCCTCGGCGGGCGCGAGGATGCCGAGGAAGCGCCCGCCCACCGCTTCGAGCTCGCGCGCGAAACGCGACGCGAGCTCGGCGCGCTGCGCAGTGGGGGCGACCGGGACCGCGCTGCGGGCGGGCGGCGACGGCGGCGGCTCCGCCGCCGTCGCGCCGGCCTCCAGCGCGGTCTTCAGTGTCGCGACGATTTTGTGCAGCTCGGCCACGCTTATCCCGGCGGCGCCTCCGTGGCGCGCCGGCGCCATCGGCGCGGATGCGGACGCGGGAAGTCGCGCAATTTCGTCCAGTTGCCAAATGGCGGCGGCATCCGGCGCAAGTAGCCGTCGCGCGCGAACGGCCGCAGCAACACCGCCGCGATGCGACCGAGCAGGCGCACGCTGCGCGGATGCCGCGCGAGACGCGCGAACCTCCGCGCGCCGGCACGCGCGCGCTCAAGAGCGCGCGGCCATTGCAGCGCGTCGGCGCCGACCCCTTCCTTCCAGCGCAGATGCAGCAGGATGCGCGGGATGTCGATTTTCACCGGGCAGATATCCTTGCACGCGCCGCACAACGTCGACGCGAACGGCAGATAGCGCGCCGCGGCGCCGAACAGGCTCGGACTTATGATCGATCCGATCGGCCCCGGGTACGTCGACTTGTAGGCGTGGCCGCCGATTCGCCGGTAGACCGGGCATACGTTGAGGCACGCGCCGCAGCGGATGCAGCACAGCGCCTCGCGCATCACCGGATCGGCGAGCATCGCGCTCCGGCCCGCGTCGAGAATCACCACGTGCATCTCGCGCGGCCCGTCGAGCTCGTCGGCGCGCCGCGGTCCGTTCATGAAGTTGGTGTAGGTGGTGAGCTTCTGTCCGGTCGCCGTGCGCGCGAGAACCTCGAGCAGGTGGCTCAGGTCGGAGAGCTTCGCAATCACTTTTTCGATTCCCATCACCGCGACGAACACTTCGGGCATGGTACTCGACATCCGCCCGTTGCCCTCGTTCTCGACCAGCACCAGCGTGCCGGTCTCCGCGATCGCGAAGTTGACGCCGGTCACGCCCATCTCGGCGCTCAGAAAAATTTCGCGCAGCCGGACGCGCGCCTCGGCGGTGAGCTTTTCGGGCTCGGCGGAGTAGGTCATCCCGAGCTTGTCCCGGAACAACTCGCCGATATCTTCTTTCGACAGATGAATCGCGGGAGTGATGATGTGCGAGGGACCCTCGCCGCGGAGCTGAACGATATATTCGCCGAGGTCGGTCTCGACCGCCTCAATTCCCGCGCGCTCGAACGCCGGGTTGAGCGCGATTTCCTCGGTGGTCATCGACTTGCCCTTGACCACGCGCTTGACGCCCGCGGCCTTCGCGACCGAGACGATATAGTCGCGCGCCTGCTCGGCGGTCTCCGCAAAGAACACCTTGCAGCCGTTGCCCTGGAGCTTGTGGGTCAGCTCGATGAGAAGTTCGTCGAGGCGCGCGATCGCATCGTCTTTGATCCGGCGCGCGGCGTCGCGTTCATCTTCATAGGGCGGGAATTCGGCGCGGGTCTCGGCGAAATGCTCGAGATGGCGGACGCTGGCGTTCTCGAGTTTACGGCGCAGTTCGTGATCGCCCGATGCGTCGCGGCTGGTCTCGAAAAAATCGCGGACTTTCGGAGTGGCGGCCATCCAGGGAGCGGCGCCCGTTTCAGTTGCGACCAGTTGAGCTCAGTTGATTAGTGCGACCTGCCGCACCAGCCGCATCACGGCCTCGCGCGCGGCTTCGGAAGCGGGATGCTCGGGGGCCTGCGAAAGGAAACTCTGGTAGTCGTCGAGCGCGGGCTTGAAGCATTCCAGGCGCTCGAACAGCGCGCCGCGCTCGACCAGTTCATCCAGCGCGCGCGGGTCGAGCAGCAGAACCCGATCGAGCGCCGCGAGCGCACGCGTCCAGTCCGACTTGCTGACGTAGGTGATTTTCAGGTTGCGCAGCATCCGGATCAGGATGTGGCGATTTTTGACCGCCTGCAGAATCGACGGATGCACCTCGACGGGTTGGTTGTAGATCTGGGCGAGGCGCGCGCGGATCTCGTCGAGGGTCAGGATCGATCCGCCGTCGAATGGATCGATGATAAGCTCGCCGCGCTCATCGACCGCCTTGACCAGGAAGTGACTGGGAAACGAGACGCCATACAAGTTGATCCCGAGGCGGCGGCCGACTTCTATGTAGACCACCGCAAGCGTGATCGGCAGTCCGAGCCTGCGCTCAAGGACGTCATTGAGATAGGAATTGCGCGGGTCGGCCATGTTCTCGCGGTTGCCCTCGAAGCCCTTCTGCTCGAACAGGAAATGCGAGAGCAGTTGCACGCGTTCGACGGTGTCGGCGCCGGCGCGCACGATGGGCTCGGCCTCGCGAGCGAGCGCGACCAGCCGGTCGATGTAGTTGTCGATATTGAGCGAGGGATATTCCTCGCTCGCAATCAGCAGGGCGCCGCGCGCGAGTGGAACCGGTTCCTTGGCCGCCAGGTTGGCAAATTCTCTGCGCGCGTCGTTCATGATGCTGAGCGAATTCACTCCGATTCCTACTTGTCAGTGTCTTCCAGCGCCCTTCAAATGACAAGTGTTCACGCGGAAATCGAGTTCAGCGCGGCGCTTGCCTCGCGCTTCACTTCGCGATCATTGTCGCGCGCTCGCGCGCGCTCCAGCATGCGGCGCGCCGCTGCACCGCCGATTTCGCCGAGCGCCCACGCGGCGTGCGAACGCACCAGCGGCTCGGGCTCGGCTTCCAGCGCGCGCGCGAGCGCCGCGGTGGCGTCGCGGTTTCGCGTGTTGCCGAGGACCACGGCCACGTTGCGGAGCAGACCGCGGCGCCGCGCGCGCTTGACGGCGCTCTTCGAAAAACGGCGGCTGAATGCGGCGTTGTCGAGCGCAAGCAGCTCCGGCAGATGGGGCGCGAGCTGCTGGTCGGCGGCTGCCGGCATC
>DATDGX010000171.1:0-8744 GCA_036521875.1 Binataceae bacterium (SeqCode)
GCCTCGGCGAGCCAGGTGTGGCCGTCGCGCGCCGCGCCGAGCAGCGCGACGAACAGCGCGCCGGGCGCGATAGTTCGCGTGTCGATACTGACGCTGCGCGCGCGGATGCCGCCGTCGCCGCCGAAGATTTCGCCCCCGGTCGCGCGCGCGGCGTCCGCGAGCGTGAATTCGGCCTGGTTGCTCGGAATCGGCGTCGTCATGCCGGGCCATTGTGCCTGATTCCGCGCGCCTCGTCATTCAAACCGCTGCGGCACCTCGCAGCTTGACAAGCGCAGCCTCGCGGGCGAGCCTCGAACCTTAATTGGAAGTTTAACCGGTTGAGAAGTTTCACAATTAATATTTCGCGCGGAGGCCCTTGAGGAATGGCAGCAACGCCTGCGCCGCTGGTTGGCGTGATAATGGGCAGCAAGAGCGACTGGGAGTTCATGCAGGCCGCTGCCGAGGTCATGGAGGAGCTCAAAGTTCCCCATGAAGTTCGCATCCTGTCGGCGCATCGCACGCCCGACCTGACGCTGGAGTATTCGACGCGCGCGTCCGAGCGCGGGCTCAAGGTGATCATCGCGGGCGCCGGCGGCGCGGCGCATCTGGCAGGGGTAGTCGCGGCCAAGACTATTATTCCGGTGATCGGCGTTCCGATGCCGACCACCGCGCTCAACGGGATCGATTCGCTGCTATCGATCGTCCAGATGCCCAAGGGCGTGCCGGTTGCGACGATGGCGATCGGAAAACCCGGCGCCGCGAACGCCGGCTTGCTCGCAGCGGCGATAATCGCGCTCGGCGACAAGGAGTTGGCCGCGCGGCTGACCAAGTGGCGCGCCGCTCGCGCGAATGAGCTGTTGCAGCAGAAAATCCCGTGATGCTGAAGCGCGAGATCGACACGCCGGCTCTGCTCCTGGACCTCGACGTGGTCGAGGAAAATATCCGCACGATGGCCGCGTTCTTCGCGGACCGGCCGCAGAAACTGCGGCCCCATTTCAAGACCCCGAAGACGCCCGAAGTGGCGCGCCGCCAGCTTTTGATACCTGCGTAAATAATGTCCTATACCACCGGCCGGTACAGGTTGTGGATGCGGCCGATAGGGAATGGCAAACAGTTGGAGCGGCGGCGGCAGCGGGCGATCACGCTGCTTAAGGAAGGGCGTATTGAAGACCTATGAGGAAGTATAGGTAAGCATTCAAGACCGCGCCCAGGCGCCTCAGAGTAGCTGGTCTCCTTCGCCACGATCGTTGGCCGTGCGACCGTCTTCTCTGCGCAATCTAAAATAGCGCATCATGAACTCATGCATTTCTGGCTTGTCGCTATTCCAGCGCCACACGCAATTCGAATCGAGGGCTATATCTTTGTAAGGATCAAATTCGAACCGCTTAAGATTCAGGTGGCGCTGCTCGTATTGACGATCTCGGGAGTCCCCATGCCACAAGTGAAAGATGCGGCCTTCGACGCAGCCGAGCGTGCCGCGAGTGTCCGCGAAGAATGGATATGCCCAGGTGCGGTAATGCTCGCGCTGGTGCGAATTCATGTCTCCCGCCTGTTCAGCGTATTCAAATTTACCAATCGCGGCGCAAGCAATCGACTTGTCGCCGCTCCCGATAATGCGGGCGTCGTAGAATCCGTGCTTTTGGAGCAGACTTCTTGATGACGCCCAAGCCAGTCCGTTGGTACAAAGCCCGAGAGGGAGAGAGCCCGGCATGCACAAATCTTCCGGCCGTAAGGTGCCCGTCACGAACTTGTAGGCCGCCCCGAGCACCTTCATTTCGACGGACGACAACCCAAGCGAGTCGTCGACGGCGCCCGCTACCAGATTGCGGCGCTCACTAAAAAGCTGAACGATAGGGGAAGTCTTCAGCGCGCGTCGCGCTCGCTCGGGCCAATCATCTGACGAGAAGATGACGTCGCAATCGACCCACGCCACGATGTCGCATTCGGTTGGCAGCGCGCCCAAGGCGATGTTTAGTAGCCGTTCCTTCTGCCACATGACGTCTCCACCGGAGATTTGAATCAAAATCTCGGCGTCCGTGTCCTGCAGTTCAAATTTGCCGGTAAACGACAACTCGACTGCGGCGAGCGGAGCGTTCAGGCGGGACCGAAACAGCCTATAGTTGGTAAGGCGGCTCTTATAACCCGCCGGATTGAAAAAACTGGTGATTCCCCACAGCACGAATTTCGCTACAGCTTCGAACTCAAATTGTGACGCACCGCGACCACATATCCAGCATTCGATCCATTTGCCGGCGCAGCGAGAACCTCGCTTCTATTCTTCGGCGTGCGGCGGTTCCCATCCTCCGCCGAAGGTCCCGATCTGATAGCAAACGCTGGACACTGTCGGCAAATGACTCCGCATTCCCGGGCGGCGTCAGCAGGCCCGTCACTTCGTGCTCAATCAATTCGGGAATTCCCCCCACGCTCGTTGCAACCACGGGCACTTCGCATGCGCCGGCCTCCATCAGGCACACGGGCATGCCCTCGCGATCACTCGTAAGAACTGAGACTGTTGCCCGTTGCAGGAATCCTATCACGTGATTTTGTTCCGCGGCGCCAGCGAGCTCGACCACCTTATCGAGCCCCAGCTCCGTTCGTGTGCTCTCGATTGCTTCCCGGTCGCCGCCTTCGCCGATCATCACGCAGCGGAAATCCACGCCTCGATCTCTGAGAATCGAGCACACGCGCAATAAAAGGCCGAGATTCTTTGCCGGCTCGTACCTGGCGACACACACGATCGGCCTAGGCATTCCGACACCATCCGAATTGAACGATTCAGCGAAGTCATCTCCAGCGCGCCGAGGACGAAATCGAGAAGTATCTACGCCTGGTGCGATGACATTGATCCGAGCGAGTGGTACATCGAAATTGTGCGAGATGTACCGCGCGTTTGTCTCTGACACCGTAATCAGGCCCGCAGAGGCGTATATGCGATCCCTGAAATCCGCGGGTGGGTCGCGATAGATGTCATATCCATGCGCGGTAAACGTGAACGGCACCGCAAATCTCGCGGCCAATCGGCGTGCTTCCGCAGTTGCTTCGGTCGCGAAATGGGCGTGTATCAGATCGGGGCTGAACTTCTCCAGAACGTCGTCGAATTTTTCCACGCCGTAAGTGGTTGCTCGATCGAGGCCGGCATCAGTGATGAAATCGTGGCGTAGCCCGACGGTTGGCTCGCGAAGAGCAAGAATGCAGACCTGGATATCGCGCCGCTGCAACTCAACCAATTCGGACGCGATAAAGGTCTCGGAAAATTTTGGGAAGTGCTTGACGACATACGCAACACGACGCGGAATCATAGGTCCCGGCCTCGCGACGCCATGTCGCTCTGCTCTCTAAGCCTGGGATTAGTGGAGGCCGAATCGCTTTGGCTGGGAGCAAGCGGGGTAGCGCTCATTTGGAACAGGCTCCTCTTCTCACAGCCTTGAACCTCCAGGAAGCATATATTATTGAGCTAATAGACACGTGTAGTTACTGAAAACTCCGAAAGAAGCGAAAAGTCTGGAGTTTCGAGAGTCACCGCTGTAGTGTCGCTCAATATGCACGCTGTGCCGGTTGCCGCGTGATCGTCCCCCGCGCCTGCGAGCACCGGGATGAAAGCCCCGAGCAACCCCCGTCCGATCACCACCGCGATTCGGCGAAAAAATGCGCGCATGATCACGCCCTCCTCGGGGCGCAATCTTACATGAGCCGTGATGCTTAAGCGCGAGATCGACACGCCGGCTCTGCTCCTGGACCTCGACGTGGTCGAGGAAAATATCCGCACGATGGCCGCGTTCTTCGCGGACCGGCCGCAGAAACTGCGGCCCCATTTCAAGACTCCGAAGACGCCCGAAGTGGCGCGCCGCCAACTTGCCGCCGGCGCGATTGGCATCACCGCTTCCAAGGTGGGCGAGGTAGAAGTGCTCGCGCGGGCGGGCCTGGGCCCGGTGCTGCTCGCCAACCAGATTGCCGGCGCGCAGAAGATCGATCGCCTGTTCGCGGCGTTGGGACACATCACGGTGATCGCGACCGTCGAGAGCGAGTTCAACGTGCGCGAGCTGGAAGAGGGCGCGGCGCGCGCGGGACGTGGGATTGACGCGATCATCGAAGTCGACACGGGGATGCATCGATGCGGTACCGAGTCGGCCGAGGAGACGGTCGAGCTGGCGCGGCGAATCGCCCGCGGCCCGCTTCGCTATCGCGGGGTGATGGGCTACGAGGGTCACGCCGTGCTGGTGCCGGAAAAGCAAAAGCGCGGGCTGGCCGCGCGTGAAGCGCTGACCATACTCAGCCGCCATGTCGAGGCGCTGCGGCGCGCCGGACTCGCGCCGGAGATCGTCAGCGCGGGCGGCACCGGCACTTACGACATCGCGGGCACCTGGCCCGACGTAACGGAGGTGCAGGCGGGTTCGTACGTATTCATGGACGGCGCGTATCGGAACGTGCGCCCGGACCTGGGACGGACGGCGCTGACGCTGCTCGCGACGGTGATCGCGCGGCGCGGAGATCGCGTGATTATCGACGCCGGCATGAAAGCGCTGACCAACGAGTTCGGACCGCCGGTGGGCAAGGACATCGCGGTCAAGGTATCGCGGCTCAGCGAAGAGCATGGCCATCTGTCGGCGCCACAGGATCTGGAGATAGCGGCGGGCACGAAGATCGAAATTGTGCCGAGCCACGGCGATACCACGATCAATCTTCACAGCGAGTATTACGTGGTACGCGGCGAGGAAGTGATCGCGATATGGCCGATAGAGGGAGCGCGCGCATATCGATAATTGGGTCAGGATGGATCGACTCACGATGAAACTCGTGCGGCTGACTGGCGCGGCAACATTTCTGATCGTACTCGTTATCGCGATTGGGCTCGCAGCGCCGCGCTCCGCCGGCGCGACTCAAGTCAGGACCTCCGGCACCATCGCGGTTCCGGCGGGCAGCGCGGCGATCGCGATTTGCACTGACCCGGTGATTCAAAGCGTGATGAACGACGACCTGCGCGCGGCGCGGCTCGGGCTGCACGGCGCGCCGCTGCACGAGATATCGATCACGGTGACGGTTACGCAGAAGCTGCTCCAGCCGGGAGTTGGGCTCAGTGATTTATTTCCGGGAGATCAATCGGTCGTCGATATGATGAAGGATGCGGGCGCGGAAGTGCCGCCGCTTGGCGACAGCGGCAACGGACGCCTCGATCCGTACGCCGAGAATGCGCGCCGCCAGGCGACGCTCAACGAAGATCCGCTAACCGCGCAGTTCCGCAGTTACCAGGCGCTGCGAGAGGGCTTCGGCAATAGCAGCCCTTACGACAAGATGGCGGATCAGATCTACGACACCGTGATCATTGCTCGCGCGACGGTGGGCGGCTTGTCAGGAGAGCTGGTGGTGGTCGCGGTCGTGCATGGCGGCGACGACGTGCATCAAGCCAAGAAGCGGGTCGCCGAGGAAATCGCGAACGCGCTCCTGCACTAGGGCGACGCCGGGGGCGGGGCGCCTTGAACCGCGCCCGCGTCGGGGCCGGGATTAGCCGGTGGATTCGGGACGACCGACGAGGCCGGTATGTCGGAGGGAGGCGTAACCATCCGCATCACCTTGCCGCCGTACGCGCGCCAGGCGAGGTCGCCCGCGAGGAGGATGGCGGCGAAGATGAGTGCCGCGACCAGCATCTCGCTCCAGCGGATGCCCTTCTTCCCGGTCATCTCGATCGGCTCCTGCATCCGGGTCGCGGAGCTTTCCGAGCGCTGCACGTCGTGCACGAAGCGCGAGGCGATCTCCTCGGGGTCGAGCTCGAGGAAGGCCGCGTAGCGGCGCAGAAACGGCAACAGGTAAAGTTGATCGGAGATCATCGAGTAGCTGTTGCTCTCGAGCATCTTCACGTAATGCGGCGGGATGCGGGTCTGGGTCACGACCTCTTCGGGCGAGAAGCCCTTGTTCATGCGGGTATCGGCGAGCACCTGCCCGAGCGTCTTTTCCGCGGGCTCGCGCGGGGCGGGAGGGTTGCGTTTCTTTTCAGCCACCGGTTTGTTCCCCAGAAAGGTTCGCCACCTTCATCGCCTCTCAATTAGTAACTGTTGGACGGCGCGTGCGCAGCGCGGCGGGGTGGATTATACGGTGGGAAGCCGCCGCTTTGTATCTTGCGCAGTTCTTTGCGCGCCGTTTCGACATAGTCCGGATCCGGTTTGCCTTCCAGTCCGGCCGCCTTGTCGCCGTAGCTGATTGCGTCCTTCCAGTTGTGCTGCTGAAAAGCGATCATCCCGAGATAGTCGTAAGCCATCGCGTAGGTCGGGTCATAGCTGACCGCGGTCAGAAAATCCTGGCTGGCGCCGATCATCTGGCCGCCCTGGTAATACTTGACGCCACGCTGGGTGAAGATTTGCGCGGCGAGATTCTTGAGCTTCAGATTGTCGGGGTCCGACGACAGCGCGGCCTGGACATCGTTAACCGCTTCGTCGAGGCGGCCCTGTGCCAGCTCAGTCTGCGCGCGGTCCCAGTTTAGAGGCGTGCACGCGGACCAAGCCGCGGCAAGCATCAGGCAGAGGATCGCGGCCGTGCTTCGAGTCATAAATGTCTGCCTGAAGGTACCGGCGCGTGCCCCCGATGCCAAGTGGCGCGTTCGCGAGGCCAAAGTGCTCGCGCGGAGGGGTTTCCACAGTCAGGCGGGTGCGCGCCGGGCGCCGCGGCGCCGTTGTAGACAGCCACCTTTTTGCCCTCGCATCCGATCGCGACGGGCGCGGGCGTAAGCGTGCTCATCAGCGGCGGTAAATCGCGCTGGTTCACGATCAGCACCATGCATGCGCCGGAACCCCAGACTTCGCGGAGTCTCGACTCCTTGCCGATCATGAAGGCGGAGCTGGGTTCGCGAATAGCGGACTGGGGAACGAATTCGCCGATCTCGCCGCGGTACTCGACCCGCGTCTCGCGCACCTGGGTATAGAAGGGGAGTGACTGGATGTAATGGCGGTACGAGGCGAGCACGCATCCGGGGCGCAGGTACGGCTGGACGGCGGCCGCGAGCCGGCGATAAGTCGGAGCCGCGTCGGCACGGAGGCGCTCGCCGAGCATCAGCACTACGAGCATCGTAGCGGCAAGCGCGCCTACCGCCGCGGCGGGCCGCGCGCCGCCGCGCGCGAGGATTAGTGCTGCAAGAGCGCCGAGCATGAACGCCGCGGCGATCACAGTGGCGTCGGCAGCGACGGCGAAATTCAAATTCGCTTTCTCGTTAAAGGCCCAGACGATCGCAATGGCGGCAATTGCGACGACGGCATTGGCTGCCGCGCAGGCGGCGACCATTCGCCGCACGCGCGCGGCGCCAATCGCGTCGAGCCGCAGGAGCGCGTAGCCGGCCGCGATCGCGAGCGGCGGCAGCATCGGCAGCGCATAGGAACCGAGCTTGGATCTGGGAATCGAAAAGAAAATAAAAATCACGGTGAACCAGGTGACGAGAAACCTCAGCGCCGAGACGCGCGCGGCGCGATTCTCGGCGTCATCGTTCGCCGATGGGCGCATCATCTCGCGCACGCCGAGCGGCACGAACAGGATCCACGGCCAGGTCCCGCCGATGACCACCGGAATAAAAAAATAAGGGCCCCATCCATGCTCGCGCGATTCGAGGAAACGCTGGAGGTGTTCATGGATGAAGAAGAAGCCGAGGAAGCCGGGGTTGCGATGCTCGGCGAGCGCGAACCACGGCACCACGATCGCCGCGTATACGACGGCGCAACTCAAAAATGGGATACGCGCAATGTCGCGGCCGCGACCCTCGCCGAGAAGCCATACCAGTGCTACCCCGCCGCCGAGCGCGAGCGCGACCGGGCCCTTGGCGAGGGTTCCCAACGCCAGCATCGCGGCGGCGAGGAGAAACCATCGGCGGCCCGCGCCGCCACCGAAATCAGGCGCGCGCGCGGCGGCATAAAAAGATCCGAGCGCGGCGGTGAGGAAAAACGCGAGCGCCGGATCGAGGCTGGCGAAGCGTGCGAACCCGAAGACCAGCGGGCTCAACGCCAGCGCCAGCGCGGCGAGCAGACCCGCGGCAGCACCGAACATCGCATCGGCAATCGCGGCGGTCGCGGCTACTTCGCCAACGGTGAACAGTGCCGAGGGGATTCGCGCGGCGAACTCATTGGCGCCGAAGAGCCTGATCGCGGCGGCATTGGCCCAGTAGACCAGCGGCGGTTTCTCGAAGTACGGCTCCCAGTCGTCGCGCGGCGTCACGTAGTCGGCAGCGACCACCATCTCGCGCGCGATTTCCGCGTAGCGGCCTTCGTCTGGCTCCCAGAGCGCGGGCCGTCCAAGTCCGGGAAGGTAGAGTATCGCCGCGACCAGGGCACACAGCGCTACGCGAGCCCATCGGCGCTCCGGCGACATCACCGGCAGAGTCTCTCTATCTTGACGCGATTCATTGGAGCCCTAACTTGCGCGTAACCTAACAGAATCGTGAAGGCGCCGCTCAGCTCGCGCGTCATCGGACGTCGTCTTTCACCTTTCACTGGCCGCGGCCGTTTGTCAGAATGCATGGAAACTGACTAGCAACAAGCGCCTCGCGCGTGCGACGCGCGTTAGCATCGCCCCTTGAGCTCCCCGGGAAAAATAACTCCGCTTTATGGTTCCGCGCCGGGGCCGGGATCGACGCAACTGGTGTCGATCGTAATCGCGGTCTACAACGAAGCGGCAAATCTCGCCGCGCTGTGGACGCGGCTGAAGCCAGTGCTCGAAGGACTGGCCCGCCCGTGGGAAACGATCTTTATAGACGACGGTTCCGCCGACGACTCGCTCGCGATGCTGCGTGAGAT
>DATDGX010000172.1:0-4288 GCA_036521875.1 Binataceae bacterium (SeqCode)
GCCGGTGCGCGGCGAGGAACTGTTCATTGAACGGCCGGACGGCTCGCAGATTCCGGTCTTGATCAATGTCGCGCCGTTGAAGGACGCGGCAGGCAATGTCGATGGCGCGGTCTGCAGCTTTCAGGAACTGACCGAGCGCAAGCGTGCCGAAGAGGCGCTGCGCGCCAGCCAGGCGGAGCTGCAATCGGTCATCAATCGCACGCCGTTCATGCTGGTGCGCTGCGGCCGCGATCTGAGCTACCGCTTCGTCAGCGAGGCTTATGCGCATCTCATCGATTGCGGACGCGACGAGGTGATCGGCAAAACCATCGATGAAGTCATCGGCCCGCGCGGACTGCGCACGCTCCAGCCCTATATCGACGCAGTGTTAAAAGGCGAGTCGATAGACTTCGAATGCGAACTGGAATTTCGTCACAGCGGCAAGCGCAAACTCGCCATCGCTTACCGGCCCGAGTTCGACGCTATAGGAAATGTCGAAGGCTGGATTGCCTCGCTCCTCGACACAACCGATCAGCGCAGCGGTGAAGAGGCGCGCCGGCAGCTCGCCAGTATCGTGGAATCCTCCGACGACGCCATCGTCAGCAAGGATCTCAACGGACGTATCGTCAGTTGGAACCCGGGCGCCGAGCGACTGTTTGGATATTCCGCCGAAGAAATGATCGGCAAGTCGATCACCACGATCATTCCCGATCATCTCAAAGGTGAAGAACCGCAGATCCTGGAGCGTGTCCGGGCGGGCGCGCGCATCGAGCACTACGAGACAATCCGGCGCTGCAAGGACGGCCGGCTGGTTGACGTTTCGCTGACCGTGTCGCCGATGCGGGACGAACACGGCACCATCGTCGGCGCCTCAAAAATCGCCCGCGATGTGACCGAGCGAAAGCGCGCGGAAGCGGTCGTGAGCAGGCGCGCCGACGAGCAGGCGGCGCTCTATCGCTTCACCAACCGGCTTTATCGCGCGGAATCGATCAAAGGCATTTATGAAGCGGCGCTCGACGCGATCATGGACGCGATGCATTGCAGCCGCGCCTCCATCCTGCGCTGCGACTCCGACGGCGTGATGCGTTTCGTCGCCTGGCGCGGCTTGTCCGAGGGCTACCGGCGCGCCATCACCGGCCATTTGCCGTGGACGCTCGACGACGCCAATCCCGAGCCGGTCTGCATGACCGACATCGACCGCGCCGAGCTCGAGGCGCCGCTCAACACCATCGTCAAGCAGGAAGGCATCGGCGCGCTCGCCTTCATTCCGCTGATGGCCGAGGGCCGGCTCGTCGGCAAATTCGTGGTCTATTACAACACGCCGCGACCGTTCGACGGCGAGGCAATGGAGCTCGCGCTGACGCTGGCGCGGCAGCTCGGCTTCGCCATCGAGCGCATGCGCGCCGAACAAGCGCGCCTGAGCATCCAGGCCGAATTGCGCATGCTCAGCGAACGGCTCGAGGAGGAAGTCGAACGCCGCACGCTTGAGCGCGATCGCATCTGGAACGTGTCGGAAGACCTGCTCGCGGTGTCGAATTTCGAAGGCTATTTCCTTTCCATCAATCCGGCCTGGACGCGGCTCCTCGGCTGGACCGAAGACGAAATCAAATCCATGCATGTCAGCGAGCTGCGCCATCCCGAGGACGCGCCGGCCTCCATTGCCGGCCGCGCCCAGCTCGCGCATGGCGCGACCACCGTGCGCATGGAAAACCGTTTCAGGCACAAGGACGGATCATGGCGCTGGCTGCAGTGGACTATGACCGCCAGCAAGGGGCTGCTCTACGTCGCCGGCCGCCATGTGACCGCCGAGAAGGAAGCCGCCGCGGCGCTCGAGCGCGCACAGCGGCAGACCGCGCATCTGCAGAAGATGGATGCCATCGGCCAATTGACCGGCGGTATCGCCCACGACTTCAACAATCTGTTGATGATCGTCAGCGGCCACGCGCAGGGCCTGAAAAAACGCCTGAAGGACGCCAAGGACGTCCGCGCTTTGCAGGCGATTGAAATGGCGGCGGTGCGCGGGGAGAACCTCACACGCCAGCTGCTGTCGTTCTCGCGCACACTGCCGCTGAGCCCGACCGTGATCAATCCCGCAGAGGCTATTCACGCCATTCGCGATGTGCTGGCGGGCTCCATGCACGTCAATATCCAGTTCCAGATCGATGTGCCGAAGTCGACTTGGCCGATTTGCGTCGACAAATCCGAGCTTGAACTGGCGCTGGTCAACCTCGCGGTCAATGCGCGCGACGCCATGCCCGAGGGCGGCCGGATCACGATCGCGGCGGAAAACGTTCACGTCCGTCCCAGCGACTTGCCGGAAGACATCGACGGCGATTTCGTCGCGCTCAGCGTTGCCGATACCGGCAGCGGCATCCCGCCCGACCTGGTGTCCCGCGTGGTCGAGCCATTCTTCACCACCAAGGCTCCGAACAAGGGCACCGGGCTTGGCCTGTCGCAGGTTTACGGCATCGCGCGCCGCTCGGATGGGACGGTCGCGATCACCAGTGAGGTCGACCGCGGCACCAAAGTGACCGTGTACCTGCCGCGCAGTCACGCGGCGCTGACGAAGCGATTGCCGCAGGACGAAACCGACTATGCCGCGCTCGACCGGCGCACCATTCTGGTCGTGGAAGACAATATCGACGTCCGGCGGGTTGCGGTCTCGCTGCTCGAGCAGCTCGGCTACCGCGCCATCGAGGTGGAAGCGGCCGCGGCCGCGCTCGACGTCATCGTCTCGGGCAAACACGTCGACCTCGTCTTCAGCGACGTCGTGTTGCCCGGCCCGGCCGACGGTCTGGCGCTGGCGCGCATGCTCGCCGAGCGCTACCCGCAGATTCCCGTGGTGCTCACCACCGGCTACACCAAAGTGTTCGACGCCGATCCCGAATTCCCGGTTTTGCGCAAGCCCTACCAGATCTCGACGCTCGGGCGCGTGATCCACGACGCGCTCAGTCCGGCGGTTCCGTCACCCTCGATGCTGGCGAGTTGACGTCCTATCGCGCAGCCAAGCGGTGTCGCCGAGATTAAGCTCCCAACGTATGGTCCGCTGTGATCGACTCCTCGCGTCGAAACGAACACGATGCGGCAGGCCCTAGCGCGCGGTCGCGACAGCGGGTGATGGGCTGTCACTTGGTGCGCGAACTAGTGCCAGTCTGGGGCCATTGTTCCGCTTCAAATTAATCGTGTCTGACAAAGAATTTGATCTCAACGAAAGAAGGGATTTCGCCATGGCCACATTCGGACTCGCAATCCACAAAATACTGCGAAGGATTTTACGGGTCGGCGCCTTGATCGCCGCAATGGCTTGCGTCACCGCCGCTCAAGCGCAGACCGCGGAGCCAAGATCTCCGGTGCGCGCGCGGGTGATCGTGGTCGGCGAAGGCAGCGTCACCGTGGCGCCGGACTATGCCCGTATCAGAAGCGGTGTCGGCACCAATGCCAAAACTGTCAAAGAGGCCAGCGATACCAACGCAAAACTTATGGCCAGTATCATAACGACACTTGTGGATGCCGGGATCGCAAAGAAAGACATTCAGACATCGGAATTTTCAATCGAGCCGATTTACACGTCGCCAACCCCGCCCGGCGGGCCGAAACTCTCCGGCTATCGCGTCTCCAACCAGGTCAACGTGATAATCCGTCAGATCGCGCAAGTGGGCGAAATTCTCGACCATTTGGTCAAAGCGGGTGCGACCGACGCCGGCAACGTAGCGTTTCTGATTTCCGACCGCGAAAAGGCCCTCGACCAGGCGCGCGAGGCGGCGATTGCCAATGCCCGGCACAAAGCCGACCTCTATGCGCGTGCCTCGGGTGTCAATCTTGGTCGCGTCGCATGGATCACGGAGAGCTCGGATCTGGCGCCGCTTCGCCGAAGGGGTGATTTTGAAGATGCAACACTGGCGGCGTCGCTACCGAAGCAAGTGCCAATCGAAGGCGGCGAGGCTACAATAATCGCGCGCATCACGGTCGGCTTCGACATCGCGCAATAGCCGTTCCGGTCAAGTCCCGGCAGTTTTGCCAATGCGCAAATGGTGAAAGGCCCGGACGCCTTGCCCGTCCGCGAAGGGGCCGCTATATCGGGTGAGCTGCTGCCGCACGGCGGCGTGCTTTCGCCGGCGCATCCTCGCCCGGCGAATTGGTGGAAGTGCCTAACCCCCGCTTCCTCGGTTAGGGCGCATAGCTCAGTTGGTAGAGCAGCTGACTCTTAATCAGCGGGTCCAAGGTTCGAGCCCTTGTGCGCCCACCATCGAACTAGTTGAAATAAAAGATAAATTAGGCACTGTTGTGCTTTAGACGCGACCAGCGTTCC
>DATDGX010000173.1:0-7780 GCA_036521875.1 Binataceae bacterium (SeqCode)
ACTCGCCGCGGCGCAGCTCGTCGCGCGCGCCGATGCGTGTGAGCACGCGGTCGACCAGGCCCATCTGCGCCTCGGTCGCGGGCACGAAGCTCCCCATCTGCGCCATGATCGCGATCAACGCGACCTGCCGCAGATAGGTCGACTTGCCCGCCATGTTGGGCCCGGTGATGAGCAGCAGTTGCCGTGTGTCGGGATCGGCGTCGAGATCGTTGGGCACGAACTCGCCCGGGCGCATCCCGGCCTCGAGCACTGGATGGCGCCCGTCGCGAATCCTGATGCGGAGTCCCGCGTTGATTCGCGGGCGCACGTAGCCGCGCCGGCGCGCTACTTTCGCCATCGAGGCGAGTGCGTCGAATTCGCCCACCGCGCGCGCGGTCTCCAGGATGCGCGCGCTCATCGCCTGCAGGTCGCGGAGCAATCGCGAGAAAAGTTGGAGCTCGAGTTCCTTGAGCCCCGACTCGGCGGACAGAATTTTGCGCTCCAGCTCCTTGAGGGCGGGCGTGGTGAAGCGCTCGGCGCCAACCAGCGTTTGCTTGCGCTCGTAGTCGGACGGCACGCGCTCGAGGTGCGCCTTGGTGATTTCGATGTAATAGCCGAAGACCTGGTTGTAGCGAACTTTTAGCGAAGAAATTTTGACGCGCTCGCGCTCGCTCGACTCCAGTTTCGCGATCACTTCGCGTGCGCCGCTGGCAAGCGATCGCAGTTCGTCAACCTGGTCGCTATAGCCGGCGCGTATGACATTACCGTCCCGAGCGTTCACCGGCGGCTCGTCGGACAGCGTCGCCGCGATGCGCGCGGCGAGCTCGGGCTCGGGCGCCAGCGCCGAGCCGAGTTCGCGCAGCATCGCGCTGCGAAACGCGCCGAGCGCGTTGCGCAGCGCGCCGACCGCCGCCAGCGCCTGGCTCAGGCGCAGACAATCGCGCGGCGATGCGCGCAGCGCGCCGAGGCGCCCAGCCAGCCGTTCGAGATCGCCGATGCGCTTGAGCGCATCGGCGATCTCGCCGCCGAGGTCGGCGTCGAACAGCTCCTCGACGGCGTCCTGGCGCGCCGTGATCGCGTCGCGCCCGAGCAGCGGGTACACGATCCAGTTGGCCAGCGTGCGCGCGCCGGTCGCGGTAATGGTCTCGTCGAGAATCGAGAGCAGCGAGCCCTTGCGCGCACCGTCGGACGACGTGACCAGCTCCAGATGGCGCCGGCTGGTCTCGTCGACCAGCATGTACTCGGCGGCGCGGTACATGCGTGGCGGCTCGAGATGCGCGAGGTCGTGGCCGAAGGTTTCCTCGAGGTAGACCAGGTTGACACCCGCGGCGATCGCGACCGCCGCATCAAGGCTCGAGGCCGCGGCGGCGAAGCGGCGCGCGAGCGCGTCGCGAGCGCGCTCGGGCGGGTAATGCTCCGGGTCGAGGGCGGTGAACGGCGCCTCCACATCTTTAAGTATCGCCTTAAGTTTCTCGTCCGGCGCGACCACGACCACTTCGCGCGGCTGAAGGCGCGCGATTTCCTCGCGCAACGTCGCCTCGCCCTGCACCAGCGTCGCGATGAATTCTCCCGTCGACACGTCGAGCGCCGCGAGCGCGTAGCCGCCCGTCGCTTCGTTCGCCACCACCGCGACGAGGTAGCTCTTCTCCGCCGCGGTCAGCACCATCTCCTCGCCGACCGTGCCGGGCGTGATCACGCGCACGATTTGCCGCGGCATCAGGCCCTTGGCCTTGCCGTCCGCCTGCCCCTGCTCGCAGATCGCGACCTTGTAGCCCGCGCGCAGCAGCTTTGCGATGTACGGATCGACCGCATGATACGGCACTCCGCACAGCGGCACGCCGTCCTTGGAACGCGAGGTGAGCTGGATGTCGAGGACCCGCGCGCCCACCTCGGCGTCCTCGAAAAACATCTCGTAGAAATCGCCGAGGCGGAAAAACAGGAGCGCGTCGGGCACGCGCTGCTTGACGCTCAGGTACTGCGCGATAAGCGGTGTGTTCTTGACGACCATGAAGACGCGGTCGCCGACAGAATATCCGGCTGCCGAGGCAAAATCGAATTGCGCCGCTGGCAGTTAATTCTGCTTTGCGCCAGCGTTGCGATTAACTACCATATGTTCCATAAGCAAATTGTCGAACCATTCGCCGTATCCAGTGCGCGAGCGAGTGCCCGCGCACCGCAACTCATCTTTAAGGAGACTTTCGTCATGGCAACTCAACCTTCTTTCGAACGAGCATCAGCGGGCGCCAAATCCGCCGCCGGGCTCGCGTTCCTGAAGAGCCAACCCAAGAAACTCTTGATCGGCGGAAAATGGGTGGCGGCGAAATCCGGCAAGACTTTCGAAACCCTCAATCCGGCCAACGAGGAAGTGCTGGCTATGGTCGCCGAGGGCGACAAGGCCGACGTCGATGAGGCGGTCAAGGCGGCGCGCAAAGCCTACGAGGACTCCAGGTGGGCCAACATCAATCCGCATCAGCGCGCGCGGTTTCTCTTCAAGATCGCGGACTTGATTGAGAAGAACGCCGAGGAACTGGCCGAGCTCGAGACGCTCGACAACGGCAAGGCGATTTTCGAGTCCAAGAACATCGACATCCCCGGCGCCGCGGAGACCTTCCGCTACTACGCGGGATGGGCGAGCAAAATTTATGGCGAGACCAATCCCAGCGACCCCACGATGTTCAATTACACGCTGCGCGAGCCGGTCGGCGTGTGCGGGCAGATTATACCGTGGAATTTCCCGCTGCTGATGGCGTCGTGGAAGATTGCGCCGGCGCTGGCATGCGGCAACGTCGTGATCCTGAAGCCCGCGGAGCAAACGCCGCTCACCGCGCTGCGCCTAGGCGAGCTCATCTGCGAGGCGGGGCTGCCCGACGGCGTGGTGAATATCATCACCGGCTTTGGGCCGACGGCCGGCGGCGCGCTCGCGGCGCATCCGGAGGTTGACAAGGTCGCGTTCACCGGCTCGACCGAGGTGGGCAAGGAGATCCTGAAGGCCTCGACCGGGAACTTGAAGCGCGTGTCGCTGGAGCTCGGCGGCAAGTCGCCGAACATCGTGTTTCCCGACGCCGACGTTAAATCGGCGGTGTTCGGCTCGATGCTCGGCATCTTCATGAACCAGGGCCAGGTGTGCTGCGCCGGTTCGCGCGTATTCGTGCAGGAGTCGATGTACGATCAGTTCACTGACGCGCTCTCGCAGATGGCGCAGGGACTCGCGGTCGGCAACGGGCTCGATCCCAACACGCGGATGGGTCCACTGGTTTCCCGGGAGCAGCACGATCGCGTGCTCGGCTACTTGAAGTCCGGCAAAGAGCAAGGCGCGAAGGCCAAGGTCGGCGGCGAGGCCGGCCCGCAGGAGAAAGGTTACTTCATCAAGCCGACGGTTTTCACTGGCGTGAACAACAACATGAAGATCGCGCGCGAAGAGATCTTCGGACCGGTCGCCGCGGCGATTCCTTTCAAAGACGAGAACGACGCGCTGTTCCAGGGCAACGACACCACCTACGGTCTGGCTGCTGCGGTGTGGACCAAGGATCTCAGCCGCGCGCATACCATCGCGCGCAAGCTCAAGGCCGGCACGGTCTGGATCAATTGCTACGGCTTGATCGATCCGATCTCGCCGTTCGGCGGCTACAAGCAGTCTGGATTCGGACGCGAGCTGGGCAAGTACGCGATCGATCTGTACACGCAGATCAAGTCCGTGTACGCGAAGCTGTAGACTCGAAGCGCAGGCGCGGATAGGTATTTGAGCAGTGATCAGAAGGAAAAATAACCGGGACAATAATCGCGACGCGAATCGGCGCTCACGCGCGTTCGCCTGCGTCCCGGAGCCGTGAAGCGCGAAAATAAAATCCGGGCGTCCGAGAGGGCCGCAGGCGAAAAACCTGCGGCCCTTTCTCTTTTCCCGCATTCGCGCGCGGAAGCCCGGGAGCGAGGAGACATCATGCGCACCATGATCGCAGACCTTGACCCGTCGCAATCAGGAAGCGCCCTGATCCGCGGATGGATTCGCCGAATCCGCGAGACCAAGTCGACCACTTTCATCGTGCTAGGCGACTGTTCTGGTACCATACAAATTGTCGCAGAGCCGTCGATGACCAGGGCTCTGCCGCTCCGCGCCGAGTCGGCGGTCGCGGTAACTGGACGGCTGCGCAAAGAGGCACGCGCGCCCGGCGGCGTGGAAGTCGATTGCGACGCGATCGAGGTGCTGGGCGCTGCGCGGGACACGCTGCCGTTCACGTCGGTCTCGCGGCTCGAGCAGATTTCGCCGGAGCTCGCGATCAACTATCGTCCGCTCGCCCTGCGAACCGAGCGCGGCGGCGCGACTTTTCGCGTCACGGCGGCGCTCGCCGAAGAATTCCGCTCCGCACTGCGGCGTCGCAGGTTCACGGAAATCTTCACGCCCAAAATAGTGGCGAGTGCGACCGAAGGCGGCAGCAACCTGTTCGAAATCCGCTACTTCGATCGCGCCGCGTATCTCGCGCAGAGCCCGCAGTTCTACAAGGAGCACGGAGTCGCGGGCCTCGAGCGCGTCTTCGAGACCGGTCACGTTTATCGCGCCGAGCCGCACGCGTCCTCGCGCCATCTCTGCGAATACTATTCGCTCGACCTGGAGATGGGATTCATCGACGGCCTACGCGATGTAATCGAGTTGGAGCGCGAGGTGCTGAGCGAGATGTTCGCGAACCTTCGCGATCGCTTCCGCGAGTCACTCAAATCCTTCGATACTTACTTCCCGTCGCTCGAGCGCGCGCCGGTCTGGGAGTTTGGCGAATGCCTCGATCGCTTGCGGCGCGGACACGGACGCGAGGATTTGGTGGACGACCTGGATCCGCTCGCCGAGCGCCAACTATGCGAGCTGGCCGAGCAGGAGGCCGGCGTGTCCGCCGTGTTCGTGATCGGATTTCCGATGAGCAGCCGCCCCTTCTACACCCATCCTGCCGGCGACGGAGTGCACGCCGCGGGATTCGATCTGCTGCTGCGCGGACTGGAAGTGACGACCGGAGGGCAGCGGCTTCACCGCCGCGCGGACCTGGAAACCGCGTTGCGAGCGCGCGCGATTGACCCGGCGCAATTCGAAACTCACCTGAGGATGTTCGAGCTCGGGATGCCGCCGCATGGTGGGCTGGCGATCGGCCTCGAGCGTCTCACCTGCCAGGTGCTCGGGCTCAAGAACGTCCGCGAGGCGACGATGTATCCGCGCGATCTCAACCGTCTCGAACCCTAGGAAAATCCGACGCGACTTTATTTGGCAGAAACTGGACACTTGCATATCGGCTAGGACGAATATTTCTGGTGCAAACTCGAGAGAGGCTCCAGATTGCCACCATCAGCAGCCTTAACGGCTTCAATATATTGCGTTCGAATAACACCTTCGCTGCCGATCGCCTTGTCGGGCCAATCAACAAGAGCGGTCTTGTGTTGCTTCAGCCAGATGTTCGCGAGCAGTCGTGCCCAGCGTCCGTTGCCATTGTTAAACGGGTGGATCTGCACAGCGCGATGGTGCAGACGGACGCCCTGTTCGAATATTGAGCAGCTTGCGAACTGCAACCAGGCGGCAAGATCGTCAAAGAGGTCCTTGAGGCTCGGGTCGATTTGGCAGACATGAAACCCGATACTCAGTTCACTGTCGCGGCGCTTTCCGGCCCACTTCCATACATCAAAAAACATCTCCCTGTGGAGTTTGTAGCTCCATTCGAGCGTGAACGGTGCTTTCCTTTTCGAAGGGGCGCTAGCCAAATATTTCGTTATGGCCCGGCTGATGTTTTTGGCTTCAGCGATGTCAAGCTGCCGTTTGGTGCGAATGTGCTTTAGTCTTAGTCCCGAGGCATCGAACGGTGTGCCGCTATCGGGTTCACCGATCGCGTCGCTCTTCAGTCGGCCCACAGTTGGCGCGCCGACCCGCTCAGCAATCTATCGGCGATCTCATCTTCGATGTCGCGCAGGTCCTTCTTAGGAATGGCCTGCGATTCCAGGGCGGACGTTCCCTGAACCATCGCCGCCAGGCGGGCGGCCTTCTTTGCTGCCTCTCTCTTGCGGACCAGGTGCGCAGTTCCGGCCTCTTTGGGGCGCAGTTCAACGTTCAACGCGTCCGCGATCTGAAGCACTGTATCAAGGTTCGCTTTCGGCTCCCGCAATGAGAGCACCCGTTGAACGGTTCGCACGCCGAGACCTGAGCGTTCAGCGACTGTCTGCAGGCTCATATGGAGTGCCCGGCGCCTGCTCGCAAGGCTGCTGAGAAGACGCGCAGCACTGTTGTGTACTGCCGCGTTCACTTTTGTATTTCTCATAACGTTGAAAACATAGCTATCTGTGACGTGTTTGTCAATATATATTACGCCATTTTTGGCGTTATTCTAGATATAAACTTGAGAAAGTCTAGCTGACTGTAAGGACTTTTGGAAGAGACCTTAGCGACGAGAGGCAGCGTGTGCGCCCTGAGGCAGCAACGCCAGGGGGACCCCATCCTCGCGACTGGGAGAAACGTTGGATCGGGCTCAACAATTTCTCCCGTCAGCGGTGCGCGGCTAGTCTTTGTCCTCGCGAACTTTGTTGGCGTCGCCCATGAATCCTGCCGTCTGCAGGAAGCGCGTGCCCATGCTGAGCAACGCATCGGTCACGCCCGGGAACAACGAGGCGAGCTTTTCCGCGACTGCGGCGCCGGGAGGAACATCGACCTCGGTGAGCCCGAAGGCCGCGGCTGCGAGCACCGCCCAGGTCACCCAGCGCACCGGCATCGCCATCATCGCGGGGACGCCCTTGACCTCCTCGCGCTTCAGGGCGCCATGCGCCATCGGTGTGTCGATTACGCCCGGCATCACCAGCGAAACTCTGACCCCCGAGCCGAACAGCTCGACGCGCAGCGCCTCGGTCAATCCCACCAGCGCGAACTTGGTCGCGCTGTAGCCGCCGAGGGGGCTGATGCCGCGCCTGCCCGCGAGCGACGCGATGTTCACGATATTGCCGCTGCGCGCGCGGCGCATCAGCGGCAGCGCCGCCTGCATCGCATTCACCGCGCCATACAGGTTCACCGCGATCATGCGCTCGAGATCTTCGGGACGCATGAGCTCGACCGCATCGGAGATCAGAACGCCGGCGGAGTTGACCAGGACGTCGACGCGGCCGAAGTTGTCGCGCGCCTGCTCGATGGCCCACGACACGCACGCGCGATCGGTCACGTCGCATTCGAGCGGCAAGGCTTTGCCGCCGGCCTGATTGATCTTCTCCGCAAGCTCCTCGAGATGCGCCTTGCGCCGCGCCAGCAGCGCGACCTTCGCTCCCTGCTCGCCGAATGCGCGCGCGACGTCGTAGCCGATACCGCTCGATGCTCCGGTGACGACCACGGTGTGCTCGCGAAAGTAGCCGCGTAGACGTCCTTTCGACTCGGCTCTGGATTCGCTCATGGATGCTCACCTCGCCTTGGCTTCGGCGCTGTCGAACGATGCAGCCGCGGAGGCCCCATTGTGCGCTTGGCGCCGGAGTTCCGGCAAACCGCTAGTGAATTGGCTCGCGATTCAGGGAATTAATGCCGACTTGATGACTGGGTTCGCGATGGTTACGTTTTGAATAGAGGGGTCAGGCGAGGAGCGACCGGATGAACACGACTACCGTATGCCGCGAAATTGCGGCCGCAGGCGCGCTGATCGCGTCGTATCCGCTCGATTGGATCGCGCGGCAGGGCGAACCGCTGCTCGGTGAGGGGCACAGCGAACCGGTGATTCTCGCGCACGGACTCGGCGGAAGCCGGGCAAACTTTCTCGCGCTCGCCACCTATCTGAGGATGGCTGGTTTCGACAAGTTCGTTTAC
>DATDGX010000174.1:0-23288 GCA_036521875.1 Binataceae bacterium (SeqCode)
TTCCATCATGGCCAGGGCCGCTAACACTGCCGCCCATCCAACAGGCCGGATATATGACCGCAACCGTTCCCCCTCCTTCCTCGCTCACCCCTTGCACACGGGCGGGGTCCATATATGACCTCGCTTCTTTGCTGACTTAGCTGACGACAATGGTTTCCCAGCGTTCGCGACGGTGGCAGCAATTTCGTTTTTCACTTTTACTTTTTGAAGAACTCACAGACTCTCAAGATGACCTCGTTTCTTTTGCGATGCCATCGAGGCGACGGCGGTTTTGTGCAGGTCTCCAGTCAATTTAGCGAGCGCGCTTGAGCGTGCGGATTTTGCCTGACGGGTCGGCTACCAGGACTACATCGGCCATCGCGGCGAAGATGCCGGTGCCGACTACGCCCGGAATCGCGAGCAGCTCGCGGTCGAGACGCGCTGCGTTGGCGATTCGTTTCACGCCGCAATCGAGGATCAGGTTGCCGTTGTCGCTGATGAAATCGGTGCCGTTCGCTGAGCGCACGTGCGGCTTGAGGCCGAGTGCCGCTACCTTCCGCGTCACCAGCGGAACGCCGAACGGCACCACTTCGACCGGGATGCTCCCGCGATGGCCCAGGCGCGGCACCAGCTTCTCGCTCCCGACCAGGACCACGAAGCGCCGCGATGAGACGGCGACGATTTTCTCGCGCACCAGCGCGCCGCCATAACCCTTGATCAGGTTGAGGCGCGGATCGACTTCGTCAGCGCCATCGAAGTCGGTGTCGATTTTTTTCACGTCCGCAAGCGAGACGATTTCGATTCCGACCGATCTGCCCAGCTCCTCGCTCGCTTTGGAGGTCGGCACGCCGCGCACCTTGATGCCGCTCGCTCCCAGCGCGCGGATAAACGCGCTCGCGGCGTGCCCGGTGCCGAGTCCGATCGTCTGGCCGGGCTTGACGAAACTCAGCGCGTAGCCGCCGAGTGCGTCGAGCGGATTGCGAGGCGGCTGCTCGCTCACTTGCCGTTGCGGCGCAGCAGGTTCATGAATTCCTGGCGGGTCTCGACGCGCGTGCGGAACGCCCCGAGCATCGCGGAAGTGGTTACCCACGAGTTCTGCCTTTCGACCCCGCGCATCCGCATGCACAGATGCTCAGCCTCGAGCACCACCGCGACGCCGAGCGGATCGATCTCGTCCATGATCGTATGCGCGATCTGGGTGGTGAGCCGCTCCTGCACCTGGAGCCGGCGGGCGTAAATCTCGACCATCCGTGCCAGCTTCGAGAGACCCACGATGCGCTTGTTCGGCAGGTAGGCGACGTGCGCCTTGCCCATGAAAGGTAGCAGGTGATGCTCGCATAGCGAGTAGAAGTCGAGGTCCTTGCACAGGATCATCTCCTGGTAGTCCTCTTCGGTGAACAGCGCGCCGTTGATAGCTTTCTTGGGATCCTGCTGATAGCCCCGGGTCAGGAATTCGAATGCCTTGACCACGCGAAGCGGCGTGCGCTTGAGGCCCTCGCGATCAGGGTCCTCGCCGATATGGCGCAGGATGATGCGGACCGCGTCCTGGGCGCCGTCCTGGACGCCGGTTTGATCGAGATCTTGTCCGCCATTATTGGCGCCGTCCGGATGGCGCGCGCGATCGCGCTCTGCAGCGGGCTTCGCCGCGGAGGCGTGGTGGTTGCGGCTCAGGTGGTTTCTGGGTGCTTGCGCCATTTGCTGAACTCCAGCGCGAGTTCGATCGCGAGCGAAGGTCCTCCGCCGCTCATGATGTTAAAGCCCGCGACCTCGCCCGCCAACGATCGCATCAGGATCAGGTTGTCGCGAATCGACGCCGCACGCACTACTTCCTCCGCCATCCCTTCGTAGCGGTCAAGATGCGCAGCGGCGCCGCTCAAGTCCTTGACCTTGTCTTTCATGTACTGCGCCATCGCCTCGCGCTTGACCGGCAGGATTCCGAGCACGGTCTTGAGCCCGAGCCGATTTGCCTCGACCAGAAAGCGCCGCGCGGTTTCCGCCTCGAACACCGGCTGCGTAATGACGAAGCGCGCGCCGGATTGCGCCTTGCGCGCCAGCATCTCGAACTCGCGCGCGATATTCTTGCGATTGGGATTGGCGACCGCGCCGGCGAAAATTCCCGGCAGCGTCTTCAGCAGGCGCTTGCCCTCGCCGGTGTCGCCGCGGTTCAGGTCGCCGATCAATTTCAGCAGCCCGAACGCGTCAAGATCGCGGATTGAGACCACGCCGCTCGGATCGTCGGGCGCGATCTTGTCGCCGGTCAGCGCTACGACCGCGTCGATTCCGAGCGCGGCAGCGCCGAGCAACTCCGACTTGAGCGCAAAGCGGTTTCGATCGCGGCACGACAGATTGAGCACGACCGGAATCTTAAGGCGCGACTTGATCAGCGAGCCGAACGCCAGCCCCGACATCTTGACCTTGCCGAGCGAGTTGTCGGTGAGATTGATAGCGTCGGCATGGCCGGCGAGCGCGGAGAGGCGCTTCAGGAGCGAGTCGGTGACGACTCCGCGCGGAGGAGCGACTTCGACCCACAACGCCGGCTGGCGTACGCTGAGGTTGAGACTGTCAGAAAAGGACGACACGCGTGGTCTCGGTCTTCATTGCCAAAATTTGTTTCGCTCGGAGGTTTTGCGGCGCGCGGAGGCCGTGGAGTCGGCGCGATTCGATTGCAGCGGCCATCGATTGCGGCAATGGCAGTTTGAGATGCGCGGCGCGGAGTCAGGCCTGGCGGCGCTCGGTCGCTTTGACCTTCTGATATTTGCGGTAATCGTATCCGGTCGCCATCGCCATCAGCAGCGGCTCCATCCCGCCTTCGCGTTCGCGGCGTAGCACGCGCAGGCGATCGAAAAATTCGCGGAAGTCCTTGTCGACACGGTGGCGTCCGTCGACCGGCTGCAGGAAGAAGTCGTGCAGGCGAGTGACCGTGAAACGGAGCGACGAGAAGCGCAGCTCATTGGGGAACGCGTCCCATTCCGCCAGCGACAAGGTGCGCACCGACTCGTAGCCCGACAGCAGATATCGGAAGCGCTCGAGCGAGTACGCGCCATCGACGAAGCACAGCGCATTGACGGCGGTCGCGATATCGAAAATGAATTTGCCGCGGCACGCCGCTTCGAAATCGAGCACGGCGGTGAGGCGCTCGCCGCGAAACAGGAGATTGTCGGGAAACAGGTCGCCGTGGATGACGCCCTTGGGCAGCTTGCCTTCGAGGTAGCGGGTCAGATACTCGACCTCGTCATCGAGCGTGCGGCAGATCTTGCGGAAGTAGTTGGGCAAGCGGCTCCGCACGGTCAGGTAGAGATCCGCGATCCGCTCGAAGCTGAAGCGATTGTCGATGCCCTTCTTGTAGGCCTTGCCGATGACGTGCAGGTCGCCGAGTGCGTGGCCGATAGTCTCGAGCTGGCTCGCACGCAGCTTCGCGGGCGGCAGCACGCGTCCTTCCTGGTACTTGAAGAGCGACACGCACTTGTTGTTGAGGGTGCGATAGAAACGGCCCGTGCGATCCTGCATCGGATGCGGGCATGGAAACGCGTGCTTGCGCAGGAAGGACAGCAGGTCGATTTCGCGCTTGAGCTCGTTCTCGCTCTTGACCTCGTCGACACGGAGCAGGAACTTGCCCTTGGCGGCCTCGAGGACGTAGTTGGTGTTGACCGAGCCTTCGGCGATTCCGTTGGCGCTGGTCACCCGTCCGAGGCTGTAATCGTCGGCGAGCTCCTTGAGGAATGGTTTGCTGAGCTCGGTGTAGACGGCCATGAAGCAACGATCGCGATGGAGACGGTGCAGTCGGCGGCAAGTCTAGAGCCTGACTGGTACCGGGTCAACTATGCATCACGAAAGCCCTTGAAAAACGGGCCTTTTCGAATTGCGGCCGGCGCGAATTACGTTCAATTTAGACCACGGAGTAATTGACGACATGCCAAGCGGAAAAATTTCAGCCACCAAATCTGCGAAGAAACCCGCCGTCGCCTCGCCCAGTGCGAGCGCTTCAACTGCCTTTACCGGCAAGAAGGCGCCGGCGTTCGAGCTTTCCGATCGCAGCGGCAAGACCGTCTCGTTGAAGGATCTCGTGGGACGGAAAAATCTCGTGCTCTACTTCTATCCGAAGGACATGACGACGGGATGCACGATGCAAGCGTGCGGGTTCAACGACAATATCGGCGCGATCCGCAAGATGGGCGCGGAGGTGGTCGGGGTCAGCGCCGACTCGCCGGCGCTGCATCAGAAGTTCACCGACAAGTACTCGCTCGGCTTCCCACTGTTGAGCGACCCCGAGAATCGCGTGACCCGGCTCTACGGCGTATACAAAAAAAAGTCGATGTACGGGCGCGAGTACATGGGGATCGAGCGCACCACCTTCGTGATCGACAAGGACGGCGTGGTGCGCAAGGTCTTCCCCAAGGTGAAGGTCAACGGGCATACCGAGGAAGTGATCGCAGCGCTGAAAGATTTGAGCTGAGCTTGGGGAACGGGCGCGGCGCGCGAGCTCGCGTCGCGTCAGGACGGCGTCTCGGGAGCCACGTCGATCAGATTCTCGCGCAGGAAGGCGCGGAGTTCCGGCTGCACGCGCTTGCCCAGATCATGCGACGCCTTGGGAAAGTAGACCGTCGAGACGCGCGCGCCGCGTGCCTTGAGCGCGTTGGCCAGGCGCACCGCCTGCGCAACCGGCGCGCGAGTATCGCTGTCGCCATGCAATATCAGCACGCTGCATTCGAGCCGCGTCGGCAGGTTCTGGATCACGCTGCGCTCTTTGAGGACCCGCTGGCTGGGCCATACTTCGTGCAGAATCGAGAGCTTGGTGCGCCAGGTAGCCTGCGGCCATAGCGTCAGCAGGTCGTAAGCGCCGGACTGCAAAATCAATGCGCGCGGGCGCGCGTCGTAGTCCATCAGCAGTCCCGCTGCGACGGCACCATTGCCGAGCCCCCAGACGGCGATCCGGTTCGCGTCGACGTCGGGACGCTCGGAGAGCAAGTCGAGCGCGCGGACCGCGGCGGCGACCGATTGTGGTCCCACGAATCGGCTCGGACCCGAGGATTGTCCGTACCCCGGGATGCTGATGCAGGCGACCTGGATACCCATCGCGGCCACGCCCTGGCTCATTCCGACGCATCGCGCCGCATCGCCCTCGCCGCCGTTGAGGACCAACAGCCCCGGCACGCGGCCCGGCACCGCGCTCTGGGTCAGGTAGCCCTCGATATGGAACTGGTTGGGGCCGAGCGCGATACCGAAATTGAACGGCTGGACGTTGGGATAGCGCGCGATGATCGAAGTCTCGGTCGAGCGGCATCCGCTGAGCGCCGCGACGATCATGATGATCGCGATAGCACGAGCGATAACCGGCAGGGGTTCGCGCATGGCGCTGAATCTACCCTGCGAGCCGGTCATATGGAAATGGAGAATATTGAAACCGTTAGTTGAGGCCGCGACGGCGCATTGAATCGCGCGACGGATTCGCCAATACTTTCTGGTTCGCGTGGCGTTCGAGGAAATCATGGCAACTGAAGCGGCATCGGCGATCGACTTCGAGAAAGGCGGCGGCATAATCCCGGTAATCACCCAGGATCACGCGAGCCACCGGATCCTGATGGTCGCATGGATGAACCGCGAGGCGTTCGAGGAGACCGCCCGCACCGGCCGTGCGTGTTACTTCTCGCGATCGCGCAAGCGCCTGTGGCGCAAGGGCGAGGAGTCGGGAAACTTCCAGGTGGTGCGCGAGATTCGCCTCGATTGCGACGAGGACGTGCTCCTGCTCTCGGTCGAGCAACACGGCGATGGCGCGGCGTGCGCTTTTGGCTACCAGTCATGCTTCTTCCGCAAGCTCGACGGCGCGGTGTGGAAAATCGTCGATGAGCGGCTGGTCGATCCGGCCAAATACGGCCCCGGCTATGGACATCCGAAAAAGGCGGCCGAGTAGGCGCTGGACTATCGCGAGGTAACCCGCCAACACTGCGATGGGTTCGATCGACAAAAACAAAATTCTCAAGTTCGGTATCCCCAAGGGGAGCCTCGAGTTGCAGACGCTTGAGCTGATGCGCAAGTCGGGATGGCGTATCGCCGTCGGCGCGCGCTCGTACGTGCCGACGGTCGACGATCCGGCGTTGAGCTGCCGCCTGCTGCGGCCCCAGGAGATGCCCCGCTATATCGCCGACGGCTCGCTCGACGCGGGCATCACGGGGAGTGACTGGATCGTCGAGAACGACGTCGATCTCGTCGAGGTGCAGAGCTTCGTCTACGCGAAGGTCTCGCTGGCGCCGAGCCGATGGGTGCTGTGCGTGCCGGAAAATTCGCCGGTCAAGCGGCTCGAGGACCTCGAGGGCAAGCGCGTCGCGACCGAGATCGTCGGCTACGTGCGCCGCTATTTTGCTCAGCGGAAAGTTAATGTAGAAGTTGAATTTTCATGGGGCGCCACCGAGGCCAAGGTCGCCGACCGCATGATCGACGCGGCCGTCGACGTGACCGAGACCGGATCCTCGCTGCGCGCCAATGGGCTGCGCATCGTCGAGGAGTTGCTGGTCTCCAACCCGGTGCTGGTCGCCAATAAGGGCGCCTGGGCCGACGAATGGAAGCAGGCCAAGATTCGACAGGTGGGCGTCCTGCTGCGGGGCGCGCTGGATGCCGAGAACCGGGTCGGCATCAAGATGAACGTCGCGCGCGAGAACCTGGAAAAAGTAATCGCCCTGCTTCCGTCGATAACCGCGCCGACTATCTCGCAGCTCTACCCGTCGCCCGCGCTCAAGGGCAAGGAATGGGTCGCCGTCGAGACCGTCATCGCGGAACACACGGTGCGCGAGCTGTTTCCCAAGCTGCTCGAGGCCGGCGCAGTCGGAATTGTCGAGTACCCACTCAACAAAATTATCTGAGTTACAGCCAAGTCGAAGGCCGAGATTCGGTTAAGTCCGGACGGCGGCACTGTTTCTGCGATCGCCCTCCTGCTGCTATACGGCAGACGGAGACGCCCGCGATGCCCAACACACTCCGCACCGAAACCCGCAACGGGGTGCGCTCGATCGTGCTGACGCGCGCTGCCGAGTACAACACCATCACGCCCGACCTACGCGACGAGCTTGGCGCTGCGATCGACGACGCCGACGCGGCGCGCGACGTTCACGCGATCCTGCTCCGCGCCGAGGGCCCAGCGTTCTGTGCCGGCTATGCGCTGGAGTCGTCGACGCGCGCGCAGGCGACTGAGCGCAGTCGCGAGCGGGTGTGGGATTCGGCCGCCGACCTCCGGATGATCTCGACCTACGTCAACACCTACATGAAGCTCTGGTACGCGAGTAAGCCAACGATCGCGGCAGTGAACGGATGGTGTATCGGCGGCGGCACCGACATGGTGCTGTGCGCGGACATGATCATGGCGGGCGAGTCGGCGTCGTTCGGCTATCCGCCGTCGCGCGTATGGGGAACGCCGACCACTGCGATGTGGGTCTACCGGATGGGTCTCGAGCGCGCCAAACGCTACTTGCTGACCGGCGACGAAATCTCCGCCGTTGAGGCGGCGCGAATCGGCCTCATCCTGGAAGCGGTGCCCGATGCCGAGCTGGAAACGCGCGCGACCGCGCTCGCGGAGCGAATCGCGCGGGTGCCGGTGAATCAGCTTCAGATGCTGAAGCTGCTGTGCAATCACACCGCCGAGAATATGGGTCTTGGAACCTCGCGCCTGGTCGGCTCGCTGTTCGACGGAATCGCGCGCCATACGCAGGAAGGACTCGACTTCGTGAAGCGCGCGCAGGAGACCGGATTTCGCAACGCCGTGCGCGAGCGCGACGATCCGTTCGGCGACTACGGTTCGGGCCCCCGCTCCAAGAGCCGGCGCGGCAAAGGCAGTGAACCTGACAAAAGCAAATCCAGGAAAAGCTAGTTGAGTTAGATGCGACGCAGGAGCCAGGATCTATGCCGATGACGATGACCCCACGCGACATCACGTTTCCCGCCGGCGATGGACATCCGATGCGTGCGGCGTACGCCGCGCCGGAAGACGGGAAGCCGCACGCCGGCGTCGTCGTCATTCACGAGATATTCGGGCTCAATGATGACATCCGGCGCATCACCGGACGCCTCGCGGCACTCGGTTACGCGGCGCTCGCACCCGATCTGTATGACGGTACTTCGGTAAAACCTATCTGCGTTGCGCGCACGGTGGCGACGCTCTATCGGGGCGAGGGCGAAGCGTTTCGCGACCTCGCCGCGGCGCGAACGTTCCTGTCTCAGCAGCCCGGCGTCGACGCGGCGCGTATCGGCATGATCGGTTTCTGCCTGGGCGGAGGCTTCGCGATGCTGTGCGCAGTCAGATCGAAGATGAGCGCGGCGGCGAATTTCTACGGCGAAGTGCCGAAGACCGTCGAACAACTACGCGGCGTGTGTCCGATACTCGGCGGCTTCGGCGCCAACGACAAGATGTTCGCGGCGCAGGGGCAGCGACTCGAGCGGTTGCTTACCGAGCTCGGCGTCGATCACGACGTGAAAATTTACGACGATGCGGGACACAGCTTCATGAGCCATCATGACGGCGTGATGGCGACGATCGGCGCGATGCTGCCGATGAAGGCCGGTTACAATGACGCAGCCGCCGAGGATAGCTGGAAACGAATCGAGGCATTCTTCGGAAAGCACTTGGGGTCATGACGAGCCCGCCAGCGCGAACCGCGGAGGACACTGTGATGGAACGCTTCCAGGCGACACCTGCAGCCTCCCAGGTCACGCTGGAACAGATAGGCCATACGTTCGATCGATATCGGGTCTGGAACGATGTCGCGCTGCGCCGGTGCCGAGGTTGCGGGCGTGTCTGGCGGTTCAAGGTTTCCAAGCGACAGATCGACACACTCTGGAACCGGAGGCTCGGCTTTCTTGAACCGACCGGGTGGACCATGACTTCTGACCTTCCTATCGTGCCGTGCATCGATGCAGTCTTTCCATTGTCGCGGGCGGAAACACTGCTCTGGAATCACGAGCCGTGCCCCGGCGCTCCGACGCGTGACTACCCGGGCGCGATCGAGAACACAATTTATCGGCTGCTGGCACTCGGGGTTGTTGATTGCACTGAAGCCAAGGCGCTGCAGTGAAATTCGCCCCGCACCGCAGGAGTCATCGAGATTGCGCTCGTGCGGTTGCGCGGGATTCAAAAACCCATGACCGCTCCGAAGTGCGGGGCCGCTATTGCTCGCTCTTGAAGAGGTTAGGGCGGCGCGCCTGGATGTATTCGAGCCCCGGGATGCCGCGCGGAGTTTCGTCGTCGAACAGCACTGACACCACCCAGTACAGCGCGACCATCGCCCAGAACGCGCCGCTCGAGACTGGCGGGAAGCCGGCGGCCACCACCGCGCCGACCAACATCGCGATCATCTCATCCAGCAGCGCGACCTCGTGCATTTAATTCAGCCGCTCATGCGCGCCGCGCGCGCCGTTACTCTCCCGACCAATTGGGCTTGCGCTTCTCCGAAAATGCGAGCGGCCCTTCGACGGCGTCCTTCGATCTGAACAGTTTCGCCTGCGCCTCGTAATGCTTCGCGATCGCTTCCTCGACCGGTATCCCGAGACCTTTCATCGCCGCTTCCTTGGTCGCCTGTATCGACAACGGTGAACATTCCATGATCTCCGCGGCCCATCGTTCCGCCGTCGGGATCAGATCCTTGAGCGCTACTACTTCGTTCGCGATTCCCCACCGGTGCGCTTCCTGGGCGGTGATATGTTTGGCGGTCAACATCATGCCCATCGCGATCTTCATCGGAATCTGGCGCGGCAGCCGATGCACGCCGCCCGCACCCGCGAGCAGACCGACGCGCGGCTCCGGCAATCCGAAGCGCGCGTGCTCCGCGGCAATAATAATATCGCATGCGAGCGCGATCTCGAATCCGCCGCCCAGCGCGAACCCGTTCACCGCCGCGATAATCGGCTTGATGATGTCGTAGCGCGCGGTGATGCCCGCGAATCCGCCCTTCGAGCGCGGCATCGCCTCGCCGCGATGCTCCGCGGTCCAGCGCAAGTCGTTGCCGGCGGAGAACGCCTTGTCACCGGCGCCGGTCACGATCGCGACCCACATGCTCTTGTCGGCGACAAAGTCGTCCCACACCTGGTCCATCTCGGCGTGGCAGGCGGGATGCAACGCGTTGAGGCGCTCCGGCCGGTTGAAGGTGATGTAGCCGATGTGGTTGCGCTTGTCGTACTTGATGAACTTCAGGTCCATGACTTTGTCCTTTGATCAGCCCTCGAATTTGCTGGTGGATTTTCCCTCGGTTGTCAATTTAACTCGACTGCTCGTCGAGTAGTTCGAAAAATGCGTCGATGCTCTGCATGAGCTGGCGGCGGATTTGCACGCGCGTGCCTTCGATGAAGTGCATCGTGACGCGTCCGCTGGAGCCGTCGGCGAGCGTCACGCGCGCGTCCTCGACGGCGGTTACGGCCCCGGCCTCGAAGATCCGCATTCCGTACACCAGCGCTCCCCGCTGCGATGCGCCTTTGACCAGGGTCAGCTTGCGGGCCATCCGCGCCCTCCCCTCTATGAACTTTCGATCGCTAGCTCTATAGCACATCGGGAGCCGACGTGCGGCCCTCTGGCGCGCTCCGCGCTTGCGCGAGCGCGCAGCGCTTTCAATTGACAAGCGAGGCCGTCGCCAACAAGAATTTGGCCCCGAAGGGATTGAATCAGATGGCATTGAAACTGTCTGTTCCGGCCGCGATAGCCGCACTCGCGATGGCGGCCGCAATCGCGGTTGGCGGTTGCGGCGTGTTTTACCAGGCTGGGACCCGTATCAAAGCGGAGCGAATCGCCGACTCGCTGCACGTGGGCGAAACCATGGCCGAAGTACATCGGAAATGGGGTGAACCCGACATCCGCAACTACGTCGACAAGGACTCGGAGCTCTGGAGCTACCCCTACAAGCCGAACAGCGATGACCTGGCCGCCAAGGTCTTCTTCACTTCCGACAAGTCGGGCGACAAGGGAACCTTCCTCGATCTGAAGTTTATGGACGGTAAACTCGTCTCATGGACCGAAGCGGATCACGTGATGCCGGTCAAGGAAGGCGAACATTTGACTATCCACACCTTCGGCCTCGGCGGTGGCGGAATTACCCCGCCAGGGGGGAGCAGTAGCGGAACAGCGCATTATTGAGGTCTTGATTGGGGTCCGGGGCCTGCCATGGTGGCTTGGCATGCGGCGTCGGGGTGTCTGTGCTTGCTATGACAGGGAGGCATCATGTCTAATTGGGGGGTCAATAGGATGAGGATGGGGGGTTTGGGGCTGCGGTTTTCTCTTTGTAACATGACTCAAGCTAAATTAGTCGGCTTTCCGCGGGTGCGGGCGTAATGGCGACCGCCCGCAAGAGTATCGAGGCTATTCTGCTGGACCGCTCGTGGGTCTCGCCGCAGGATATCGACAAGGCGCGGCAGCGCAAGAAGCCCGGCCAGGAACTGGCCGACGTCCTGGTCGAGATGGGTGCGTTGGAGCCGCAGCGGCTCGCCCGCGCCCTGGCCCAGGAGTATCGCCTCCCCTTCCAGGCGCATATCGACGAGAACGGGCTCGACATAACGCTGGTCACCAAAGTCCCGATCAACTACGCCAAGAAAAATCGGCTGTTGCCTCTCTCGGGCACCGACGGCACGGTGACGGTCGCGATCGCGGACCCGGCCAACTATGAGCCGCTCGACGATCTGCACGTGCTGTTCGAAGCGGACATTCTTCCTATCGTGGCCCCGTCGGAAATTATCAACGAGGCAATCAACCGCGCTTACGATCAGGCGAGCAATACCACCGCCGAAGAGTTAATGATCGATCTCGACGAGAACCGGCTCGACATCGTGGCGAGCGAACTCGCCTCGGAGCCCAAGGACCTGCTCGAGGCCGACGACGCCGCGCCGATCATCAAGCTGGTCAACGGCGTGCTCTCGCAGGCGGTCAAGGACCGGGCCAGCGATATTCACATCGAGGTCTTCGAGCAAGAGCTGGTGGTCCGGTTCCGCGTCGACGGGATGCTCTACGACGTGGTCTCCCCGCCCAAGCGGATTCAGCCAGCGGTCACCTCGCGCATCAAGGTGATGGCAGGCTTGAACATCGCGGAGAAGCGGCTGCCGCAGGACGGCCGTATCCGGCTGCGCATCGCGGGCCGCGATATCGACATCCGCGTCTCCACGATTCCGACCGCTTTCGGCGAGCGCATCGTGCTGCGTCTGCTCGATCGCGCGCAGGCGGTGGCCAATATCGACCTCGATCACCTGGGATTTTCTGGCGACAACCTGCGCCGGCTCGACCGCCTGATTCGCCAGAGCCACGGCATCATCCTGGCGACCGGGCCGACCGGCTCGGGAAAATCGACCACGCTTTACGCATGCCTGAGCCGCATCAACTCGCCCGAGAAGAACATCATCACGATCGAGGATCCTATCGAGTATCAGTTGCGCGGCGTCGGCCAGATGCAGGTGAGTCCGAAGATCGATCTGACCTTCGCGAGCGGACTCCGCTCCATCTTGCGCCAGGATCCGGACGTCATTATGGTCGGCGAAATCCGCGATGGAGAGACCGCCGACATCGCCATCCAGGCCGCCCTCACCGGCCATCTGGTGTTCTCGACCCTGCATACTAACGACTCGTTCGGCGCGGTGACGCGGCTGGTCGAATTCGGCATCGAGCCATTCCTGGTCTCGTCATCGGTGCTGGCGGTGCTCGCGCAACGTCTGGTCCGTAAACTCTGTCCTGATTGCAGAGAGCCATACACTGCGGGCGCCGACGAGCTGGCGCGAATAGCTCTCACGCCTGACCGAGTCACTGGCCAGGTGCATCGGGCCAAGGGATGCAAAGCTTGCCGGAACACCGGGTACCGCGGCCGCGTGGCGGTGCAGGAACTCATGATGATGGACGACGAAATCCGCGCTATGGTGATGCAGCGTGCCGACGGAGCCTCGATCAAGCGGCAATGCCAGAGCAAGGGGATGAGGCTTTTGCGCGAGGACGGCGCCGATCGGGTTCTCGCGGGTGAAACTTCCATCGAAGAGCTGCTCCGTGTCACCCAGGAAGACATCGGCTAGCCGCGCGTGTTCTGAGTTTCCGAACCATGCCGGTATTTGCTTATCGCGGTCTGGGCACTGACGGTCGTAACGTAAACGGCGTTGTCGACGCCGACAGCGCACGCACCGCGCGCGGCAAGCTGCGCGCCTCGGGTATCTTTCCGACCGATATCTTCGAAGAGTCGTCCGCCGCGGCGCGTCCGCAAACCATCCGCGAGTGGCTGCCCGCGCGGCGCACGCGATTGCCGGCTGGCGAGCTCGCACTGCTCACCCGCCAGTTGAGCGCGCTGTTGGGGGCTGGCGTGCAACTGGTCGACGCGCTGACCGCGCTTAGCGATCAGGCTGCGCGTGCCTCCACCAAACGGATGCTCTCTCAGGTGCGCGAGCGCGTGCGTGAGGGCTCCTCGCTCGCGGACGCATTTGCGATGCATCCGCACATATTTTCCGACCTCTACGTCGGGATGGTGCGGGCTGGCGAGCAGGCCGCCGCCCTCGAGGCGGTGCTCGACCGGCTCGCCGAGTACAACGAGCGACAGTCGGAGTTCGTGTCCAGGGTCCGCGGTGCGCTGACTTATCCGATTATCATGATGTGCGTGGGCGGCGCGATTATGGGATTCCTGGTCACCTACGTGGTGCCGCAGGTCGCCACGATTTTCGAGCAGCAGCATGCGGCACTGCCGCTCGCGACTCAAATCCTGATCGGGTTCTCCAATTTCGTGACCACCTACTGGTACCTGCTCTTGCTGTTCGTGGCCGGCCTCGTCGGTGGGATCGTCACCGCGCTCGCGACCCCGCGCGGGCGGCGCTTGTACGATACCTGGATCCTGAAAATCCCGTACATCGGCAATACCCTGATAAGAATTATCTGCGCCCGCTTCGCGCGCACGCTCGCGACTTTGCTGGCGAGCGGAGTGCAACTCCTTCAGGCGCTCGACGCGGTTAAAGGCGTCGTCACCAACGTGCTGATGAAGGACGCGGTCCAGAAGGCGCGCGACAGTATCCGCGAGGGCCATGGGATGGGCGTGATGCTCGCGCAGAGCGGACTCTTCCCACCGCTGTTGATCGAGATGGTCAAAGTCGGCGAGCGTTCCGGCGACCTCGAGCGGATGCTCGAGCGAGTGGCCGACAACTACGAGCACGAGGTCACCCACTCGTTGAGCCAGATGACCACGGTGCTCGAGCCGGTGATGACGGTGGCGATGGCGGCTGTTATCGTGTTCATGATGCTGGCGGTGCTGATGCCGATTTTCCAGCTCAATCAATTGATGCAGTGAACTGAGTCCATGAACCACGGAGCAAAGTCGATGAGAGCGCGGCGCAACAACCAGGACGGATTCACCTTGATCGAGATAATGGTGGTCATCCTCATCCTGGGCCTGCTCGCCACTATCGTCGTGCAGAGCCTGCGCGGCGCGGCGGACAAGGCCAAGCGCACCAAGGCCATGGCTGATATCGCCGAGTTCAAAACCGCGCTCGACCGCTACTACCTCGACAACGGCTTCTACCCATCCACCGACCAGGGACTGGAGTCGCTGGTTACGGCACCCACCGAGGGACGCCCTCCGCCGAACTACGAGAGCGGTGGCTATATCGAGCGGATCCCCAAAGATCCATGGAACAATCAGTATTTTTACCAGTCCGATGGCGCGGCTTACGTGCTTAAATCGTTTGGGCCCGACGGGGTCGAAAGCGCCGACGACATCGACGGCAGCCAATCGTGAAGGCACCAAAACGCGACGGCACCAAAAGTGATGGGACGATGTCTTCGTTGCCGCGATCGCCATCATGCACCGGCAGCAAAAGCGGCGGACGCTGGCTCGGCGGCTCCTGGAGCGCTCGCGGCTTCACGCTGCTGGAAATGGCGGTGGTCATCTTCATCATGGGACTGCTGATCTCGATCGCGATGCCGTACCTGGGCGGATTCCGCCGCGCCGCGCTCCGCAGCGAGTCGCGACGGCTCGCCGGCCGCGCGTCGTATCTTTTTGACGAGGCCTCAGCACAGAAAGTCGTGCTCCGGCTCGTCTTCGATCTCGACCAGAATGGATACCTCGTCACTCGGCTCGACCCCTATTCGCCGCAACCCGAGTTCGTCGCGGATCTCACGCCGGGCGCAAAGTCGGTCCGGCTGCCACCTGGCCTCAGGATCCGCGACGTTACCGTCGAGGGGATTGGGACCTTCACGCGGGGAATCGTGGCGTGCCAGTTTTATCCCGAGGGATACGTCGACGCGACGCTGGTACATCTGATGGACGACTCAGGCGACATCATGACACTCGCTTTCACGCCGCTGACCGGCGAGGTCATGATCGGCCAAGGCGATCTCAACGTGGCGGATTTCGTGGCAAGATGATGCGGCAACTCCCAGAGCCAGCGGCTTGCGTAGCCGCCCACACGCATCAGCGCGTTGATGACGCGACGCGACGGAGTCCATTTGCGGCCCGCGCGCGCGCAGGATTCACCATGATCGAAGTCATGGTGGCAATGGCAATCCTGGGTATCGCGATGCTCGCGCTCCTGTCACTGCATCATCAGAATCTGCAGAGCGTCATCCACGCGCAGGAAATTACCCGCGCCGCGATGCTCGCGGAGATGGTGATGACGCAGGCTGAACTCGAGCACTATCCCGAGCCCGGTACAACGCAGGGCACCTTCGACCAGACTTTTCCCGGCCTTTATCCGGGTTTTCAGTGGCAGCGGAGTGTCGAGGAATCCGGTATATTTCCCGACGTTCGCAAGGTACGCGTAGTCGTCTCTTACGGTCCGCGGCAGAACCAGACCTTTGGCCTCACCGAGTTCGTGCACAATCCCGAGACGACGACCAATGGAGCGCCGGGCTCCAACCCGAACCAGGCCGGGACCGTCGCCAGCAAGATGCCGACAGACGCAAGTGCGAGCAGTGCAAACAGCGAATCGCCGAACGGAGCAGCTGCCGGCAATGACCCTTCCAACAACCCCGCCAAGAGAAGGCGGAGCAAATCACGATGATGCGTCGGGAACGGCTTCGCGGAGCCTCCTGCGGCTTTACGCTTATCGAGATGATGCTCGCGGTCGGCGTCCTGGGACTCATCCTCGCGATGCTGGCTAGTTCGTTCAGCACCGTGGCGCATAGTAAGGTCCACGCCGAAGGTCATCTGGTGACCGACCACGAAGGGCGTGCTCTGCTCTGGCAGATGAGCAACGAGATTCGCGGCGCGGTGCAGACCCCAAGCGCGCCCTCGTTCGTGATGCTGGTCGGCTCGGGCCGGATGTCGGGAGGCAGCGCGGTCGATACCTTGTCGATTTCGACCCTGGACGTCGCCCGCCATCGCTCGTTCACCGGTTTCGGCGCCGAGGAAATCGTGACCTATTCCGCAGTGCCCAACGCGCAGCACCAGGGCTGGTACCTGCTGCAGCGCAGCGAGCAAAGCGGGCTCGATCAGACCGGTATTTCGAGCAATCAGAACACCACCGTCCTCGCCGGGAACCTGCTCTCGATGCATCTGCGCTATTTCAACGGCTCGATGTGGACGGAGAGCTGGGATTCCGCGAGCTATCCGGAAGGGCAGCAGCTTCCGCTCGCGATGACGATCGACCTGCAAATGGCCACGCCTAACGGCCGCATGATGGACTTCGCGACCGAGGTTACGGTCCCGATGGCGACGCAACAATGGTAAAGCGGCTTCGCTCGCAACGCGGCATTGCGCTGCTCGCGGTCCTGCTCGGGATCGCGCTGATGACGCTGGTGGTGATGGACTTCACCACCACGGCCGCGCTCGGCTACCTGTCGGCGGCGAACCAGGCCAATGAGCTTCGCGCGTACTACCTTGCGCGCTCGTCGGTCAGCGTCGGATTGGCGCTGCTCGCGCAGGACGCGCGCACCGATGGAATGTCGCAAAACCCGATCGACACGCTGCAGGACGTCTGGGCTGTGCCGTACCCGCCGATGCCCGTGGATGGCGGGACCGCCTCACTTCAAATCGTCGACGATGCCAGCAAGATCAACATCAATCAGATCGTGGTCTCGCAGAGCGGGAAGCCCGATAAGACCCATGTGCAGATCGTGAGCCGCCTCTTCGAAATCCTCGGGGTCTCGCCCGACCTCGTTCCCGCGCTCATCGACTGGATTGATCCCGACAGCATCGAAACCCCAGGTGGCGGCGCCGAGGCCGACTACTACATGACGCTCATCCCGCCTTATATGCCTCGCAACGGCCCGATGCCCACCATCGGCGACCTCAAGATGGTGCGCGGAGTCGACGACGCTACTTTCAACCTGCTGCGCCAATACTTGACCGTGGCGCCAGAAGATCAGGTGAACGCCAACACCGCATCTCCCCAGGTGCTCGCCGCGCTTGAGCCCGAACTGGAGGCGAACCCGAAGCTCGTCCAGCAGATCGTCACGATTCGCATGACGCGCCCGTTCACCAAAGTGACCGACGTCGCCAACTTGCCCGGGATGGGGGTGTTCGCCACCAAGCTCACCAGCCTCTTAACCGTGCGCAGCCAATTCTTTACCATAGCCGGGAAGGGCAATTACGCTGGCGCCCGCAAACTTATTTATTCGACTTTTTATCGCCAGTTGAACGGCACCGCGACGCTTGCCGCCTGGCAGGAAGATTGACCAGGCGGTCGTTAAATGGCGCAGCGGATACTGGCCCTCGAAATCGCGGGAGACAAAGTGCGCGCGGCAATCGCCGAACGCACCTGGAACTCGTTCGACCTCAGCACCGTGGTCGAGCAGACCCGTGCTCAGGACGAGCCTGATCTCAGCGCTGCGATCGCGCGCCTGATCGAGCGCGTCGGCAAGCCCGATATCGTCATCTCCGCGCTGCCCTCCAACATGGTCGCGAAGCGCCTGCTCGAACTCCCCTTCAGCGACTCGCGCCGGCTTCATCAGGTAGTTCCGTTCGCGCTCGAAGAGCATCTGCCGTTTCCCGTCGATGGCGCGGTGGTGGCCTTTTCGCGCGTCGGCCAGGAGGGCGATAACACGCTGGTGATGGCGGCCTTCGCACGACGGGTGGATCTCGAGCAGCATCTGGCGCTACTCGCCAGGGGCGGCCTCGATCCGAAGACCGTTACGTTGGCGCCGCTCGCGCTCGCCGCGCTGTATGGCCGCGCGCGCAACGGTACCGCGCGCGGACCGCATCTGGTGCTCGGCGCGGATCCTGGATCGACCTCGATAGTGCTGCTCGATCTTGCGGGCGCTCCGCGCGCGATGCGCACGGTCGGCGCCGGGCTGGTGATGGTCGACGGCAGTCCGTCGCCGCATAGCCAGTCCAACGCGGTCCTTAATACCGTGCGACAGACGCTGCTTGCCAACGCGGACCTCGAGCACCCTGACTTGATCCTGACCGGTCCCGGCTCCGCCACTCCGAAGGTGAAGAGCCTGCTGGTTGACGCGCTCACCATCGCGGTGCGCGACGGCGGTGATTTCGATTACTCCTCCGTGTTTGGCAACTCCGCGCCCGACGCGCCGCGCTACGCGGGCTGCGTCGCGATGCTGCTCAGCGAGATGCCGGTGAAGCCGGTCGACCTTCTGAATTTCCGCCAGGGCGAGTTCGCCTTTCACGGCCGCATTCGCGGCGACCTGACTCATTTCCACACTTTGGGCAGGCTCGCGGCGGTGGTCGCGGCGCTGATGGTGCTGCACTTCAGCCTCGGGCTGTGGACCGATATCCATCGGCTGAACGTGCTCAATAGCCAGATTGCCGCGATCGCCGCGCCGGCTCTCGGCGACCAGGTCTCCGGCGCCGAGGCGAAAGATCAGCTCCGCTCGCAAATCATAAAGATGAACAAGCGGCTCAAGCTGCTCGGCGGCAATTACTCGCGCAACTCGCCGCTCGACGCTCTTCTGGCTGTGTCGAACGCGCTCCCCGAGCGCTACCCGGTCGAGATGCAAGACGTGCAGATCGACGAGGGTGGTCTCAAGGTTTCTGGCCAGGCGGATTCCTTCGCCTCCGTCGATCAGGCCAAGCAGGAGCTCACCAAGGGCGGCTTCTTCGGACCGATCGAGGTCACCCACGCCAAGGCCGGATCGGATCCTGGCAAGGTCGAATTCCTGCTGGACGCTTCGTTCAAGGACGTGATCGCGGGAACGGAGTAATCACGGACTAGCGCGATGATGGAGTGGCTCGAAAAGATTTGGACGCGGATCGCGGCAGCGCTGGCTCCCGCGACGCGGCAGGTGCGCGCGCGCGTCGATCCCCTCTATGCGCAGGCGCGTGCGCGCTACGACAAGCTCGAGCCGCGCGAGCGTATCCTGGTACGCGTCGCCGGCGGCCTCATCGCGCTCTTGCTCGTCTACAGTCTCGTCTATGAGCCGATCGTTGCGATTCCGGAAAGCATGCAGAACCGCGTTCAGGCGCGCGAGCGCGACCTGGTCGAAGTCAGGCGCCTCACCGCCGCCTATCAGCAATTGAGCGCGGACCTCAAAGCGGCGGAAGGCTCCACGGTTCCGCAGGGCAAGGATTTCTCGCTGTTCTCGGTGGTCGAATCGACCATGACCGCGACCATCGGCCGCGACAAGATCGGCTCGATCACGCCCGCCGCCGATCGCAGAATTTCCGACGGCCTTACCCAGTACAGCGTACAGCTCAAGCTCAACAACGTGAGCCTGGGCCAGGTGGTCGACGCACTCTACGGAATCCGCACGATGCGAGTGCCGGTCGCGGTCGCCAATCTGCGCATCCAGCGCCGCACCCAGGACACTCATTCTTACGACGTAGACATGACCTGCGTCGCGCTGGGGAAAAATGGCTGATTTACGCGATCGTCTTCCCGATTTCCGCGAGTTCCTAAACCCTGAGTACTGGCGCACTCATGCGGTCGAAGCGGGCTATCTCGCATGCGGCCTGGTGTTCTTCGTGATCTTTCTCGCCGCGACGTTTCCCTACTCCGACGCGCTCTCACACGCGCTCGCCCCGCTTGGCATGACCGTCACCAGCTCCGGCCAGAAGCTCGCGCTGCCGTTCGGCGCCGAGCTTCAGGACGTGCGTGTGATGCCTCTTGCGACGCGCGGCGCCGCACCACTGCTGGAGAGCGACAGCGTCAAGGTGGCTCCGTCGCTGTTGTCTTTCCTGATGCTCCATCCCGGCGTTACCGCCACCGCGCAGATCGACGACGGCGTGGTGACCGTCAGCGCGCGGCGCAGCGGTGATGGCACTCGGCTTGGCATCGATGCGACCGGTCTCAATATGGCGCAATTCCGTGGACTCGCCTCGATCGGCGCAAACGTGGCCGGCTTTCTCGCGGCGAACGGCGTGATGCAGATTTCCGGTGACGGCTCTGGTGCTCAGAACGGCGACCTCGCCCTTAACGCCGGCGGCGTCACGCTAAAGTTCGGACCCACGATGCCGGCGATTAGGCTCGGCGATCTCAATGCCAAGCTCACCCTCGACGGCCAGCAACTCTCCGTCCAGGATCTCAAGAACACCGACGGCGACCTTGCGGTCAGCGGCGGCGGCGTCATCACGCTCGCTCCCAACTGGAGCGACTCGCCGATCAATCTGAAAGTCAAAATCACGCCGACGCCGGCGGCACAGGCACGACTCGCGTTTTTGAGCGCGATGCTCCCGCCGATGCCGGACGGACAGCCCTACCACATAATTGGAACGCTCGGTTCGCCGCAGTTGTTTGGTTTGAACCTGCCTACCACTGCGAGGGAAACTCCGCCGCCATCAGCGCCAGCTCGACTTCGCGCGCGTGCGTTACCCTCGATGAGGCGGCCGCCGAGACCCGAGCCCGCCGCCTCCGACGACGACGATTCCAGCAACAGCAATTCGGACTCGTCGGACAACGACGACGACAACAACTAGCAGGGGCCAGCCCTGCTCATTTCGGCGCTCGCTGAAGGAAGCGCAACGCCTCTTCCATGTAACGCTTGTCGGAAGGCGCGCTGAGATGGTCACGGCCCTCCAGCCTCAGGAGCCGGCTTCCCGCGATCGCATTTTGCAGCGGCTCCGCGCTCCCGACCAATTCGTCTTTGGTTCCGATCACGATCAGCACCGGCACCTTATTCGATGCGAACTTGCCGAGGTCGAGCGCCAAACTAGCTCCGCTCATGACGGCGCCCAGCGCTTTCAAATCGTTGCCCACCGACTTCGCGAAGTCGCGGAATTGCTTGGCCATTTCGTTCTTCACCGCAGAATCATCGTCGGCCAGCAGTGCATCAGCAATCCCTTTACGACGCGCCGGGTCATTGAGCGCGATGCCCGCGCCGATCCCTCCCAGCACGACGGCGCGGAAGCGCTCCGGATGGTTTCCCAACAGACCCATCGAGATCCGCCCGCCCATCGAGTAGCCCATCAGCAACGCGCGCTGAATCTTGAGATGGTCGAGTAGCCGAATCACGTCGTCGCCCATCTTCTCGGCGCCATAAGCGGCCGCATCGTGCGGCTTGCCGCTCTTACCGTGTCCGCGGCAATCGATCGCGATCACGCGGAAGTGCGGCGCAAGGAACGTGAACCACATCGGACCCCAGTTGTTGTCACTGTGCGACGCGAACCCATGCACCATCACCACCGGCTCGCCCGCGCCATGCTCCTGGTAATAGATCTGAACGCCGTCGGAATCGAAAAACGCCATCGATGGATCCCTCCTGCTGCTATGACTCTCTTATAGGATGCGCCGCGCGCCTCGGCATCGAATCGACGACAGTTGCGACCGCGGGCGAATCTGGGCCACAATCGCCGTTCGATCGTCCGCGCAAGATCAATCCAAAAAAAACGGAAACAAGACATGGCACAAGAACGGAAACTCGGTCTGCAAACCTCGCTCGGCGCTGGCGCCTCCAAGGATCGTTTCGCGCTGGTTCGCGAGGCTGAAGAACTCGGCTACACCTCGCTTTGGGTCGCCGAGGTCGCGGGACCCGACGCATTTGTCAGCCTCGGGGCGCTCGCGCTCAACACCAATCGCGCCGAGCTCGCCACCGGCGTCGTGCCGATCCAGATTCGCACTCCGGGTGCGATGGCGATGGGCTTCCTCACCATCAACGAGCTCTCCGGCGGACGCGCTATCGCGGGTCTCGGCGTTTCCAGTCCGGTGATCGTCGAGCGATGGCATGGCGCGAAATATCAGAAGCCGGTGACCGCGATGCGCGAGTGCGTCACCATCATGCGCCAGCTCTTCGCCGAGGGCCGCTCGAAATTTCAGGGCGAAGTGTACAAGTCGGATTTCCGCCTCGGCATCCGCGCGACCGCGCCGCGTCCGCCGCGAATCTACCTGGCGGGGTTGAACGCGCCGATGCTGCGGCTGATCGGCGAAGTCGCCGACGGCGTGCTGATGAATTATTCGCCGCCCGAAGCGATGGCTCCGATTGTGCAGGAGATTCTCGAGGGCGCGAAGGCCGCCGGACGCGACCCCGCTTCGATTGATATCGGAATCTACATCCGGATGTGCATCACCGAAGAAGAAGACAAGGCGGTCGCCGCGTTCAAGCGCGAGCTCGCGGGCTACGCGTTCGTCGATTCGTACAACAAGATGTTCGCGCGCTACGGACTTAAGGAAGAGTTCACCGAGGTGCGGCGGCTTTGGCAAGCCGGCAAGCGCGACGAAGCGCCCGGTGCGATCAGCGACGCGTCGGCACGCAAGATAGCAGTGTTCGGTCCGGCGTCGGCGGGACGCGATTTCGTCGCGCGCTTTCGTCAGGCCGGCGTCACTCATCCAGTCGTGTTTCCGATCGGACCCGCAGCGACCTACGCGCGCGATTACCCAAACACCATGCGCGCCCTAGCCGGTGCCTAGTCTGGCTTCTGCAAAGCGCGAAACCCCATAAGGGTTCGCAGGTTCACTCTTACTCTGGTCTCTGCGCCCGCTCTCCGCCACCCTACCTGCCCTTGTAGTTCGGCCGGCGCTTTTCCATGAACGCGCGCGGACCTTCCTTGGCGTCCTCCGACTTCATCACTTCGCGAGCGCATTCGTTCTCGATCTTGAATGCCTCTTCGAGCGGGCGCCCGGAGCATCGCCGCACCGCTTCCTTGATCTTGCGCACCGCCAGCGGCCCGTTCGCTGCGACCGCCGCAGCCAACTCCTCCGCCTTCGCCATCAATTGGGCCTGCGGCACCACGTAGTTAATCAGCCCGAGCCGCCATGCTTCCCGAGCGTCGATACGATTGCCGGTGAGCAGAATCTCCATCGCCTTGCAGTACGGCATCTGGCGCTGGAGCCGCGCGAGCGATCCCGCCGCGGGAATAATCGCCCACTTCACTTCCTGCAAGCCGAAGCTCGCGTTCTCCGACGCGACGCGGAGATCGGTGCCCTGGATGAATTCCATTCCGCCGGCGATGCAAAATCCGTTGACCGCGGAAATAACAGGCTTGTCCATGTCGTAGCCGCGCAGC
>DATDGX010000175.1:0-3049 GCA_036521875.1 Binataceae bacterium (SeqCode)
GCTGCGTCCGCAGCGACCGCGCCGGTGGCGACTCCGGCGACCGCACCCGCGGCGGTGGCGACGGCTTCCGCATCTGCCGCACCCGCGCCGGCCGCACCCGCGCCGGCTGCACCGGCTCCCGCGGCGACCGCGCCGGCTTCCGCTACGACCGCGACCGCGCCAGCCGCTGCGCCTGCAGCCGCCGCGCCGGCCGCAGCGCAGTAAACCGCTATGGCTGCGCTGCCGCTCCTCGCTTACTACTGGAAGCCGATCGCGATCCTGCTCGCGATCGCGTCCTTCTTCATCTATGTGCGCGTGATCAAGTTCCAACGGGACGAGGCGCGCGCGAAAGTCGCGACGGTCAGCGCCGAGGTCATCGATCTCAAGTCGGCTGAGGCGGAGTGCCAGGCCGCCGTGACCACGCAGAACTCTGCGGTGGCCAAACTGCGCGCGGCCGCGGATCGCGCCGCGAGCGTGGCCGCGACCCGCGAGGCAAACGTCGCGGTTGCCGCGGCCGCCGAGGCGGCGCGCGCCGACGACCGCGCGCGAGCGCTGGAGCAGGCGCCGGTCGGACCAGGATGCGACGAAGCGATCCGATGGGGCAACGCGCAAGCGCCGGAGCTCGGAAAATGGTGACCCGCCAGGCGCCGCCGGCGCGGATTGGGCACGAAGAAACCCCGCCGCAGCGGCTCTCGCGCCGACGCCGGCCGCTTGCACCGGTCAATCTTGATGTTGCGGTCGACACGCGCGAGCGCGCGCCCGTTCGACTGTCGGTTGTCCGTCCCGAGCGCGGCGCGCAACGGCCACCGATGCGCGACCAGCGGACGGGTCAAGAGACGTTGGAGCGCCGGCTCGTCGCAATTGCTGTTGTGCTCGCGGTTCTGCTCGCGGCTGCAGCGGTCACGTTCTTGCTCAGCGGATGCGCCGATACGTATTCGCCCGCGCCGCGGCCGGTGATGGTCAACGTTCCAGTCGCGGCGCCGGTCTACTGCAAAGTGCCGCAACTCGCGCATCCTGCTCTGCCGCTCGCCGGACTTGGTGCCAATTCCCCGCCCGCGAATACGATCCGCTCCTACGCCGCGACGGTCGCGATACTGAAGGCCGCAGTCGTCCAGCGCGATCGAATCCTGGCGGGATGCGCGGCGCCCGCGGCCGTGCCGACGCCCGCGTCATCGGCCACGCCGCCGGATGCGTCAGCGGCTGCGCTGACTGATCCATCAGCGGCTGCACCGCTGGGTCATCAGGATGGGCAGGATCCGCACGACGCGAGCACATCCACGGGCGAAAAGACGACCAAAAAGGTCTGGCGGACATGGTAAACACTGGCGGCATCGTTTTCATTTCGAGACAGCGATGGTTTCCGCGCGAGAAGTCTCCAATTTCGGCGGCGCCGCGAGGCCGCGGCGCACGTTCCTGAATGCGGTGAAACTCATCACCGACATCCTGACCGGCAAGGACAACCTCACTTATGACGCGGCACGCGTAGTCGGCGTACTGGGCGCATTCGCCTACATCATTTTCTGGTGCGTGCAGGTCTACCAGTCGCGCCACTTCGATCCGCAGGACGCCGACGCCTACGGAAAGGGACTCGCGATCGTGCTGCTCGCGATGGCCGGCGCGGTGCTGATCAAGAAATCGACCGAGCCCGAGGCCCTGCTCCGCGAAGTGGACCATCACGACGGGGAGCATCACGAAGGTGACCACCACGAAGGCGACCATCACGAAGGCGACCGCCGCTGAGGGCGAACGATGAGCTGGGAAGCAATCGCGAGTTTCACATTGGTCGCGGTGACGCTGGCCGGGCTCAACGTGGGCGCAATCAAATGGATGTTCGAAAGTTACCGGGAGACCGTGGTGCGCGAGACCTCGCGATGGGAACAGATTGAGCGCTCGCTCTACGAGTTGCGCGCGTCGCTGCCGATCGAGTACGTGCGCCGCGAGGACTGGATCCGATTTAGCGGCACCCTGGACGCCAAACTGGATGTGATGAGCGAGGAAATGCGCCAGGAAATCACCGCTATCAAGGAGAAGCTTTATGCCGGACGCGATTGATATCGAACAAAAACAGCGCGAGGAGGCGCGCTGGCGGATCCTCCGGGTGATCGACGCCGGACGGCCGATCGCGGTCAGCGAGCACATCATCTGGCGCGTCCTCGCCGACATCAAGCTCGCCCTCTCGATCAACGCGATCCGCCGCGAACTTTCCTACCTGCGCGATCTCGGGTTGATCGAAATCGAAGGCGAAGGCAGCGAAACCTGGTTCGGGAAGCTCACCGCGTACGGCGTCGACGTAGTCGAGTACACCCAGGGTGCGCCGTCAGGGATCGCGCGGCCGAAGAAATACTGGTGAGGGCGATCAGCGATGGGAAAAGATCACAGCGATCGCGATCGTAGCAACGGCGGCGCGGCCGCCGATAAGCCAACTGAAAGCCAGCGGCGCAAGAACCACGCCGACTTGCGGCACCACAAGATTCGCCGGCTTCCGAAAGAACTGAAAGAGGAACTCGACCGCCGGCTCCAGGAAAGCGACTTCCGCAGCTTTCGCGATCTCTCCAAGTGGCTGCGCAAGAACGGCTTTTCCGTCTCGCATCAGTCACTGCATAAGTACGGCGCGAGGTTCGAGTCGATGCTCGAGGCGGTACGAATCGCGACTGAGCAGGCAAAAGTGATCGTGGCCAGCGCCGGCGACGACCCCGCCAAGCTGGACGACGTGATGATGCGGATGGTGCAGGGGGAGATGTTCGCGCTGCTCGCCAAAGTGCACGAAGCCAAGATCGAGCTCGACCCGCCGCGCCTGCAGGTGATCGTACGCAGCGTGGCGGGACTGGTGGAGACGCGCCTGGACTACGAGAAGTGGCAGCAGCATGAGCGCGACCGGATTGCCGCCGGAGTCGGCGCGGTGCAGCGCAAGCTCGACGACGCGCGCGAGAAGGGCCTCTCGCCGGAAGCGGCAGAGGGGATAAGGAGCGCATTGCTGGAGATCAAGGTGTGAGAGTCATCCGATGAGCAAGAGCAACTCCAATCCTCCGGCGATAGAAACAACCGCAGGCGCGGTCGCGGGGGGGGGGCG
>DATDGX010000176.1:0-3341 GCA_036521875.1 Binataceae bacterium (SeqCode)
GTCCGGTGTTGAAGCGAATCACCGCGCCGACCGTGGTAGTGCATGGCGCGGACGATCCCCTGGTTCGAGTGGAAGCAGGCAAGGACACGGCCGAGAATATCTCCGGCGCCGAGTTGCGCGTCGTTCCCGGGATGGGTCACGATTTGCCTCCCGGCTTGTATCCCACGCTGGTAGCTGCGATCGAGACGGCGGTGTCCAGGTCTCGCGCGCGCGCTTGAAGGGCCCGATCGCCAGGCTCCCTTAGTTCAATCGCAGCTCTGATGGAACGAGCACCAGGGCGCGCTCGAGGATCGAGCGGCCCTGGCGCTTCGCGGAGAGGCTATTCAGTTCCGCCGTCGTCGTGGCGGTCGTCGTAGATCTGCCGGCTGACCTTGTTCTCTTCCGTGTTGAGAACTTTCTGTTCAGGTTTCGAGATGTGCCCGTCGTCGTAGTGAGCGTACAGGTCTTCCTGCTTGAGAATGCTGCGATCCTCGGAACGAAGCTGATGGGTTTGGGCGGGATCCAACTGGCCGTCCTTGACGCCTTGATGAATCCGGTAAGACTGATCGCCGAGACGATGGTTGACCTCGGCGCGCCGCGGATGCCGGCATTGCCAGGAGCCCGCGAAGCTGGTGCCGGTTCCGAGCAAAAAGGTCGCCGCAACTGCCGCAAGCGCCGTCGATTTGATCTTCATATTCTTCATGATCTCGCTCCCTGATTGGTTTCGGTGGTTTCAATCACCACTCACAAACTTAGACGGGAGCGGCGCGGAGTTCGTTTACATCGCCATTTCCCCGCGCGATGACTGCGTATTTTTCTGTTTTTTCCGCGACCACGCCCGCTCGCGCTACTTGTCGTGCGAAATCAGCCGCGGGAATGGGCTAACCGGACGCCCTGCTCACGGCGCGAGCGTGATTGGCCGTGAAACGTCCTTGACCACGGCGCGGATGAACGGATCCAGTCATCCGCGCTTAGTCACAGAGTGATCTGAACAACAGTCTGTAATGGCGGGTCAACTGACAACCGCATTAGCTGCTGCCGCCGAACTAATCGTGTCCGCGCTACGAATAAGATCAAAAATTAAGCACGCCCGCGCGACAGCGCGCGGGCATGCTCTGGTCAATTCGTTTCTGGGATTTACGTTTCAGCCCTTGCCGCCATCGGCGAGGGATAGTCCGTCCCAAATCCTCAAGCACTGCTCCTGGTCAGGCCGCACTCGCCGCGTGCACTCTTAGGACGGCATCATGGCCTGGCTCGCGCTCGAATTCCGGGACGAGCGCCGGGGCGACTCATCGGGTCAGAGTCTTTTCTTCAAGCACCCTTCTTCCTACGTTCCGCCCAGCGTTTCTTCATCATATCCGACAGGCGTTTTCGTCCTGCGGCCGTGAGACCGCCGCGCCTCTTCTTTGGCGCGCCAGGGCCACGCTTGCGGCCTCTTTTTCTGCCCGGCCCCGCCGATCCAATTCCTTCCAGCGCGGCAACGGCTCGATCCAGCCGATCCCGTTCCTTCTTCAAGTCCGCTACCATTCTATCGATGTCCATGATCTCCACCTCTTACCTGGTTAAGGTTAGCAGCTACGACCCTCCGTTCCATAGCTTGCCGACAATAGCAATTCCACAGGATCAACTGCATGAACCTGGATGACCTAGCTGCTCGGCTCTCGCTACTGCACCATCCTAGGTTATAGCTTCGTCCGCCTCAAGCCTTCTTAGGCTCTCAGTAGAGTAATAACCGCCCGATTCGCGATCGGATCTTGAATCGGTATTTGCCAGCAATGACGAAGGTGGGCACGGTGCTTTAGCTCAGTTACCAGATCCGGGTAAAAGTGGAGCGCGCATACTCCATGGCACCAAACGCGAAAACGTGTAAACACTTGATCGATAAGGTTTGGAGGGGTGGCCGAGCGGTTGAAGGCACCGGTCTTGAAAACCGGCAGGGATGAAAGTCCCTCGTGGGTTCGAATCCCACCCCCTCCGCCAGACTATCTCGCCCGGAGCGGCTATCTCACCTCCCGACCTGCTTCTGAGCGCACTAGTCGGTATGACGAAGGGGCGCGGCTCCTTTGGCGATATGCCATCGCTCGCTCGCGAAACAGAAGCCGTCGCAGCCGGCGTAGCTATGCTCGCTGGCCATATCAGCGTCTCCCGACGACGTGACTAAGTATCGAGGGTCGAGAGACTGGGTCAGGGTCTGCTGACCATGTTCGCCCGCTATTTTTCGGGCTACGATCGACTACGGATACAAACACTTGAGCGCGCTGGAGACCGCAGCTCCGAGTCGTTCTTGCGGATCTATCTTCGGATTCACATCCCGCTCGGATGCTTTTTCGCGCTGATGCTGGCTGCGGGTCTCACGGTCTGGTTTGAGCATGCTGAGTTGCGGGAACTTCATGACCGCCAATAAACGCGGGCGCCCGCCAGATCACCGATCGTTAGTACGCGCCAGATTCGTTCTGGTTAACTGTCACAGTCGTCCCGCTGCCCAGATCACTCTACCGATAATTCCTACCCCCTCGGGCGCGACGACCAGCGGCTCGTAAGCCGGATTGTCGCTGCGGATCACGAGCTTGCCGTCGGCCCTGCGCTGCAGCCGCTTCACGATCAGCTCGTCATTTCGGCGCAACACGTAGACGCCGTCCTGGCGGAAGCGCGGCTCGCTCAAATCGACCAGGAGCAGGTCGGAATGCTCGAGGGTCGGAGCCATCGAATCTCCGACCGCCTCGATCAGGAGCAGGTTGTGCGGATCCGTGTTGAGCTGCTGCTGCACCCATTCGGTCTTGAACGCAAGGTAGTCGACGACCTGTTCGCTACGCATCGGCGCGCCGCGCCCGGTCGCCACGCGAAAGTCGTAGCGCGGAGCAAAGGTATACTCTGCGCCGCGGTCCGGCGTGCCGCTGGCGGATCGTTTGGACGGCGCCGCCTCGCGGCCGGTCGCCAGCCATTCCACCGACACGCGCCCGGCGCGCGCGAGGGCGACCAGGTTGACAACCGTCGGCTGCCCGCGGCCGGCGATCCATTTGTAGATGGCGTTGTCGGATACGCCCACTGCGCGAGCGAGATTCGCCACCGAACCATAGCGCACGAGGATCTGGCTGAGCCGCGCGCGAAGATCTTCTTCTACTATTGTAGTTGACTTCATTCTACACTTGTGGGATATAGAATCATAAAGCATGCGCGCCCGGCAAGGCGCATGTCATCCCCTGCTATGAGACCCAGCACCCAAGCTCCGCCCGCAAGACGGGCGCCGCAGACACCCCCCTCAAAAGCGGTGCCCGTCTTCGCAGCACTCGCCTACGTAGTACCCGTCTACGTAGGGCCTGTCTACGCATGGCTCGTCATCGTAATGCCCGTCTTCGCAGTAC
>DATDGX010000177.1:0-4848 GCA_036521875.1 Binataceae bacterium (SeqCode)
GCGATGACCGCGTGGATCATGAGCGGGATGCGCAAGGCCGCGATCGTAACCTGCGTCAGCGATGCAACCCGCGACGCGCTGGTTGCCCACCAGGTCGTTCCGCGGGAGCGCACCGTCGTCATTCCCAACGGAGTACATCCCGCGTTCAACGTGGAGGCGGACGCGGCGGCCGACGCCGAGGCTGCGCGGCTGCTTGGACCCGCCGGCGCCGACACGATTGAAATCCTGCACGTCGGCAGCACGATTGCGCGCAAACGGATCGACGATCTGATGCGGGTGTTCGCGGACCTGCGACGCGAGTTTGCCGGCGCGCGGCTGATTAGAGTCGGAGGCCACTTCACATCCGGGCAACACGACCTGGCGCGCGACCTTGGTATCAACCGAGCGATCATGGCGATGCCTCCGCTGGCGCCGCAGGTGGTTGCGGCGGTGTACCGTCGCGCGGCGCTCCTGATGCTGCCATCGGAAGCGGAAGGATTCGGATTGCCAATGCTCGAGGCGATGGCGTGTGGTACGCCGGTGCTGGCGAGCGACTTGCTTTCGCTGCGCGAGCTCGGCGGCGACGCCACCGTCTATGCTCCCGTCGGCGACGTTCGTGCCTGGGTCGCGGCGGCTGCTGCGATGCTCCGCGAGCCTGGCGGTGAGTCGTGGCGCCGCCGGCGCGAGATGGGGATCGCACGCACCAAGCGGTTTACGTGGGATGCCTACGCCAGCCGTGCGGCCGATCTCTACGAGGACTTATGGCAACGCTCTGGCAGCCGCGCTGCCATACGAGAAGCTAAGGTCGCTGAATCCTGAGCGGCAGGGACTCGTAAACGGATTTCAACGCATCGAGTTGATGGCGGCCCGCGGCTCTGGCGTCGGTCGCTAACCCGAGTTTGAGTATCAGTCAATGAAGGTAGTAATCACAGGCGGAGCCGGATTTGTCGGCTGCAACGCGGCGAGCCGCTATCTCGGCCGCGGCGATCATGTCGTCGTGATCGACAACCTGCATCGAGCCGGCGCCGCGAGCAACCTGAAGTGGCTCGAAGGACAGGGCGCGCTCGAATTCGTCCACGCCGATGTGCGCGACCAGCAGGGCCTCGCGCGACTAGCAATCACCTCCTGCCAGGCAACCTGATGTCCATCCAGAAAAACGAGCACACGCACGGCGATGATGCCGTGAAAGCAGGCCGCCGCCTGCGCGTTGTCCATCTCGGCAAGTTCTATCCGCCCTACGTCGGCGGAATAGAGACTCACATCCAGGCGCTATGCGGCGAGCTCCGCAAATCGCTCGACGTGCGCGTGATCGTGGCCAACGACCACGGCCCCAGCGAGGAGGGCGTCGTCGATGGGGTCAACGTTTCGCGCTTACGAACGCAGTGCAGCATCGCCGGCGCCCCGCTGTGCGCCTCGATGGCGTGGCGGATTCGCAAGGCCCGCGCTGACGTTGTGCATCTGCACCTTCCCAACCCGTTCGGGATAATCTCCTACTTGATGAGCGGCCACCGCGGGCCGCTGGTCGCGACCTGGCATAGCGATGTGGTCCGCCAGGAGTTGCTCGCGACTGCGTTCGAGCCGTTCTTGCAACGGTTCCTGAAGCATTGCCTCGTGCTGATCGCGAGCTCGCCCAACTATATCGAGAGTTCACGCGTGCTCTCCGCCGTACGCGAAAGATGCAGGGTGATTCCGTATGGAATCGCTGCGGACCGGTTCAAGGCGCGCGACCCGGCCGCGATAGATTCGATCCGCGCGCGCTACGGCCCGAAGATAGTGCTCACAGTGGGCAGGCTGGTGTATTACAAAGGGGTGGAATATCTGATTGACGCGATGGCCAAAATAGACGGCTGTCTGCTGGTGGTCGGCGACGGTCCCCTGCGCGCGAGTCTGGAGCGGCGCGCCCGCGCGATCGGCGTGGCGGATCGCGTTGCGTTCATCGGGGAGGTCTCGGACTGCAACCTCGCGTCCTATTATCAAGCCTGCGACGTGTTCGTCCTCCCGTCGGTCGCGCGCAGCGAGGCATTTGGAATTGTCCAGCTCGAAGCGATGGCGTGCGGGAAGCCGGTGATCAATACCAGCCTCGCCTCTGGCGTACCGTTCGCATCGCTCGACGGCGTGACGGGCGTGACGGTGCCGCCTGGCAGTCCCGCGCCGCTGGCGGATGCATTGACCCTGTTGCTCGACGACGAAAATTTGCGCGCGAAATATGGACGCGCGGCGCTGAGCCGCGTCGAGTCCGAGTTCAGCCTCGACGCGATGGTGCGCAGGACGATCGAGGTTTACGAGAAGATTTCCGGGCGCGGGCGGATCGTCACCGGGAGCGACCAGGTTGACAAACGCAGTCGCGAGGCCACGGCTGGCGAGGCTGATTTGGAGACTGGCACCGAGGGCTGACGGTCGACGCCATCGCTGCGCTGAGGTTGACATCGAGGCGGATCCCCAGGATCCGTCTCCATTTTTTTTGCTTCGATTGGTTGACGAGCCGGGGCGAAACTTTGACGAATATGCCTGAAGAGCTTTGCAGATCGAGGCGATGTGCGACGCGAAACTTGTCGCGCAGTGTCAACCTCAGTCGCGCACTGTCAACCTCAGGAGAACAGCTTGTCGACCGGAACTCCGGTGCGGGCGGCGCGCAGATGCATGTTCGCGCTGGGGACGCCGGTGAGCGCGTACGACTTCTCGCAGTCCGCGGTCGACGGCCCGCGCATGTTGCCTTCCATGTACGCGAGGCCGGGGCATCGCGTGCAACTCGTGATGTGCGAGCACGACGAGCACACCGGCAGGTCGCGCTCGCGAATCGAGCGCACTTCCTTGAGCTGCGGCGAGTCGTTCCAGATGTCGGCGAAGCGCAGCTCGCGGATATTGCCGCTCGGCAGCGGAAACTGCACGCACGGGTACACGTCGCCGTACGGCGATATGTAGCATGAGCTGTGACCGGCGCTGCACGGGCGCCCGTCGAGCGGCTCATCGCTCGCGAGCGGCGGCGGCGCGCAGGTTTCCGCCTCGCCTCCGATCGTCGGGTCGTGCAGCACCTGGCGCAGGTCCTCGTGCGGGATATTGAGCTTGAGCAGCGAGCGGTCGCCGTTGATGTGCGGCGAAATGGTCGGGTCGACAGTGAAATGCACGCCCAGCTCCGCGGCGAGCGCCTGCACCCCCGGATAGTCGAAGCGATTCTGCCGCATCACCACGTTGGCGATGGTCACTTTCAGATTCTGCGCTTTGAGGAACCGGATCGCCGCGAGCGTGCGCTCCAGCGAGCCTTTGACCTTGGTGATCGCGTCGTGGACCTCGGCCCGATGCGAGTAGATGCTGATCTGGATCTGCTCGACGCCCAGCTCGCGGATCTGCGCGGCCTCTGCTTCCCTGATGAGGAGCGCGTTGCTCTTGAGCTTGACGTTGAAGGTCAGCTCGCGCGCGCAGCGGATGATCGCGAACAGGTCTTTGCGCAGGAACGGCTCGCCCCCGCTGAGGGTCAGGAACATCACCCCGGCCTCCGCCATCTGCGCGAGCAGGCCGTGAATTTCGTCGTAGGTCAATTCGCCCAGGTCATCGTGATCGAGGTAGCAATGCACGCAGCGCTCGTTGCATCGCCAGGTGACGTCGAGATGCGCGCTCAGCGGGATGCCGAGCCGGGCCGCCTTCTCGTTCATCAAGTGCAGCAGGGAACTCATACCGCCTCTTGGGGAATAGGTGCATCGGCAACCAGGAGGATCCCTTCCTGGGCAAGCTCATCGACCAGTTCGAGCGCATCCTGGTAGGCAACGTCCGGGTCGACCTCGAAATTGGGCACCACTTTGCTCGCGACGATTTCGCGGAGCGGCGTGGCGCCGTCCGCGGCGCTCCAAATCGCGCTCGCAGTCGCGTTGAGGGTGTAGACCCGCGAGTCGCGCACCGACATCACGATCATTTCGTCGTCAAGCATCCGGGCGGCGGTGTTGCGGCTCGGCTTGATGTACTTTTCGCTCATCCGGTTTTGATCGATTCCTCGCGTGCGCGAACTCCGCGTGCGGGTTCCCGCGTCGGAACCGTCCCCGTTTTGTATCATAGTTGTGAACCTTGAATCATCTGATTTGGTCCCATACTTCCGCGTCCGGACGAAAGGTCAGCTCGAAGACCGGCACCTGCGCGACGAAATCGCATGCGGCGCGGAACAGGCTCTCGACCAGCGCGGCGTCGTCGGCAAAAAACAGGATGTTGCGCAGCAGGCGGCGCGCCGCGAGCGCCGCAGTGAGCGGAGCGGCGTGGTTGTCCGCGCCTTGCGCCAACAGGTAGAGGGCGGCGAGCGGCGCCGCGATATTGTCACCGGGGATTCCCAACTCGCCGGCGAATGGCGTCCCGAACAACTGGTAGCCGTCGCCGTCGGCGGCGCGCCGCACGTAGGAAATCTCGTCGGTCAGCAGCGTTACGTCCGGCGGCGCCAGGCGCGAGATGGTGGTCTTGCCGGCGCCCGACACGCCCGAGAACAGGAACGCGCGCCCGCCGCGCACCGCGCTCGCTGAATGCAGCAGGAATCCGCCGCCGATTCGCGCCAGCTCGAGACTGTGCAGGATGCGGATCACGGCATCGATAGCGTAGGGGAACGCCGCCTGCCGGACGCGTCCGCGCCGGGTAACCGGATTCCATTCGGCGCGGAAGTCGCCGCGCTTCATCATCCAGCGGCCGCCGGCGTAGCGAACCTCGAGGTCTTCGTCGTCGCTGTCATCTACCGAGGCGACCACGTCGACCTCCAGCCGGATCGCGGCGATTGCGGGCTCGGCGACAAATCCGGCGTAGCGCTTCTCGAGCATCGCGATGAAGCCGCGATCGGCGGATTGAATATTGATGGGCAGGCCGCCGATGACGACCGAAGTCAGGAAGCCGCAACCCTCG
>DATDGX010000178.1:0-4575 GCA_036521875.1 Binataceae bacterium (SeqCode)
GATGCCGCCGACCTGCAGTTGACCTATTCGAAAATCACCTCGTCAATCAGCGGACGCGTGGGGCTGCGCCTGGTCGACGTCGGAAACATCGTCCATGCGACTGACACCACCGGCCTGCTGGTGATAACGCAATTACAACCGATCGCGGTGGTGTTCAGCATCCCCGAGGACGACTTGCCGCGCGTAATCAGCGCGATGAAGAACGTGGCGGGCGCGACAGGCGCGACGATCCCGGTGTTGAGCACCCAGACCCCGAGCGCGGACGCGGCCAGCCCGAAAAACCCGAGGGCGACCAGGGTGACAAACGCGTCCGCGATGCCGCCCGCGGGACTGGCTCCCGCGGGACTGGCGCCCGCCGGATTGCCGGTCGACGCTTACGATCGTGATTTCAAAACCAAGCTGGCGACCGGAACCCTTCTTACCACCGACAATGAGATCGATCAGACCACCGGCACCATCAAACTCAAAGCGCAGTTCCCCAACGATGACAACGCGCTGTTCCCCAATCAGTTCGTCAACGTGCGCCTGCTGGTCGAGACCAAGCGCGACGCGACGTTGATACCGACCGCCGGTATCCAACGCAGTTCGCAGGGATCCTACGTCTACGTTGTCAAGCCTGACCAGACGGTCGAGATGCGCGTGGTCAAGGTTGGAAGCGCGCAGGGCGAGCTCTCCTCGATCGATTCCGGCGTGCAGCCGGGCGAGCTCGTGGTTGTCGACGGGATGGACAAGCTGCGCGCCGGCTCCCGGGTCGCCGTGCAGTTGGCCGCGAATCCGATCAGTCCGGGGGCCACTCAGTGAACCCGTCGCGGCTGTTCATTCTGCGGCCGGTCGCGACTTCACTGCTGATGGTCGCGATTCTGCTCGCGGGGATGGTCGCGTATCTGGAGCTGCCGGTCTCGGCACTGCCGGAGGTTGACTACCCCACCATCCAGATTCTTACCTTTTATCCGGGGGCCAGTCCCGACGTGATGGCGTCGTCGGTGACGGCGCCGCTCGAGCGTCAGTTCGGCCAGGTGCCGGGACTGAATCAGATGACCTCGAACAGCTCGTTCGGCAGCTCGGTCATCACCCTGCAGTTCGTTCTCGATTTGAATATCGACGTCGCCGAGCAGGAAGTGCAGGCAGCGATCAACGCCGCTGCGACCTACCTGCCTAAAGACCTGCCCAATCCGCCCATCTACAGTAAGACCAATCCTGCTGACGCGCCGATTCTGACCCTGGCGCTGACCTCGAAGGAACTTCCTCTCGCGCAAGTGGAAGACCTTGCCGACACGCGCCTGGCGGAAAAAATCTCGCAGGTCTCCGGAGTCGGACTGGTGAGCATCAGCGGCGGGCAGAAGCCGTCGGTCCGCATCCAGGCGAATCCGACCCAGCTCGCTTCTTATGGGATGACGCTCGAGGATCTCCGCGCCGCGATTTCGACCGCGAACGTGGACGAGGCCAAGGGCAACTTCGATGGCGCGCATCAGGCCTACACCATCGGCGACAACGACCAGTTGCTTACCAGCAACGACTACAAGCCGCTGATTGTCGCTTATCGCAACGGCGCGCCGATCAAATTGTCCGACGTCGCCCAGGTGATCGACGACGCCGAGAACGTCAAAGAGGCGGCCTGGATGAACCTCACGCCGGCCGTCATTGTCAACATTCAACGTCAGCCCGGCGCGAACATCATCGCGGTGGTCGACAAAGTCCGCGCGCTGCTGCCGCGGCTGCAAAGCTCGCTGCCCGCATCGGTGCAGGTCCAGGTGCTCACCGATCGAACCACCACCATTCGCGCTTCGGTCGCCGACGTGCAGTTCGAGTTGATGCTGACTGTTGCCCTGGTGGTGATGGTCATCTTTCTATTTCTGCGCAGCTTCGCGGCGACCGTCATTCCCAGTATCGCGGTTCCACTCTCGCTCATCGGAACCTTCGGCGTGATGTATCTGCTCGGCTACAGCCTCAACAACTTGACCCTGATGGCGCTCACGATTTCCACCGGCTTCGTGGTCGACGACGCCATCGTGATGATCGAGAACATCTCGCGCTTCATCGAGGAAGGCGAATCGCCGCTCGAAGCCGCGCTCAAAGGCTCGCTGCAAATCGGCTTTACCATCGTGTCGCTGACCGTCTCGCTGATAGCGGTTTTGATCCCGCTGCTGTTCATGGGCGACATCGTGGGCCGGCTGTTCCGCGAATTCGCAGTCACGCTCGCGGTCACCATCCTGGTTTCGGCAATTGTTTCGCTGACGCTGACGCCGATGATGAGCTCCAAGCTGCTGCACCACACCACCGAGTCCGAGCAGACCTGGTTCTATCGGAAGTCGGAAAAGATCTTCAACGACACCATCGCGTTCTACGGGCGCACCCTGCAATGGGTACTCGGCCATCAGCCGGAAACGCTGATAGTCGCGATCGCCACGCTGGTACTGACGATTGTCCTTTATATCATCGTGCCCAAGGGCTTCTTCCCGGTTCAGGACACTGGTGTCATCCAGGGCGTGTCTGAGTCGCCGCAGTCGGTCTCTTTCCCCGCGATCGCCGCAAGCCAGCAGGCCCTGGCGCGGGTCATCCTGCAAGACCCGGCGGTCGAGAGCCTGTCCTCGTTCGTCGGGATCGACGGCACCAACACCACCGTCAACAGCGGACGTTTTCTGATCAACCTGAAACCGCTCGAGGTGCGCAAAGTAAGTATCAGCGAGGTCATTCACCGCCTGCAGCCGCAGCTCGCCAAGGTCGACGGCATTACTCTGTTCCTGCAGCCGGTGCAGGACCTGACGGTGGAGGACCGCGTCAGCCGCACTCAATATCAATATAGTCTCGAGGATCCCAATCCCGCGGAACTTACTACCTGGACGAATAGACTAGTCGATAAGCTCAAGACCCTACCTCAGCTTCAGGATGTCGCCACCGACGAGCAGAACGACGGCCTGCAGGCGCACCTGGTAATCGACCGAAGCACTGCGTCGCGCCTCGGGATCACGCCGCAGATGATCGACGATACTCTGTACGACGCGTTCGGACAGCGCCAGGTGTCAACAATCTTTACTCAGTTGAATCAGTATCACGTGGTGCTCGAAGTGGATCCCGCGTTCCAGCGCAATCCGAAAGCGCTCGACGAGATTTACGTGCGATCGACTAGCGGAGGCCAGGTCCCCCTCAGCACCTTCACCCAGTTCGATAAGAACACCGTCCCGTTGGTCGTAAATCACCAGGGGCAGTTCCCGACTGTTACCATCTCGTTCAACCTGGCGTCGGGTTATGCGCTGGGTGACGCGGTCAGCGCCATCGACACCGCGAAACAGGAAATCGGGATGCCTGCGAGTATCTCGGCGGGATTCCAGGGCACCGCGGAAGCGTTCCGGGCGTCGCTCAGCAACGAGCCGCTGTTGATTCTTGCGGCGCTGGTCACGGTCTACATCGTGCTTGGCGTCCTGTACGAGAGCTACATCCATCCGGTCACGATTCTCTCCACGCTTCCGTCGGCGGGCGTCGGCGCGATTCTCGCTCTGATGATCTGCGGCAGCGAACTCAACGTAATCGCGCTCATCGGGATCATCCTGCTGATCGGTATCGTCAAGAAAAACGCGATCATGATGATCGATTTCGCGCTCGAGGCGCAGCGCAAGGATGGCAAGAGCGCCCTCGATGCGATCTACCAGGCTTGCCTGTTGCGCTTTCGGCCAATCATGATGACCACGATGGCGGCGCTGCTCGGCGGACTGCCGCTCGCGTTGGGCACCGGCACCGGTTCTGAGTTGCGCCGCCCGCTGGGTATCGCGATCGTCGGCGGGCTGCTGGTCAGCCAGGTGCTGACGCTCTACACCACGCCGGTGATTTTTCTCGCCTTCGATCGGTTGGCGGCGCGAGTCGCAAATCGCGGCGGCGTGAAAGCCGAATATTCCGCGCCCGTGCCATCGGCGCCCGCGGCGCCTGCGCCCGCATCGCTCTCATGAACATCTCGACCATCTGCATCCAGAAGCCCGTCGCGACCACTCTGCTCACCATCGCAATCGCGCTGGCCGGCATGGTCGCCTTCCGTTTGCTGCCGGTTTCGCCACTGCCGCAGGTCGAGTTCCCGACCATCCAGGTGCAGGCTGCACTTCCCGGCGCCAGTCCCGAGACGATGGCCTCGGCGGTGGCGACGCCGCTCGAGCGCCAGTTCGGGCGTATCGCCGGACTGACTCAGCTCACCTCGACCAGCTCGCTCGGAAATTGCAGCGTGGTTTTACAGTTCGACCTGAGCCGCAACATCGACGCCGCCTCGCGCGACGTACAGGCCGCGATCAACGCGGCGCGCAGCCAGTTGCCCACCGATCTGCCGGGCAATCCCACCTATCGCAAGGTCAATCCGGCCGACGCGCCGATCCTCATTCTGGCGATGACGTCGAAGACGCTGACCCAGGGCCAGATGTACGACGCCGCGAGCAATGTGCTAGCGCAGCAGCTATCGCAAATCTCCGGCATCGGCCAGGTCATCATCGGCGGCTCGGCGCTGCCCGCAGTGCGCGTCGAGCTCAATCCGACGGCCATGTTCAAATACGGCATCGGGCTCGAGGACGTCCGCGCATCGCTTGCCTCCGCCAATGC
>DATDGX010000179.1:0-20430 GCA_036521875.1 Binataceae bacterium (SeqCode)
CGAGTCTCCGCGCCGCCGCTTCGATTAGGGCACGCACGGAGATACTCTGCTCAAAGGTCATGTTGACCGTGCCTGCCATTCTGGAACCGCACTTTCATCGATCGCAGATCTTAGCAGAGTGCCGGTTTCCATGGGTGAGTCACGATGCCACGCCATAGCCCACCGCGCGTCACCAAATTCAGATACCGAAACCTCACCGAGGTTTAAGCCTTCCCGTTGGGCAAAGATGCGCGCTACGCGCTGTTAGAACTTTTGCGCAGGGGAAAACCTCAGTGCGAATGCGGACGTTGCGGAGTCGCGCACGCGTACGCATTTTGCCACCATGGGTGATTGTATTGGTAGGAAGATATTCGCGATGAGCGATGTAAAATTGTCTGTCTCGCTTCCGGACTCGCTGTTCCGGTTTGTCGAGGAGTATCGCAAGAAACACGGCCTTAAGAGCCACTCCCAGGTCTTCGAGGAAGCGCTCAAGCTCCTCAGGGGCCGGGAGTTAGAGTCCGCTTACCGAGGGGCCGACTCCAAACACGACAAGGCCTGGGACAGCGTGGTCTCCGACGGGCTCACCAATGAGACGTTACTTTGACCAGGCCTGCGAAACCCACCCGGGTTTCGCGCTTCCCTTTCGATTGCACACACTCGTCTGAAACCTCGATGAGGTTTCAGTTACTGTGTTCTTGCAGACCCGTTTTGCCCGTCACGCCGCCGGGACATTTTCATGCCGTTCTTTTCAGGGCTGCGCGGACTGCTTTGACTTCCTCCCGAACCGCCTGGCGGACGACCTTTTCGAGGCGCGTGCCGCGGATGTATTCCCGCAGCGCGTCGTTGATGAGGGTCTGGTACATCGCGGAGCGCGGTGCGTCCATGTTCTGTCTCGGAACGGCTCAAGTTCAGAATGTAATCGTACGCGCGCTGAGGCTGATCTTGCCGACCCCCTGGAGCCGCCTTTCGTCGATTGAGGATCCAGAGACTGAAACCTCAGCGAGGTTTCAGAGTTCCCGTTCTTAACGAGAGGGAAGCGCGAAACCCGGGTGGGTTTCGCCGGGCTGTTAAATCAATTGTGATTTCTTTTTTCTTTGAGGCTTCGTCTCAGATACGGCGCGCCCGAGCGAAAGCTCGGGCGCTTCGTGCGGTCTAGTCGTGGCGAGTACGGTTTAGGGCGAAAACGCCAGGGCGCCGAGCCGGGTCCCAAGTTTCCACCCAAATTCTGAAGGCTGTAGCCTCCAGCCGCGTCGGTGAATCGAAGTCTCGATTCCGTCGCTCGCGCTGGGTGAAGAGCCTCAGAAGTTCGCGAGCAACTTTTGGATGTCCGGGCTGCCCAGTCCGGTTCCCAAGTCGTAATTGGGTCCAACCTTGTAGCCGGGAAATCTGCCGCAATCCGAGTAGGGGCAGTTCTCACCGATCTGCGATACGTCGACCAACGCCGCGCTTTTCGCGTTGGCCAATTCGTAGAGTCGGGGATTGATGTTGCCCAGCCGGGTAGTATTCAGCGTCACGGCCAGCAGGCGTGAAATTCCGGCCCACATCGGCGATCCCGCGCTCGTCCCTCCCTCCTTGGTGAAGCAGTATTTCGATCCGCAGCCTTTTCCACCTTTCATTACGATCTCGTTGGTAGTGACGATCCAGACCCCGGGTTCATCCTCATTCGCCATGATGGAAACGTCCGGCACTCCGCGCATCGTAAGCGGATCCGACATCTGAAAACCGTACGGCACGATACCGACCTGCCAAGTCGGCACCGAAAAGACCACGCTGATCCCACCGGTGCTGGCGCCCTTGACGGGAGGACGCGGAATGGGAGCGGTCGGGTGCGCCCACACGTTCCAGACATGTTCATCTCCGGGCTGGATCGACGCAGAGACTCGACCCTTGGCATCCAATTTCGGAATGAACTGAGTGCCGCCGACCTGGGTTACGTCCTCGGTTGCCGCGCTCTCATCGATACTCGGTTCGACGTCCGTGGTCCCCATCGTCTCCGTAGGTTGCCCGCAATCGAAGTAGGAGCCGAAATCGCCCGATGCGTGAAAATAGGTCTGACCCTGCATCACGGCTTGCGCCTCGACGTCGGCATAGGCGGCGATCTGCTTGAGATCGACGCAGTTGTGGATACTCGAACTGATCACGCCGCATGCGTTTTGAAAGACCGCGAGCGACAGCGCGTCGAATTGGCCCCCGTCGGTGCCGTTGGTCACATAGATCGCGATCGGCGTTGCGGGCGCAACCGCGTGAGACCACTCCACGTCCAGGTAGATTTCGTTGGCGATCGCGATCCCCGGCCCCTCCAACGGATCGGTCAACACTACCTTGAGGTCGACCGGCGGTAACTTAAATCGCTTGGTGAACGTCGTGAGCGCTCCGGTATCCAAGCCCGTCGCTTCGAGCAGCGCGATACAGTCGTCCGGGCCGGTGCCGCCAATATTTTTTGGGTCGGTCGGTGGTTTCTCATCGTAAAATTTCCATAAATCCTGCGGCGAAAGATGATTCTCTTTACCGATGCGATAATCGGGCGTCGAACCCGCCGAGTCGGCGATTGCGCGGGCTCTGGGCCGGCCTGCCGTGAGCGGACCGCTCAAGCCCATCACCGCCGCGATGGAGTTGCCGATCGCTGCCGGAACTTGAGGGTCGGACACGTTCGCATAGAAGTTCGCATTACTTAGGATTCGCGTGGAAAAGGCGCGCTCTGCGTTCGCGACGCTGCCGCTGAAGTGAACCGTGCGGGTGCCGATGTTGCTCGAGGTGACGGCGAACCCGCTCGTCTTGAGCCACTTCACAACCTCGTCCATCTGGTCACTGGTGGGTCCGAAGCGGCGCATAAACTCCGCAGTGCTGAGCCATTTGTGGTAATTCGCGGAGCCGGGCTTTTGCAGTTCGCGCTTGAGTTCCTGCAACTCAGCCCGATTGCGCAGCGCCAGCACCGTCTTCATGTTCAATTTCCAGTCGCTCGCCGCGGGCCGCCACTCCGGCGTGATGGCGATATGTGGATGATTTCCTGCGATCTTGATAGTCGCCGCTTCGGTCATCGCGCGCGACACTCTCAGCGAAAAGAGCAAACCCACCATCACCTGGAGGATCACCACAGCCGCCAGTCTCTTGTGCCTCATCAAAGCCAATCCTCCAATTAAACGCATTTATGCTCGCATGTGGATTTTTCTGAAATTGACGTTCTGACCGTGTCCGGGTCGGAGGATAAACCAAGCAACATCCAACTCATAGCCCTCGAACATGCATGTTGTCTCTATTCAAATTAAATGGCCTGCGCCATGCTCAGTGTTCGCCACGCGAACGGCCTGGCATCGCGGCAACGGCTGAGGTCAGGAGCCTGTCCTGAGCCTGCCGAAGGGACTCGGCAACCCTTCGCTCCTGCTCTGCCGGCTCGAGTGTCCGAAATTTCATCCAAGCCATGCGAAACCCACCCGGGTTTCGCGCTTCCCTTTCTGTCACACACGCATGTCTGAAACCTCGCTGAGGTTTCGGTGTCTGCCCTGGAGCAGGCTCGATCCGTCGCTCGTTGCTGATGAGAGAGGAAGCTGGCGCTGTTCGATACGGCCGCCTCGCGAGCCGGTCGCTGCGATCGCTGCTTGCGGTAGTTGGCGCGCCCGGAGGGATTCGAACCCCCAACCCTCAGATCCGAAGTCTGATGCTCTGTCCAGTTGCGCTACGGGCGCGCAGATCCGGTTTTCTTAGTATCGCGAATCGGGTTTCATTTTCCAGATTGAATTTCCTCGGGCTTTTCGGCAACCCGCCCGAGTTGAGATGACGATACACGACTCTGGCCGCTTCCGAGACGTCGCGGCGGGGTTACAAACGAGAGCATCGGCAGCGTAACCTGTTTCGTGAGTATCGGCGCAGGCACAAACAACATTGATCTAATTTCTTCCGGGTAGCGCGACTGAAAAGGTTATAATCGCGACACCGCCTGACGTAGCGAGACCATCTGACGAGCAATCGAATCTTGCCTCTCCGAATCATCAGACGCGCAATCGCGATCGTTTCCGCCGCCGGCGCTCTGATCGGCATCGGCGCGCAAGCGGCGGCGGTCGAGCCAATCGGCGGGTTCCTCAACCAGCCGTTGGCGGAAGTCCAGAAGAGCGGATTTTTCACCTGGTTCAATCTGGCGGAGACGCGGCGCGAGCCGGCCGCGGGCGGCGGGAATAAAATCGATTTCCAGCCGACTGGCGACAAGTTCCACGACCTCGCGCTGGTAGTAGTCACGGTGAACTCTGCGATGGCGATTCAGCGGATGGATCTGGTGCTGAAGCGATCGTTCATCGCGAGCCCCACCAGCGGAGTGTTCGCGAGCGATATCGCCAAAAGCTTTATCGCGGGCGCTCCTCCGCGCGACGATGGCGAAGCGCTGAGTACACTCGCCAACGAGATCCAGTATCGCGCGAAGAGCTCACAGCAGATCATCGTCGGACCAGGCTACTCTCCTCCCGCGCTGCCCGATCCGCCGACCGCGGCTTACGAGGCCTACGTCGGCAAGCGCCGCGAGGTCACGAAGAAGCTCTCGCACTGCGATTTCGGAATCGAGAACGAACGACCCACCGATAGTGATCAACTGCGGATGTACTTCAGCGTCAAATAGATTGAGCGGCGGTAATACTGTTATCTCACCGCGGTTCAAACGAGCCGGGATTGGTGGGAGCCGGCCGCGCTGCAGATGCGGCGAGTTGTGCTCGATCGAAGACAATCACCATCAGCCCGCGCGTATCCGGTTGCTGCGGCGCGCGCAGCTCGTGCGGATAGGGAAAATAAATTTGCGCTGCGCGGTTGCGGTAGCGCGCGATTAGCGGTTCGAGCGCGGCGTATGAACCGAACACGCCGACGCTCGGCCGCCCGTCCGGCATCGGGCCGAGCCATGCGCCGCAAAAATAACGTCCGCTTGGGTCCGTAACCGGGTTCTCGAGTATCGACCAGCCCGCCATGGTTGGCCCCGCGAGCCATGAGGACGGCAGCAGGCCGTGCGCCTGCGCTTCGAGCGGAGTCAGGCGGGCGAGAGTGTTTCCCTCGGAGAGCCATCGATCGGCGGCCAGCATGAGGGTGTCAAACAGCGTCGAATCGGCCCGCTGCTCCATTTGCAGCGCGGTAGCCGCCGCGTAAGGCGGCAGCGTGCCGGGTGCCGCGCGGTAGAGCGTCACGCCACCGGCGCTTTGTTTCGCGACACAGCAAGCCGATGCGAGCGCATGCCATGCTTTCGCGTCAGCGTCGCCATCGGCCACTGCGATCGTGCTGACTGCGTGATGGGCCATGAATGCGCTCAGTTGCGCTCCGGCGTCCGGCAGATAGGCTGCGTTCAAAAAGGCGCTGACGATCGGCCAGTCGCGAAACTCCGGCGACATCAGCCCGGTCCATCCGCCGACCATCCGGAAGTACATCCCGGTCTCGGCCTGCCAGAGCATGCTGCTGCCGCGAATTCCAAATGGCAGCACGAGGACATTCTCGCCGGGCGTGAGGTACAGGCGGTGCATCGCTGTGGTGAAAAACGCGGGCGAGTCGTCCGCGCGCGTCCAGTAAGCCGCGGACAGGTTCGGCAGCGTGGAGACCACGATCGTCGCGGCGAGTGCGACCTTCACCGCGGAGCCGAATCGGCTCTCGGTAAACCAAATCGACGCGATGATCGCGACAACCAGAAAGGCATAAGCCATGAGGCGCGCGGGAAGTGCTTTGCCGAGCGCCGGCAGCAGCGGAAGGATCTTGCCTGGAAGCTCGCATAACACTGCGCCGCGAAAATGTAGCAGCGGACCCATCGCCAGCACGCAGATGATGATCAGCGAGTCGACGAGCAGCTTGCCGGTCGGCTCGCGCCAGTGCCGCCACGCATAGGCAGCGGCGAGGAGAATCAGCGGCAGCCCCAGGTAGGCGTCCACCTCACCGATGCTAAAGGGCCGAAACGGCGCGGAGATACGGCTTACCAGGGGAATCGCGCCGAACGCGTTGGTGGGCGCAGGCACCACGAAGTTCAGCAGGTCGGCGGAATAAGCGTCGGGCGACCAGATCGGTCCGCGCGGCGCACCCAAGGCAAACATGCTGTAGAGATAAGGACTGAGGATGATCGCCGCGATCGCATACGCGACAGCGATCGGCAGCAACCTTCCCGCGATACGCTTGCGCGGGTCGGGTGGCGCGAACGACCACCCGAGGAAGAGCCCCATCCCGCCAATTGCGGTCATCGTCGCGAAGACTTCGATCGCGATAAGAAACTGCGCGACCAGCAGCGCCGTCATCGCGGCGATGAACCCTCGCGTTCCGAGTTCGCCCGCGATCGCGCGCGCCACGAGCAAAACCGCGAGCGGCACCAGGAACACCAAGGTCTGGTGCACATGGCCGCAACTCTGCTGCCCCAACATATAGGCGGAGAAGCCGAAGATGGAGCCGCCCAGGATCGACGGCCACCAGGAGCGACAGATGTAGCGACACAGGAGGAAAGCGGTCCACGCGCCGAGCGGCAGGCTCGCGAGGCACAGAACGTTGTAGGCCGCAATCGGTCCGAGGCCGGCGGTCAGGGGCCAGATGACCAGGCTCGGCAGTGGGATGGCGGTCGTCCAGGCCAGATTGACGCCGCTCTGCGCCCAAAGCAGATCGGTGAAGAACGGGTTCAGATGGTGAATGAACGCATAGGGCCACCAGACGAGAAACCACATAAAGAGCGACGGATCGTTGCCCGTCCCGATGTACGTTTCGCGAAAATGACCGGGCAGCGTGCGGCCGAAGAAATACAGCGAAAGTCCGAAGTAAATGGCGAACGCGCCCAGGCTGCGCAGATCCAGGACGCGCTCGCGACCAGGGCGATCGTCCGCTCGTGAACTCAAATCAACCTGGCGCACCTTGAGATTCCTGAACAACCTAACAAAATCGACATCGTTGTGCAGTTCGGAATTTCGTCTATCTCACGGGCGGCTCAGCCGAGCCGGGACTGCGGGGAGCCAGCCGCGATGCCGAAGCGGCGAGTTGGGCTCGATCGAACACCATCACCATCAGTCCGCGCGTATCCGGTTGCGGCGGCGCACGCAGCTCGTGCGGATAGGGGAAATATATGTGCGCCGCGCGGTTGCGATAGCGCGCGATTATCGGTTCGAGCGCGGCGTATGAACCGAACACGCCGACGCTCGGCCGCCCGTCGGACATCGGGCCAAGCCATGCTCCGCAAAAGTAACGTCCGCTTGTATCCGTAACCGGGTTCTCGAGTATTGCCGCGCCGGCCATAGTTGGCCCAGCAATCCATGATAGCGGCAGGAGGCCGTGCCATTGCGCCCCGAGCGGAGTCAGGCGGGCGAGACTGTTTCCATAGGAGAGCCATCGATCGGTCGCAAGCAAGAGAGTGTCGAACAGAACTGAGTCGGCCTGTTGCTCCATCTGAAGTGCAGTGACCGTCGCATAGGGCGCCAGCGCGCGGCGCGCCACGTGATATAGCGTCACGCCACCGGTGCTTTGTTTCGCGACGCAGCAAGCTGATGCGAGCGAATGCCATGCTTTGGCGTCGACATCGCCATCGACCACCGCGATAGTGTTGACCGCGTCGCGGGCCATGAATGCGCTCAGTTGCGCTCCGGCATCCGGTAGATAGGCCGGAGTTAAGAACGCATTGACGATCGGCCAGTTGCTAAACTCCGGCGGCAATTGCCCGGTCCATCCGCCGGCCATCCGGAAGTACATCCCGGTCTCGGCCTGCCAGAGCATGCTACTGCCGCGAATCCCAAATGGCAGCACGAGGACATTCTCGCCAGGCGCGAGGTATAGGCGGTGGAGAGCAGTGGTGAAAAACGCGGGCGAGTCGTCCGCGCGCGTCCAGTAAGCCGCGGACAGATTCGGCAGCGTGGAGACCACGATCGTCGCGGCGAGTGCGAACTTCATCGCGGAGCCGAACCGGCTTTCCGTAAACCAAATCGACGCGATGATCGCAAGAACCAGAAAGGCGTACATCATGAAGCGCGCGGGAAGCGCTTTGCCGAGCGCCGGCAGCAGCGGAAGGATCTTGCCTGGAAGCTCGCACAACACCGCGCCACGAAAGTGCAGCAGCGGACCCATCGCCAGCACGCAGATGATAATGAGCGAGTCGACGAGCAGCTTGCCGGTCGGCTCGCGCCAGTGCCGCCATGCATAGGCCGCCGCGAGAATAATCAGCGGCAGCCCCAGGTAAGCGTTCACTTCGCAGATGGCGTAGAACGGCGCCGCGATACGGCTGATAAAAGGAATCACGCCGAACGCGCTGGTGGGCGCAGGCACGATGAAGTTCAGGAGGTCGGCGGAATAGGCGTCGAGCGACCAGATCGGTCCGCGCGGCGCGCCAAAGGCGAACATGCCGTAGAGATAAGGGCTCACGATGACCAACGCCACAGCATACGCGATCGTGATCGACGGCAACGTTCTTGCGATGCGCTTGCGAATGTCCGGTGGCGCGAACGAAAACCCGAGGAAGAGCCCCATCCCGCCAATTACGGTCATCGTCGCGAAGACTTCGGCCGAGATAAGGAATTGCACGACCAGCAGCGCCGTCATCGCGGCGATGAGCCTTCCCCTCGCGAGTTCTCCCGTGATCGCGCGCGCGATAAGCAGCACCGCGAGCGGCACCAGGAGAACTAGGGTCAGGCTCACCTGGCCGCAAGTCTGATGCCCCAACATGTAGGCTGAGAAGCCGAAGATGTAGCCGCCCAGGATCGAGGGCCACCAGGCGCGACAGATGTAACGACAAAGGAGAAAAGCGGTCCATGCGCCGAGCGGCAGGATCGCCAGAGACAGGACATTATAGGCCGCGATCAGTCCAAGGCTGGCGGTCAGGGGCCAGATGACCAAGCTCGGCAGGAAGATCGCGGTCGTCCAGGCTAGATTGATGCCGCTCGGGGCCCAGAGGAGATCGGTGAAAAACGGATCCAGATGGTGAACGAACGCATACGGCCACCACACGAAGAACCACATCGAGACCGACGGATCGTTGCCTGTCCCGATGTACGTGTCGTGAAAGTGATCCGGCAGCGCGCGACCGAAAAAAAACAGCGAGAGTCCGAAGTAAACAGCGAACGCGCCCAGGCTGCGCAGATCAAGGATGCGCTCGCGACGAGGTGAATCGTCCGCTGGTGAACTCAAATCAGCACCCAGCCAACCACGCAACACGGACTCCGAAAAGAGCCATCATCTGCATCAACCATCTTGTTGAATGGGACGCGGCGACTTCGCCGAGAGTGACGCAACAGAGGCTGCCTAGCGAGCCCGGGTGGATTTGAGCCCCCAAACCTCGATTCGCAGTCCGATGCACCCTCCAGCCGAGTTCGTGGCGCGCCCGACTCAACCGGAAAACCCCGATGGAGTCAACATTTGAGGGCGCAAGAGTGGAATTAGAATCTCGAGGATCGGATGCGCGCAGCCCTCGATGCGAGGTCAGTTGCGATTCGCTATGCTCGCGGCTTCGTCTTGGCCGCCCGAGCGGCATTCATCGCACTCGTCAGCCGCGGAGGGATCGCGCGGCGCGTGGGCATCGCGCGCGGACGGCCGCGAAAGTTCCGGTGGCATAGGCGGGATTCCAAATATTCTGACTAACCAAGCGGGCAATCGCTATTCGACTGACTAATGCTCTGAGCATTGGTCCATCACCGCATCTCTGTCTACTGACTAATGGCCGCGATAATTTGGCGGGCATCCAAGGAGGGGGGAGACTCCCGGATGCCCGCCTTTCTACCGCGCGCCTTGCGGCGATTGCCGCTCGGCCAGGGGAAGGACGGTCGCGAGGACGCGACTAATGGCTATCTTTGTTGTAGCTGTGTTCATATTGACGTCGAACTTCATTCGCGCGCCGCGATGCATCACTTTCAATTCCGACCATCCCATCGACTTCAATGCAGAGCGGGAATCCGCACACCGGCAATAGGTCCCATCACCCCAAACGTCTGCAGGAGCCAGACCAGCACCACTATGAAGACTACGATATTCAGTAGACTCTTGATGGCGCCCGCCATCGGTATGTAAGTATTGATTAGCCACATCACCAGGCCAACCACGACCAGAATCACGACAATATTCACAAGTGTCACTTGAGGAGCTCCTGGCGCCGCACGTCGGCCTGCGCGATTCTGTTACTGCCAACCTTCACGCTATCTCCATGCAATCGCCATTGCCAAGGCGCGACCGTCAGCTTTTGTTACACAGGTGACCAACCGCGAGGATTGAAAACTATGCGCTCGCAACGGTTCTGCTAGATTGATGCTTATGCGTGCGAAGCGGGCGACGGGAATACGGAAACTGCGGGGACTCAGGAACATTTCCTGGCTCACGGCACGCAAGCTCGATCGCCTTGCCGGGGCGCTCACGGTGAGCGACGTGGAAAAGCGCGGCGTCATCTTCGACGACATGCATTCCGACGAATCTGCATACGTGTTGCTGTCCGGAGTCGCGCGCATCTCCTGCCGCAATCGCAAGGGTCAGCGCAGCCTGGTGATCATGGTCGCGCCCGGGATGATTCCCGGCCTTCCTCCCCCGGTGCTCGGAATCAGTTACAACTTCCGTTGCGAGGCGGTCACCGATTGTAAAGTCGGGACGGTCGATCTGAATACTTTCATCGAGATTTCGCTGGGAATCACCTCAACGGATTTCAAGCGGATGGCCGTCAGCTATTCGGGACGATGGGATCTGGTTCAGTTGCGATGCTCCAATTTCATGAGCTGCACGCTCGAGGAGCGTCTCGCGCTGATCCTGATGGAACTAAGCGACAATTTCGGAGAACCGGATGGTCCCCAGGGAATGCGCCTGTCAGTGAACGTCCGTCACAAAGATCTTGCGGAGCTGGTGGGAGCTTCACGGCCACGAATCACGGAACAGCTCCTTCGATTTGAGCGCAAGCACCTGGTTTCGCGAGTGAAACGCCATGTCGAGATCAAGCGCGATCGTCTTGAAAGCTTTCTTAACGACACTCACGTCATGGTGAACGGTTCCAAGACGCGGACGAACGGCGCTCGCACCAGCAAGAGTTTGGCATCGTAGACTTACCTGCCCGCGCATTTTGCGATTCCACCTCACCCATTGACCATTTCACAGCGCGTATTTGGCGATTCCACCATTTGGTAAACTCGGAATTGTACTTGAAATGAGCATTTCGCGGTTATAATCGGGACGTGAAGATTGTCCTCCAGGTAACATTTCATTTGCTTTCACCCGGTGCAGGGAATAGCGTTGGAGGTAACCTCATAGGGTGAAAAATTGAATGCGACCAAGAATCCCCACGACACCGACCTCGACAGGCTGAGCCGGCTCCAGGCTTTATCCTGGCTTTCCTCCACAGAGCTAACAATGCTGGTGGCAGCGCTGGCGCTGTCCAATTTCAAGCGGCGGGAAGTAATTCTCCGCGCCGCCGAACTCGCCACCGAAGCTCACATTCTGTTAGCCGGCATCGCGCGCATCACCTGCCTCAATGCTCGCGGCGAGCGCGTCACGGTGGCGTTGCTTGCGCCGGGTCCGATACCCGAATTTCCTTCCCTTCCGATTAGCCAATCCGATTTCCGCTGCGAGGCCTTCAATGATTGCCGGGTCGGCAGCGTGAGCTGGGACGATCTCAACGTCATCACGGTTAATGCCAACGGATCGGCCTTCAAAAAATTTCATCAGAACGATCTGAAGCAGTGGTATCGGCTACTGCTGCGCAGCTCGAGTTCCTTGAATCTCGGTCTTCACGAACGCATCGCGATGACCCTGCTCGAACTGTGTTCCGACTTTGGGATTGAAGAATCGCGCGGCACCCTTCTCCGAGTATCATTCAGCCACAAAGATATCGCCAATCTGGTCGGTGCCTCCCGGCCAAGAGTCACCGAACATCTCGCCCAACTGGAGCGTGAACGGTTCGTTGTCCGCCAGGGACGGCAACTCGTCGTCCGCGTCAGCAAGCTTTGGGAATCAATGACGATGCACGCCGCGTAAGCGTGTCGATGTGGACGGAGCGGTGCGTCCGCACCGCCAGATGGAAGTTGGTCGGACGCGGCGCTGAGCAAACACCAAGCGCATTGCTGACGGGCGCGTCGATAATGGTCGTGGCGCCAGGACTTAACCGCTCACACACAATTTCCGTGCGTCCTCCCGGGCGAGGATTTTGCCGAGCGAGCTTTACGAGTGGAGGCTCGAGATTCCGCCCCCTGATGGTTTCCGCCGTCCGTCAATGCTCGAGGCCATGCAATCCCTCAGGCCGGGGCAAGGCACGTATGTGTATCCGCCAGGGCCGTCGATCCGATCAAGATGGGCGCATCCTGCTCAGCAATAAAGCGCTGGTCGGGCTCTTCCTATAGGAACCCGTCGGCGATAATATCCTCCGCGCGTATGGTCTCGGAGGAGATGGTCGGGGGACGGATGGCCTGCTGATTGTCAGGCGAACCGAACCAGAACTTTGCGGCATTGAACGGGAGGAGAAGATCTCCAATAGCGAATCTCGATGCGACGCGACAGTTGACCGGCCGATACCTTTACTCGCCTGATTGTATAAAATAGGCGTCGGTGTGTCGGGCGCGGGGCCCGGCTTCGCTCTTAAATCGTGGGTGCTCAGTTCGGGGGCTCACCAGAAAAGGAAGGTCGATCGTGCGAAGAAAAATCGGGATACACATGCTGTGGATCGCGGTCCTGGCGATGGTAGCCTCGAGCTGCGCATCATTCACGCCTGCGCAAACGCAATACACCGCCATCGGCGCTGGTGCGGGGGCGCTCGCAGGCGGAGGAATCGGATGCGCAATCGGCCTCGAAACCGATGAAGACGATCCCAAGGCGGTCGGACTCGGCTGCGGACTCGGCGTACTCACGGGCGCGCTACTGGGCGGCATAGCCGGATATTTGCTCGCGCCGCATGCTGCACCGCCTCCGCCGCCACCACCTCCGCCGCCGCCGCCGCCACCGCCGCCACCACCGCCTCCGCCGCCGGCACCAGTCGAGAGGGTCGTCCTGCGTGGCGTGCACTTCGACTTTGACAAGTCGAACATTCGTCCGGGCGACGCCGCAGTGCTCGATGAAGGTGCGTCAATCCTGAAGTCGCATCCGAACGTGAACGTCAACGTCGACGGATACTGCGACGCGATCGGAACCGAGCGGTACAACCTGAGGCTTTCCGACCGGCGCGCCAATGCAGTGGTCAGCTATCTGAGCGGGGAAGGAATTTCCTCGAGCCGCCTGATCCCGCACGGCTACGGCAAGACCAACTTCGTCGCACCCAACGACACTGCTGAAGGTCGCGCACAGAACCGGCGCGTCGAACTGGTGCCGCTGGAGTAGCGTCGCGAAGTCTGAAGTGACATTGGACCGCGGCTGACGAGTCTATGACTCGTCAGCCCGGTCCGCATAAATCCGGTCCGGGTAAGTGACAATAGGCCGCCGTCCCACCAAAAGGGCTGCGGCCTTTTCCCACTCGCGGCGAATGCGATCGCCCATTAGTGATACTCATTTGACTGAGACCTCGGCACCGCCCTATACTTGTTTTGTCGTCATCGACATACGAATCGAGTCCGACTTTGATCCAGCTCGACAGTGGCCCTTCGGCTCGCCTTTGACCACGTTCTCGCTAGACCAACCTAAATAGTAAACGACCAAGGCTTGCGGAGGTCCACAAATGGGACACTCTGAGCCCAACCTTGCGTGGTTTCAGTCGGAGCGCTCGATTGAGCCGCCGGCACTTTCCATCAGGGCTGTTTCAAGGCTGAGTCTTATGGCTGCATTCGTCGCGGCCGAGGCGTTTTCAATCTACGCCGTGTTCGTCGCACACGCGTTGACGCCAGTACACGTTTTCATCGTCGATCGACTTACAAATCACGTTCTAGTCCCCGGCTCTATCGGCAACCTGGAGGAAGTCTTCAACTGGAACGGGTTGCTCCCCTCCCTACTGTTCACATTGATCACGTTCACGCTGACCTGGTGGGCGGTCCGCTGGGCAATTTCGATGACGACCGGCCCGAGCGCGGCGCGCCCCCGTACCGTCACGGTATTACCTGTCAGCCTCGCCGTTGTGAGCGACTGACTAATCGAACAGACTAAAGGAAATAACATGAAATCCACTTTCGGAATATGGAGTGTGCGAACGCTGGCGGCGCTTTCACTACTAACTACTGCGGGATGCTTCTCCGGACCGCCGAATGACGGTTCTTACTATAATTCCAATTACCACTCGGGCGAGCGTTCCAATTGGAATCACAGCGACGAGCAAGGCGACGGCTGGAAAGCGAACCGGGACAGCAGCCATGACCACGACGGCGGCATCGAGTCGCGGAACGCGGAATACTCCGCGGATTACTCCGACCGCTACTACCGGGACATCAACTGACGAACGTCGAAAATCCGGGCGCGCGCGTATTCGCGCTCGAGACAGGACACAAGGTGCAAAGCTCATGAAATCAATCGTATGGTTCGGCGCATGCCTGGCTCTGTTCGGGCTCCTCGGACTTGCTATTCCCAAGTTTACTACTTCCCCAAACGGTGACATCGGATGGTCGCGCGACCGCGGCGTAACGAGCATCTCGGAATCGATGCACGTGGTCATGCGATCGTTCAGCGCCGGAATGCTCCTGCTCGGTATCGTCCTGATTGGCGCGGAAGCTTACCGGCGGCGCGGCGCTGTCGCTTAAGTGATTCGCTTGGTGGCGGCCGGGAGAAAGACGTAGAGTCTTGCCCGCCGCCACACAATCTCCGCCTCTGCCGCATCCACTGCGAGCCTAACGCTGCCTAACGATCGTCAGGGCGTTTGCTTCACCATTTGACTCGCGGAGCAGTCTCGGCAAGTCTATGACTGACTGGTCAGTTTATGAAGAGAACCAACGGAAAGACCCCAAAGCCCGGCAATGGCCGACCAGCCGCCGCTGACAACCACAACCCGGCGGGTTCCAAGCGCGAGCGGATCCTGGCTGCGGGCCTTAAGCTCTTTGCCTATCAGGCGTACCAGGCCGTTACGATGGACCGCGTTGCCGAGGCAGCTGGCGTCGCCAAGGGCACCCTCTACCTTTACTTCCCGTCCAAGGAGGCCCTGTACCTGGGAATCCTGAGCGAAGGGATGGAGTCCGTCACGCGAGCCTACCAGTCGAGCGTGGAGCCGACCGCCGATCTGCGCGAGCGCCTGCGCCGCGCGATTTCCGTGAGCATCCAGTACCACGATCAGAATCGCGACCTGCTGCGCCTGATTGCCACCGAGGAGCCGCGGATGGCGCAGGCGCGCAATCGGCTACTCGAGGCGTGGCGCGAGCGCGGGTTCAACTTTTTTACCTCCCTCGTCGAGCAGGGCGCTGAGGCGGGGGTCTTTTCTCCCGCAGATTCACGCCTGATCACGATGGCGATTCTCGGTGCGATTCGCTCGGTGCTGCTCTACTACGGGCCGCAGCGGCCGGTGGCTGAACTGAGCGACGAGCTGGCGCATTTCTTCGTCAACGCCCTGACATCTGTTCCGTTCGCGACTCATCAGGCAAAGGCTGTGCAGACCACATGATCAGGAAAATCCTCCGCCGGCTCATCACCGTATCGATCCTGGCGGCAATCGCGGTTGGCTTCTATTTTTTCGGCAACCTGTATCTTTGGCCTCCAGTGGATCGGAGCTCGATCAAGGTGGTCGGGATGCTCGAAGCGCCCGAGGTAAACCTGACCAGCCGCATCGCGGGCCGGATTGCGAAGCTTGATCTGATCGAGGGCGATCACGTGAAGCGCGGCCAGGTCGTATGCGAGATCGAGGACATCGACCTGCGCAACCAGGTCGCCAAGGCACGCGCCGACCTCGCCAAATCCAGCGCCGACCTTGCGGATGCGCGCCGCACCATGGGCCGCGACACTCAACTCTTCAGCGAGCACGTGATCGCGACCAAGGAGCGCGACGACGCAAGCACCGCGGTCGCCGACGATGAGGCCGCGGTCGAAAGCGCGCGCGCCAATCTGAAGTTCTACATCGATCAGCTCGCCGACACCCAAATCAAGTCGCCGGTCGACGGCGTGATCGTGAACAAGGCGCTCGAAGTGGGCGAATGGGTCACGCCCGGAACGCCTATCCTGACGGTCGACGACTTGCAGACCGTGTGGGCGCGCGTCGACGTCGAGGAAAGCGACCTCGGCACGCTGTTCGTCGGCAAGGCCGCCGAGGTTACGCTGCCGACCAGTCCGCCGCAGGTTTATAGCGGCCGGGTAATGGCGATCGGACAGGAAGGCGAATTCGCCACCGAGCGCGACGTGCGCCGCGGCCGCCAGGACATCCGCACTTTCTACGTCAAGGTGCAGGTGCTGCAGAGCAGCGGAGAACTCAAGCCCGGGATGACCGCCCTGGTCACTTTCCAGCGCACCGATGGAACCAAACTCACTCGCAATACAGACACAAGCGCTTACTAAGCGCTTCGGCTCGTTCACCGCCGTCGACTCGGTGACGTTCGACGTCAAGCGCGGCGAAGTGTTCGGCCTGCTGGGGCCCAACGGCGCCGGCAAAACCACGCTGGTGCGGGTGCTGACCACGCTGCTGCCGCCGAGCGAAGGTCATGCGATCGTCGCCGGTCAGGACATCGCCCGCCATCCGCGCCGCGTCCGCGAACGAATCGGCGTCATCCCGCAGGCGCTGACCTCGGACCTCGATCTCACCGGCTGGGAGAACGTCGATATCTACGGACAATTCTACGGGGTGCCGCGCGCAAAGCGGCACCAGCGCGCGAAGCGCTTACTCGATCTGGTCGGGCTGCATGAGCGCGCTTACGATCTCGTCGCCACTTACTCGGGCGGGATGCGCCGGCGCCTGGAGCTCGCACGCGGACTCATCCATTCGCCCGAGGTCCTGTTCCTCGACGAGCCGACCATCGGCCTCGACCCGCAGAGCCGGCTCGCGGTCTGGGACCTGCTTCGCGAGCTGCGCAAGGAAAGCGAGATCACCGTCTCGCTTACCACTCACTATATGGATGAGGCCGAGTCGCTATGCGACCGAATCGCGATCGTCGACGGCGGCAAGATAATCGCGCTCGACACCCCGGCCGGGCTCAAGTCGATGATCCAGGGCGGTGACCGCATCGAACTCGAAATTGAGGGCGACGGCGCGCGTGTTGCCGAGGCGCTCAAGCCCAAGCCGTATCTGCGCGGGGTCATCCACGACGGTAATGGCAAGCTGATGCTCTCCTCGGACGACGGCGCTCATGCGATGCCCAAGGTGCTCGACGATATCGAAGAGGTGGGCGGACGGGTATCGTCGATCGCGATGCACAAGCTGTCGCTCGAAGACGTCTTCATCCACTTCACCGGGCGCACCCTGCGCGACGAGGGCGCGAAGAAAGTGAACTTCCTGGTGCCCGGCATGCCGGCATCGGCGCTGAGAAGGTAGCCGCAATGAAGATTTGGGCCATCATGCGTCGTGACCTGCGCAAACTTATGCGCAATCCCATCACGCTAATCGCGGTCATCCTCATGCCGATCGTCTACCTAGTGATCATCGGCAACTCGTTCGAGGGGCAGCTCAAGCATCTTCCGCTCGCGGTCGTCGCCCAGGATCACGGCGTATTTGCGCGCCGCGTGATCGAGCAGCTGCAGGCGCTCGAGGCCGGACCGAAGACCGTCGACCTGACCTTCGTTTCCGATCCGGGCCGCGCCATCGACGAGGTCCGCGACGGCGTTTACAAAGGCGTAGTGGTGATTCCCCCCAACTTCAGCCACGACGTAGCCGAAGGACGCATCGGCGAAATCGGGCTCTTCACCGACAACGTCGACTCGGTGAGTTCCGCGGGACTCGAGGGCGTGCTCGGCGCGGCAGCCGCATCGGTCCGCGTAAGCTTCGTCACCGCGCGCGAGCCCAAGCTCGATCAAATCTCGTTCCGGCCAAGTTGGCTGTTTCCGTACGTCGACTACGATCGCTCTTTGATTCCCGGTGTGATCGTGATGGCGCTGTTCACCGGCTCGTTGATGTCCGGCGTGTTCAACTGGGTAATGGACAAGTTCATGGGCGTGACGGAATGCTATCTCGTCACCCCGCTCTCGCGATGGGACATTGCCGGCGGGATTCTCGCCAGCGGCGTCACCGTCACCAGCATCGCCGGGATCGTGGTGATGTTCCTGGGGCTGCTGATCACGCGCGGCCGTATCGAGGGCGGACTGCCGGCGTTGCTCACACTAATCGTAATCATAGTTCTGAGCGCAACGGGGCTGCTGGCGATGGTGTTCGCGATGCTGGGGCGCGCGGGGCATCCGCGCCTGGTGGGAACTTTCGCGGGCTTCCTCAACGTGATCCTGTTTTTTCCCAGCGGCGCAATTTATCCGATCGAAAGTTTTCCCCCGTGGCTGAGATCATTTGCACACTATAATCCCGAGACGCACGCGGTCAGCGCGATCAAGCAGATACTGTTCAAAGGGGCCGACATCGCGGCGGTCACCAACGACATCGCATATCTCGCGGTGTTCACGGGAGCGATGCTGGTGCTGGCGAGTGTTTCGTTTCGCCGAACGCTGTAGGAGGCTCAAAAGCCTCACAGGCATCTGATGCAGATGACCGTGAGATTCTGTTAACCTGTTTCTCTCGACTTGGTATTCGCGACTAGCGCGCGGCGACTAGCGTTCGTCTCCCCCGTGGCTCGCGTTTCTGTCAGCCGCGGCATGAGTCTCCACTTGCGCGCGGCTGGCATGAGTCTCCGGTACCGCGTGGGTATCGTGAACGACGGGAGCCGCAGGTACCACCCGACGTTCCGGCTCGACCACGCGCTCACGTTCCGGCACCACCACAACCCGATCACGCTCGGGCGCCACGTAGACGTTGCGCTCCGCGACGTACCCTGGGCTGATTCTTACGATGTCTTCGGATTGCCTTTCGCTTCAGAGTTCCTGAATTTTCCCAAAGTGACCACGCCGATTCCTATCGGAACGCACTGGTTGTCTATGTCTCATGGGTTCTTGCTGGCTGGTTAGTTTGCTCTGTGCTCAGCGCCGGTGCTGGCGTGCCTGGCTGCGACTGAAATCTCTCGGGCAGATCGTGTTGAGGAGAAATGCGAATCGTGACGATTTGCCCGGAGTCGAACTTCGCGCGCTTGGGGCCGAACAGGCCGGCCCTTGCGAGCCTGTACTTCCTGAGAATCTCTTCGATCATCTCATCCTGAACCGCGCTATGGCGCATGAATTCGGCCGTGCCGATGAACGCGGGCCCGGTGCGACGTCTATTTCAAGAGCAAAGAAGAGATCCTCGACGCGGTCTGCCGCACTAACGGCGGACTTGAAGGACTCGCCTGATCTGCTGCGGCGGCTCGTCGAGGCTTACGTCGAATTCGGACTCGAGCATCCTGACGAGTATCAACTGAGCTTCATGGTGGGTCATGCGGCGCCGAAATTCACGCGTCGCAAAGACTTGAGCCGGCCCTTCGAACAACAGGGAATTGGCGTTCAGTCGTTTCTGCTGTTCCCTGACCAGGTCGCCCGGATGATCGATGCTGGCCATCTGAAGAATGGCGACGTAACGATAGTGACTCAGACTATCTGGGCCGCAGCCCACGGTCTCGTGTCGCTAATGATCGCGCGCCCCGGATACCTGCTCTCGGACCGCCGCCCGCTCGTCGATGCCACGGTCGACGCGTTGCTGACCGGCTTGCAACGCGATCCGGGACGCCGTAGCTAATCACCGCTCAGTGTTGTTCCTCTCGAGTTGGACTTCACCCGATCGGCGATGGCGAGGTTGTGCAACGCTGAGATTCGTACGCTGAGACCCGAAGTGGAGAGCGGACTGGCCGCGCGAAGCGCGTGCCGGCTGAGGCTCAAAAGCTCAGCCGGCACAGGTTATCGTTTAGCTACTCGATTACTGACCAGGGATTACTGGCTAGCGCCAGTGCCCATGATAGCCATGATAGTGGCCGTAACCGTAGTATCCAGGTCCTGGTCCTATCCAGCAGGCCTGGGCTGCGAAGATTCCGGCTAGCAGTAATATCCTTCTGGTAATCCCAAGAATCTTCTTCTTCATTGTCATTCACCTCCGGAAAATCCTTATTGTTTCTGCACCTCCTGATATTTAGACGTTCCCCTTCGATGGGCGCTTCACGCGCGTGGATTTCCCGAAACTGTGCGCGACCGGCTGGATTTTTTCTGCCAGTCAGAACGCGCACATGAACGAACGTTAATATGGTTTGCGAATTTCGCGCGCGCGAAGCCTATGGATGCGAGCCGGGCAGCCGCGCCTGCATCGATCCGGGATACTCGGGCGGCAGCGCGCTCGCCTTGTCGAGCGCGGCAAGCTCCGCCGCCTCAAGCTTGAGGCCGATAGCGCTCAGGTTCTCGTCGTTCTGCTCGATGGTGCGGGCGCCGTAAATCACCGAGCTCACGCCCGGCTGCTGATTCACCCAGGCGAGCGCGATTTGCGATATCTTCCGCCCCCGCTCCTTAGCGACCTGCTCCACTGCCTCGAGCGTGCGATAGTTGCGCTCGTTGGCGAGCCTGTTCCACAAGTCCATCTTGGCCAGGCGCGAGTCCTCGGGCGGCTTTTCGCCACTGCGATATTTCCCGGTAAGG
>DATDGX010000180.1:0-7057 GCA_036521875.1 Binataceae bacterium (SeqCode)
GCGGCTTGGCGATATCGTGGAGCAGGATTCCGAACGCGAGCGTCTCCGTGCAACCCGCTTCGAGCATCGAGACCGCCAGGCGCGTGTGCACGTACACGTCGCCCTCGGGATGATAGTTCTCGGGCTGCGCGCATCCGATCATGGCTTCAGCCTCAGGCAGCACGAAGCTCATCAGCCCCGAGTCGCGCAGCAGGTCTATCCCGCGCGCGGCGCCACCCTCGGTCATCACGCGCACCAGCTCCTCGCCGATACGCTCGGCAGCGACATTTGCAATGGTCGACGCGGCGCGGCGCATCGCGGCCAGGGTTGCTGAATCGATCGTGAAGCTGAACCGCGCGGCGAAACGAACCGCGCGCAGGATCCGCAGATGGTCCTCAGCGAAGCGGGCGGCCGGGTCGCCGATCGCGCGGACGATTCCGGCGCGCAGATCGCGGATGCCGCCGACGAGATCAATTATCCGATCGTTGGAAGGGTCGAGGTACATGCCGCCGATGGTAAAGTCGCGGCGCACCGCGTCCTCTTCGATCGTGCCATAGCTGACTGCGGAGGGATGGCGGCCGTCGACGTAGGCGGCATCGGCGCGGAAAGTCGCGACCTCGAAGCGGTCACCGTCGACTCCGACGTTGATTACGCCGAAACGCGCGCCAAGCGCGATGTTGTCGTCGAAGATCCGTTGCACGACTTCGGGGCGCGCATCGGTCGCAATGTCGTAGTCCTTGGGCTCGACGCCCAGCACGCGGTCGCGCACACATCCGCCAGCGAAGTAGGCCTTGAAGCCCTCTTCGTTAAGGCGCCGCACGACGAAGCGTGCTTTTTTCTCCTTATCGGTCATGCCGGTATCTGTGCAGCCAGGTTTCGTTCCGCGCGGATTAGTTTATCGCCGCCTCGTGCCCTCAGCGATACGCCAGACGCGCGGCCACATAGTAGACGCGGCGCGATAGGAAATCGCGAGAACGCCTCTCTGAGGTAGGCCGCCCTCGGGGCTGCCGGCCGCGTTCAGCCGGCGCCGATTTGATTGGCGCGAATCGAGAGGCGATTCGAGGACGCGCTAGCGTTCGACGCGGGCGCCTGGGCCGAGTGTGATACCGCCGTCGATCGCGATCACCTGCCCGGTCACGTTGATCGCGCGATCGGAGCAGAGCCACGCGACTGCGCGGCCGATATCTTCCTGGGTCTGTTCGCGCCCGAGCGGCACCATCTGGCGCACCACGGTGTCGAAGGTGGCGCGCGCCCGCGCGTCGGCGCCGCCGATCGCCGCGCCGAGCTGCTCCCAGATACGGGTGTAGATCAATCCAGGCGCAACCGCGTTGACGCGAATGCCTTGCGGACCGAGCTGCAGCGCGAGCGTCTTGGTGTAAGAGATCACTCCGGCCTTCGCGGCGGCGTACGCGGCGAGCACCGGCGACGGCAACAACCCGGCGATCGACGAAGTGTTACAGATGGCGCCGCCACTGCGCATCCGCGGCGCCACTTCCTTCGACACGAGATAGACCGAGTTGAGGTTGAGGTCGACGTAGCGGCGCCAGGTCTCGACGCTGTCCCACTGATGCTGGCTGGACTCGAACCACGCGCGCTCCCCACCGCCGGCATTGTTGCAGAGCACATCCGGATGCGGTCCGAAGCGGCTGGTGATTTCCTCGATCGCGCTATGCACCTGCTTCTCGTCGGTGACATCGGCAGCGAAGCCATGCACGTGCGCGGCGAGTGCCGCAGGTGGAGGAGCCAGGTCCTTGTCGATCACGACGATTTGCTCGACGACTTTTTCTTCGAGGAGCGCTTCCACGATCCCGAGCCCCAGTCCTCGCGCGCCGCCAGTGACGATTGCGTATTTCACTTATCTGCCTCCTTCAAGTTTTCCGATTTTCTGAATTGTCCGGGTCATGCCGCTTCCTTGCGGCTCTGGCCGTAGGTCTTGCGATAGACGCGCAGCAGCGCAGTGAACACCGCGATAATCGCGGGACCCGCGAAGAGACCCAACGGGCCGTAAACCTCGAGCCCGCCCGCGATTCCGAAGAACAGCGCAAGGGTGGGCAGCCCGGTGCCATGCTTCATCGCGAGCGGCTTGATGAAATTGTCGATGACCCCGACCGCGATCGAGCACCATACGACCAGCACGATCGCGGGAGCCCATCCCTGCGCGTAAGCCAGGTACATCGCGGCCGGCACCCATACGATCGCGGTGCCGCCGATCGGCAGCAGGCCGCCCGCGACGGTCGCGAGGGCGAGGAACGCCCAATACGGAACGCCGCATACCAGCAGCCCCAGGCCGATGCTCACGCCTTGCAGCAGCGCGGTCAGCATCAGGCCGCGCATCACGGAGGACAGCGTCGCGCGCAGGGTCTCGAACACGGCGGCCTTGTCTTCCTCGTGGAGCGGCGTGAGCGCGCGGAGATTCTCGTAGTATTCTTCGCCGTCGCGCAGCAGATAGAAGAACGTGAACAGCACGACGCTGAAATCGATCAGGAACGAGAGCACGCTGTGCGCGGCGCTGCCGAGGTTGGTGACGACGTACTGGCTGGTCACCTGCGCGGACTGCAGCGCGACCTTGGGAACCTGGTCCTCAATTTTTATCCCGCGGCCCGCGAGCCGGCTGTCGATCGCGGCGATCAGCTCGGAATGCTGGGTCCACTCGTGAAGCTTGCTTGCGCCGGCATCGGTGCCCATCGCGGCGGAAACCTGGCGATAGAGCATCTGCGCTTCGACGACGAGCCGGCCCGAGAGCCATATTGCCGGCAGGATCACGCCGAGCGCGACCACGAACGTGATGATCACCGCCGCGAGCGTGCGGCTCTTGACCAGGCGGTTGGTCTCGATGAGCGCGGGATGAGCGAGGAACGCGAGCAGAATCGCCCACGCGATCGGAACGATGAAGGGATTGAGCAGCCGGTACAGCTCGTAGGCCATCAGGGCCAGGAAGCCGAAGAAGAAGACTTGGACGATGCGCTCGCGATCCATGGCGTGGCTCGGCGCGGAAGCTTAGCAAATGGCCACGCGATGGTCGCCTGCTGGCAGCGGCGTGAAACGTCACCTCAAGCGATAGGACTGGATGAACCTCGAATCGCGCGGGCTCGGTTGCCCGCTCTCGCGATATCTGTTACCGCTTGAGCTTGCTTGACTTCATTTCTTTCATACCTCGAACGTGAAGGCATGTAGCTCAGTGGGAGAGCACTTCCTTGACACGGAAGGGGTCGGCGGTTCAATCCCGCCCGTGCCTACCACTTCCATTTCGATGCGATCCCTGGTCAGAGCTGTGGCCTGCTGAGGGTGACCAGGTTGACAAACCGCTTGTCCTCCGCAGTGATTAGCTTGTCTCCTGCAGTGATTAGCTTGCCTTTGCGATTATTAGATTGTTCTAGATGAGCGACTCGGTATCCGTAACTGTCAACGGCGAGACGCGAGTCGTCCCCCGCGGTACCCGCGTGCGCGAGGTCCTAGACGGCATCCCAAGCCGCGACCTGGTCGCCGCGCGCGTCAACGGCAAGCTGGTCGATCTGAGCCGCGCGCTCGACGAGAATTCCACCGTCGAGCCGGTGCTTGCCGACAGTGCCGACGGCGTCGACGTGATCCGCCATTCGACCGCGCATCTGATGGCGATGGCGGTGCAGTCGCTGTTCCCCGGCACGCAAGTCACTATCGGACCCACCATCGAGGACGGCTTCTTCTACGATTTCGCGCCGCCGTCGCCATTCACTGTCGACGACCTGCCGAAGATCGAAGCGAAGATGCGCGAGCTTGCGAAGGCCGACCACAAAGTCGAGCGAGTCGAAGTGCCGCGCGCCGAGGCGATCAAGCAATTCGACGCGATGGGCGAGCACTACAAGGTTGAGATCCTCAAGGGCATCGCCGACGACACGGTGTCGATCTATAAGCAAGGCGACTGGATGGATCTGTGCCGCGGTCCGCACGTACCGTCGACGCGCTACATCCGCGCGTTCAAGCTGACCTCGGTCGCCGGCGCGTATTGGCGCGGCGACGAGCACAACGCGATGCTGTCGCGGATCTATGGCACCTCGTTCGCCAGCAAGGAGGCGCTCGAGGAGCATCTCAAGCTGCTCGAACTCGCGCGCCAACGCGACCATCGCAAGATCGGACGCGAGATGGGCCTCTACATATTCGATCCGATCTCGCCGGGCTCGCCGTTCTACCTGCCCAAGGGCGTCGTCATCTTCAACGCGCTCATCGACTACATGCGGCGGCTGTACCGCCGCTACGGCTACGACGAAGTCGTCACGCCGTTGATTTTCAAGAACGAGATGTACAACACGTCGGGGCATTGGGAAAATTTCCGCGAGAATATGTTTCTCTCGCCGGATCCCGACAGCGACAATCATACCATCGACACCGGGCCCGACGGATGGCATCACGGCTACGGGCTGAAGCCGATGAACTGCCCCGGCCATACCTTCGTGTACCGCGCTGAGAAGCGATCGTACCGCGACCTGCCGGTGCGCCTCGCGGAGTTCAGCCGGCTGCATCGCGCGGAACGCTCGGGCACGCTGCACGGCCTGATGAGGGTGCGCGCGATGTCGCAGGATGACGCGCACATCTTCTGCACCGAGGCGCAAATCGAGGACGAGGTGACCGCCAACCTCACGATGGTGCGCGAGGTGTACACCACGCTTGGATTCGAGCGCGTCGAGTTCAAGCTCGCGACCATGCCCGATAAGCATATGGGCGGCGAAGAGCAATGGCGGATGAGTGAGCAGAAACTCGCCAACGCGGTGAAGCGCAACGAAATCGCGTTCGAGATAAATCCAAAGGAAGGCGCGTTCTACGGTCCCAAGATCGAGATTTACGTGTCCGACGCGCTCAAGCGCAAGTGGCAGGTCGCGACGATACAGCTCGACTACAACGCGCCCGAGCGCTTCGATCTGACCTACACCAACAGCGCCGGCGCCGAAGAACGCCCCGTGATGATTCATCGCGCGATTTTGGGCTCGCTCGAGCGCTTCATCGGCGTGTTGCTCGAGCATACCGGCGGCGTGCTGCCGTTCTGGCTCGCGCCCGAGCAGGCGCGAGTGCTGGCGCTCAGCGAGAAGTTCGAGGGCTATGCCAATGAAGTCGCGGCGCTTCTCAAGCGCGAGGGTTATCGCGCCGCCGCCGACATCCGCAATCAGAAACTCGGCTTCAAAGTCCGCGAAGCCGAGCTCGCCAAGGTGCCGTATATGATCGTAGTCGGCGAGCGCGAGGCTGCCGAGCGCACCGTCTCGGTGCGGCTGCTGCGCGGCGAAAAAAGTAATCCAATGCCGCTGGCCGAGCTGGTCGAGCGGTTGAAAAAGGAGCCGCTCCCCGGCTAACCAAACAAAATCCGGCGCCGCTGCCGGAGGAGGTGTCTTATCCGAAGAGATTTCAGAACCCCGCCCTCACGTGAACCCGCAATCCGGGTCAACAGTCAAATCCGCGCGCAGGAGGTGCGCGTAATCGATGCCGACGGGTCGCAAGTCGGAATCCTGCCGGTGCGCGAAGCGATCAAGGTCGCCGAGAGCCGCGGCCTTGACCTGGTCGAGGTGGCGCCTACCGCCCAGCCGCCAGTCTGCCGCGTCACCGACTTCGACAAGTACCGCTACGCGCAGAAAAAAAAGGCGCACGACGGGAAGAAACACACCGTCAGCATCATCAAGGAAGTGAAGATGGGCGCGCGTACCGGCGCGCATGACGTCGACTTCAAAGTGAATCATATCAAGCGCTTTGTTGGAGAGGGCCAGCGTGTTAAGCTTTCGATTTCGTTCCGCGGCCGTGAGATAACCCATCCCGAATTGGGACGCGCGCTGCTCGACCGGGTCGTCGCGATGGTCAACGACATCGCGGCTCCCGAAGGCGGCGCCAGGATGGAAGGACGCAACATGTCGATCCTGCTGACGCCGCGATGATCGATTAGATAAGTCAGGGATTGCGATGCCGAAACTGAAGACTAAACGCAGCGCCGCCAAGCGCTTCTCGATGACCAAGACCGGCAAGGTCAAGCACAAGCGCGCGTACCTGCGCCATCTGCTTACCAGCAAGACACGAGGGCGCAAGCGCCGGTTGCGCAAGCCCGGCATGCTGAATAGGACCGACGCTGCGACGCTGCATCAGTTGATGCCGTACGCCTAGCGTCGCGCCGCGAATTATTTAACGAGCAAGGAAGAACACCGATGCCACGCGCCAAGGGCGGCCCCAAGACCCGCCGCCGCCATAAACGGCAACTCAAGCACGCCAAGGGTTTCACTGGCGGGCGCAAGCTCTATCGCCAGGCCCGCTCGACCTTCGAGAAGGGCCTCACCTACGCTTATCGCGATCGCAAGACCAAGAAGCGCGACTTCCGCTCGCTGTGGATCGCGCGTATCAACGCGCTGGCGCGCGAGCACGGCATCAGCTACAGCCGCCTGATGGCGGGGCTCAAAAAGGCAGGCGTGGTAGTCGATCGCAAACAACTCGCGGCGCTCGCGCTCGATCGCGACGGATTATTTACCGAGATGGTGCGCGCCGCCCGCAACGCGCTCGGCCTCGAAGCAGCATAGAGCCGGCGCGTTTCCAGCGGATCGCACCTTGAAACCATGTGGGTTACCACATGGTTTTTTGTTTGTGCGTATCGGGAGGTTTTGGTTTCGGCAAGTTCGGTTGTTGGTAAAAGTAAAGGGACCAGGAAAATCGGGAGCGATGAAGGAACAACTCGAAGAGATTAGACGCCGCGCGATGGCGGAACTCGGCGACAACGCCGACGAGTCCGCGATAGAAACGGTGCAGGTGCGCGTGCTGGGACGTTCCGGCGAGCTCACCGAGATCATGCGCGGGATGCGCGAGGTGCCGCAGGCGGAACGCCCCGCTATCGGACAGCTCATCAATCAAATCAAGCGCGAGGTCGAGCAGCGGATCGCAGTGCTGCAGGAACGGCTCCAGCACGCGAATCTGGAACGCTCGCTCGGCGCGGCGCGAATCGACGTGACGATTCCGGGGATGCGAATTGCGCGCGGACGGATCCATCCGGTAACGCAGATCATGGAGCGGATGCTCGACATCTTCGTCGGGATGGGCTTCGAAATCGCGATGACCCGCGACATCGAGGACGACTTCCACA
>DATDGX010000181.1:0-33176 GCA_036521875.1 Binataceae bacterium (SeqCode)
GGTTAAACTGGTTCACCGCCAATATTGCCTATCATCACATTCACCATCTATCCGCCAAAATTCCGAACTATTGCCTGATCAGGTGCCACAACGAATATCGGCATCTCTTTTCGGATGTCACCCGCGTGAAGTTATCGCAGATTCCTAAAGCCTTGAAGTACATTCTGTGGGACACGCGCGCACAGCGGATCATTTCGGTAGCGGAGTATCGGCAGCAGATGATCCAGGCGGTTATGGTTAATTGAGGTCACCACCCCGGAACTCAATGGACTTGAAACGGAACCAAGCCAGGGAATGACTATCACGAGTAGCGTGACCGGCCTCGGGTCGCATCTCTGGCAAGAAGCCGGACGCGACGCTTTGCTGTGGCCCGTGAGCAGCGGCGAGGTGTTGGCGACGATGCTACTGGCCCATTGGACCCTGGTAGACCTCGCCGAAGCGTAGACCGAGTTCGCCCGGGATCGCGAGGTTGGCGTCGCGATCGCTGCGGATGCAGACCACCGCGGGACCGCTGGCCTCGCGCGCGCGGTTGAGCGCCGCTTCCAGGTCTTCCATCCGCTCGACGTAGAAGGACGCGCATCCCAACCCCTCGGCCACTTTGTCCCATCGAATCGTGCCCATCGCGGTGCCGAAAGTCTTTCCGTAAAGCCGCCGCTCGTTGGGCTCCTCCATCGTCCATGAGCCTTCGGCGAAAACTACGGTCCTGACCTTGAGGCTCTCGCGCGCCGCCGATTGCATCTCCATAAAGTTGAATCCCGCGGCGCCGTCTCCCGTCACGCATACCACTTCGCGCGCGGGGCTGCCGAGCTTTGCTCCGATTGCGGAGGGAATCCCGGTGCCGAGCATCCCCAACTCGAGGATGTTGAGATACGAGCGTGGCCGCGTCGCCGGCAGGAACCAATGCGACCATAGAGAGGTGTTGCCGCCATCGGTGACGTAGATGGCATCGGCGCCGAAGACCCTGCCGATCGTTTGCAGCGCGTGCGCAGGATGGATTCCAGGTCCGCGCCACCCCGCGGTCTTCGCGAAACACTTCTCTCGCCACGCGCGGCTGGCCTCCTGATAACGCTTGAGATCCCCATCGCGGCGCGCAGGCAGCCGCTTAGCCGCGAGCAGGCGATGGAGTCCCTCGAGCGCGTCTTTGGCATCGGCAACGATTCCGAGCGCGAGCGGGCGCGTCACGCCCATGTTGCGCTGATCGATATCGATCTGGATGAGCCTGGTGTGCGAAGGATCGCCCCAGTATTTGTCGTAAGGAATGTCGAGGTTGCCGATCCTGGAACCCGCGACCAGGATAACGTCGGCCTCGCGCCGCGCCAGGTCCGCGGCGGGGCTATAGGTGTAGAGAAAGTTCGCATGATCGAGCGGCAGCGCCGAGCGCCCCGCCATCGTGCCGATCATCGGACAATTCAGCAGCTCCACGATTTTCAGAATCGCGTCGTTGGCGTTGCCGCGGTCGACACCGGAGCCCGCGAGTATCAGCGGCCGTCGAGCGCTCGCCAGCATTTCGGCGGCGGCCTCGAGCTGCGCCTCGGAAGCATAGGGACCCGACGCGCGATAATTTTCCGGCGCCAGCAGCCGAACCTTGGCCTCGTCGCCGGTCGCGTACATCACTGGAGCCGGCACTTCGAGATGAACCGGTCCGGGCCGCCCGTTCCACATCTCGCGAAACGCCATCCGCGTCACCTCGGGGATTCGGTCCCACGCCAGGATCGGCCCGCTCCACTTCGACACCGTCTTAAAAACTTCGAGCTGATCCTGACCCTGGAAGGTCGATGGCGGCGAAGGATAAACGTTCGCCAGGCGATGCTGCGCGGTGAAGACGACGACCGGAACGCCTTCGTGCCGCGCGGTGATCACGCCGGGCAACAGGTTGGCGGAGCCGGGACCGGGATTGCCGAGCACCACCGCCACCTGACCGGCAGTCTTGTACAACCCTTCCGCCATGTGAACGGCGGCGGCTTCGTGACGGACCGGAACAAACCGCACGCCGTACGCGTCGAGCTTCGCCAATATCGGATCGACTTCAGGGCATGGAAGCCCGAACATGAACTTGACACCCTCGGCGACCAGACATTTCACGAGCAGCTCCGCTCCGGTGATTTCGCTCATGGGATCCTCCCATAGGGAATCGGTATCGACCTATTAGGCGATTGGTAGCACGTATGGTGCGACGCTTAAATCTCGGAGCGGCGCCGCGAGCCCTTATCCGCGAACGGAATAGTGGCTATGCTGAGTGGTGGGCCGTCCGCGGAGGTGAAAAATGATCGAGACAAGCCGCTTTGGAAACACTGGTCATCAGAGTACCCGCGTGATTTTCGGCGCCGCCGCGTTGGGCGGGATGAAGCAGGACAAGGCCGACCAGGTGCTCGACGTCCTGCTCGAGTTCGGCATCAACCATATCGACACCGCCGGTTCCTACGGCGAATCGGAATTGCGGATTGCTCCCTGGATGCGCGAGCATCGCAAGCGGTTTTTCCTGGCCACCAAGACTGGTGATCGCACCTACCAGACCGCGCGCGACAGTCTTCATCGCTCGCTCGAGCGGCTCAAAGTCGACCAGGTCGATTTGATCCAGATGCACAATCTGGTCGAGGAAAACGAGTGGCAAACCGCCTTTGGTCCGAAGGGCGCTCTCGAGGCGCTGGTCGAGGCGCGCTCGCAGGGGCTGGTGCGGTTTATCGGAGTGACCGGGCACGGCACTCCGATCGCCGCGATGCATCGTCGAAGCCTCGATCGCTTCGCCTTCGACTCGGTGCTGTTTCCCTACAACTTCACCATGATGGGTATCGACAAGTATGCGGCCGACGTCGAGGCGCTGCTGAAACTGTGCAATGAGCGTGGCGTCGCGACGCAGACCATCAAGTCGGTGGCGCGCCGGCGATGGCAAAACGGCACTGAGCGCAAATTCAGTTGGTACGAGCCGCTGCGCGATCGCGACGCGATCCGCAGAGCCGTCCACTTCGTGCTGAGCCGGCCCGGACTGTTCCTGAACTCATCGAGCGACGCGACGATTCTGCGCGATACGCTGACGGCGGCCACTGAAGCGGCCGAGGCGCCTGCGCGCGCCGACATGGAGGCGGACATCGCGCGCTATGCGATGGAGCCGCTGTTCATTCCCGGCGTGTCGGATCGCATCTAGGCGGCGTCGGTCTCGATGGATCTCGACTTCTCGGATATCAGCTACGTGCCGACGACCGGCGTGCGCCGCTATGTCGAGGCGCCGCTGATAGTCGCCACTGAGAAATCGCTCGAGGGCTACGGATGCCTGGTCGATCACCCGGAGGAATTTCCGATCGAGATCGTGCGCTGGCCGGCGCAGGGCTGGCGGCCGGTCGACAAGAACTCGGGCGACCAGGGCGGTGTCACTGAAGGAGTGTTCGAATTCTGGTGGAAGGGCCAGACACTCTACGCGCGCAACAATGCGGTCGGCGACAGTTACCTGTTCGGCTGGAGTCATTGGCCCGAGGAGGCGACCGCGACCGGGGCGGCAGCGCCTCGCGAGCGCGCGTTGATCTGGCGCGCCAACTATCATCCGGATGGCGGGCAGCTCTTCTTTCCGCAGGGCGACGGCCCGTTCGTGGTGCCGCTGGCATTGCCCGGCGACGACGTGACGCCGGAGAAGTTCGTCGCCTTCTGGTGCGACGGCAGCCGCGGCCTCTACATCCATCCCAATATCTGGCACGGCGCGGTGGTGCCGATTGCCGATCATGCGTGCCTGCTCGACCACCAGGGTCGCGTCCACGCGCGCATCTCAGTTGATTTTCCCAAAGAGTTCGGCTGCTACCTGGCGACGCCGCTGCGCCATCCGTAAGCGACACGGCCGTCGCGCGCGCATTTCTGAGGAGGCGCTTGTCATGTCCTTGAGTTATCTTCGGTCCATGATTCATTTTCGTCCGCTCGCGACTCTGGCGGCTCTCGCATTTGTGCTGGTCATCGTTCCCGGCTGCGGCATCAATAAAATCCCGACCCTCGACGAGCAGGTGAAGGCCGCGTGGAGCGAAGTGCTCAATCAATACCAGCGCCGCGCCGATCTGATCCCCAATCTCGTCGAGACCGTGAAGGGCTACGCGCATCAGGAGCAGCAGGTGCTGACGCAGGTAATCGAGGCGCGCGCGAAAGCGACCCAGACCACACTGCCGGCGGACGTCCTCTCCAATCCGCAGGCGTTCCATCAGTTCGAGCAGAACCAGGCCACGCTCGGCGGTGCGCTCAGCCGGCTGCTGGCGGTGACCGAGAATTATCCCGAGCTCAAGTCGAATCAAAATTTTCTCGCGCTCCAGTCGCAGCTCGAAGGCACCGAGAACCGCATCTCGGTGGCGCGCCGCGATTACATCGTCGCGGTGCAGGACTACAACACCGAGCTGCGGACGATCCCCGGGCGCTGGATCGCCGCGACGCTGTATCCCGACATGAAGGTGCGTGAGACGTTCACGATAACCGACCAGTCCAAACAGGTACCGCAGGTCAAGTTCTGATGCGCCTGGTTTGCGCGATGCGCGCAGCCTGCACGAGAATCGCCCGCGGCGCGCCCGCGGCGTGGCGCACCGCCGTGCTCCTACTGATGCTCGCCGCGCCGGCGCTCGCCGCGCCGAGCTTCCCGCCGCTCAGCGGCCGCGTCGTCGATCAGGCCGGCATTCTCAGTCCAGCCACCACCGCTCAGATCACCGAAAGGCTGGCGCGTCACGAGCAGGCGACCGCCGAGCAGGTCGTGGTGGTAACGCTCCCGTCGCTGCAGGGCTACAGCATCGAGGACTACGGCTATCAGCTCGGCCGCCACTGGGGCATCGGGCAGAAGGGCAAGAACACCGGCGCGCTCCTGATCGTCGTGCCCAAGGAGCACAAAGTTCGCATCGAGGTCGGCTATGGCCTCGAAGGCCAGCTTACCGACGCCGCCAGCCGCGTCATTATCGAACGCGACATCCTGCCCCAGTTCCGGCGCGGCGATTTCGACGCGGGCGTGCTCGCCGGCACCGAGTCGATAATCAAGGTGTTGGGCGGCGACGTCGCCGCGGGCACGTCGCCGGATACTCAGTCGAGCGCGCAGCCGGGTCTGCCCGGCCAGGCGGTGTCCTGGGTTATCGTCTTGGTCATTTGGTTGATCATTATGTACGTCATGTACGTCACTTATCCGTCCAGCGGGAGCTCCCCGATTTTTCGCCGAATCGCCCGGCAGCGGTCAGCCTACAGCGGCGGAGGTTTTTTCGGCGGCGGCTCCTTTCGCGGTGGCGGAGGGTCTGGCGGTGGCGGTTTCTCGGGTGGCGGCGGATCCTTCGGCGGCGGCGGCGCCTCGGGAAGCTGGTGACGATGAAAAGCCCGCTCACGCCCGAGGAGCATCGGCGCATCGACGCATCGGTCGCGGCGGTCGAGCGCGGCACCACCGCTGACCTCGACATAGTAGTGACTCGGGTCAGCGACCGTTACTCACTCTTTCCACTGGTTTGGGCGGGGCTCGCGGCGCTGATAGTAACTGCGTTCGCCGCGATACTGTCTCCGCGGCTCGACGGCCGCAGCGCAATACTCATTGAGGTGTTGCTGCTGAGCGTATTTATGTTGCTATTCGAATTGCTACCGATTGGACTCGCGCTGGTGCCACGCCGGGTCAAGCGTGCACATGCCCGTGACCTCGCGCACCGCGAATTTGCCGCGCACGTCCCGGGCGGCGAGCCCAATCGGCATCGAATCCTGCTGTTCGTTTCGCTTGGCGAGCGTTACGTCGAAATCGTCGCCGACCACGAGACTCATGCGATGGTGCCTGCGGGCGCGTGGGACAAACTCGTCGGCGATTTCGTGGCGACAGTCGGAGCCAACCACCTGGCCGACGGCATCGTGCGCGCGATCGAGGCCTGCGGGGCGGTGCTGCAGGAGCATCACCCGGCGTGAGTTCCGGCGGATGATACGGCTATGCGCTAAGGCTGAGCAGCGCCCCCCGCGGCCCGTGCCAGAATCGGTCACTCCAGTGAATCTCACTTATTAATGCTCGAAGTTTGATTTGACTTGCGTCGAACTATATTTTCAATCGCTCAACATGGTTATGCATATAACCAAACGAGCACATCGTGAATGGTTTCCGATCGACTTCTACTGTAGTTTAGAGGAGTCGGGATCGACATAGGAATCGAGTCCGAATTTGATCCAGCCCTACGGTGGCCCTTGCGCTCGCCTTTAACCACGTTTCGCTAGACCAACCTCACTTGTGAGAAACGAAGGCTCGAGCAGGAGGCCCGCGTGCTTCCCATTTCGAAGAAAACCGCCTCATTCGGCGGGATCGTAGCCTTGCTCATCCCGCTGTCGTTCTTGTCCGCCTGCGGCTCCACGGCACCTGCGCCAGTTACCACCGCTTCGGCAGCAAGTGCTGTTTCCACGCCGGGTCAGCCGCCTGCACAGAAAATCCTGCTGGAAGGCATCCAGTTCAAGTCGGACGAAATAACTATTCGCAACAGCTCGGACCCAGTGCTCGATTCGGCAGTCGAGCTACTGAAGCGTCATCCCAATATGAAGGTCTATGTGGATACCTACTGCGATCCGAGCGGTGGGAAGAAGCTGAATCTCCGCCTATCGGAAGAGCGTGGCGCCAACATGATTGCCTATCTTCACAGCCAGGGGATAGCATCGAACCGCATGGTTCCACGCGCGTTCGGGGCAACCGACTTCGTTGCCAGCAACGGCACCGCGGACGGTCGTCTGCAGAACCATCGCGTAGAGTTGGTACCCTTTACCACTATCGTGAACTAGCTATTGCGAACTGGCTACTACGATCGTGCGCGCGCACGCGGCTCAAGTTAACCGCGCGGCGCGGGTGACATCTTCTTCCGCCAAACGGCCCGGCGTTGAAAGGGTGCTGGAGGTAAAGTATCGCGGGCACGCGCGATCGGCGCGCGCCCGCGTAAGTATTGACTGATTAATCGCCAGCCCTGAGCGACAATCCTAGTCGACGCTTTTGCGCAGGAAGGTCGGGATGTCGAGCTTGTCGTCGCCGTCGACGAGCCCATTCGGCTCCATCTTCTCGTCGCTCAGCTCCTCGCCGCGCCGCTTGAACGCCGGGATATCGAGGCTGCTCTCGTCCACCACCAATCCCATCCGGCGCACCGGCTTGTTGGTCGGGAACATCCGCACGTGCGACCCTTGCGCCGGCTGCATCGGATGCATCGTGTGCGGCTGCGCGGGGGCTCTGACCTCAGCCGGGTCCACCGGACGCGTCGAGGCCGACACGATCGGCGTGGTTACCGGCGCGCCCGACGGCGAGTAGCGCATCGGCGCCTTTTCGAACTCGCCGAAACCGGTCGCGATCACGGTCACGCGGATCTCTTCGCTGATCTTTTCGTCGATTACCGCGCCGAAAATGATGTTCGCGTCCTCGTGCGCCTCCTCCTGGATGAGGCTGGCCGCTTCATTGACTTCGTAAAGCGCCATGTCGGCGCCGCCAGTCACATTGATCAGCAATCCGCGCGCGCCCTTGATCGACACGTCCTCGAGCAGCGGACTCGAGATTGCGCGCTGCGCCGCCTCGACCGCGCGATTCTCGCCCGAAGCGGACGCCGAGCCCATCATCGCAAGCCCCATCTCCGCCATGATCGATCGCACATCGGCGAAGTCCAGGTTGATGAGGCCGTGGACCGTTACCAGCTCCGAAATTCCGCGCACCGCCTGATGCAGAACATCGTCGGCCTTCTGGAACGATTCGCGCAGCGAGGTATTGCGGCTCGCGACCGAGAGCAGGCGCTGATTCGGGATGGTGATCAGGGTGTCGACCGCGCTCTTGAGTTCACGCAGCCCCTCTTCCGCCTGAGACATCCGCTTGCGTCCTTCGAACTGGAACGGCTTGGTGACCACGCCGACGGTGAGCGCGCCCAGCTCGCGCGCGATGCGCGCGATGACCGGCGCGGAGCCGGTGCCGGTGCCGCCGCCCATCCCGGCCGTGACGAATACCATCTCGGCGTCGGCGAGCGCTTCGCGGATCCGCTCTTCGTCCTCGAGCGCCGCCTTGCGCCCGACGTCGGGATTGCCTCCGGTGCCGCGGCCGTGCGTGATGTTCTGCCCGACCTCTAACCGCATCGCAGCATGATTGTTCTGCAACGCCTGGATATCGGTGTTTACCGCGATAAAGTCGACGTTGCGGATACCGACTGCGATCATGTGATTGATCGCGTTTCCGCCACATCCGCCGGCCCCGATCACTTTGATCCGTGCACCCGGATCGGGATCTTTAACTAATTCGATCATCATCGTCCCTCCTCCACCACTCACCGGCAACATTTGTTGGCCACTGTCGTGGCTGTTCGTGCGATTTTAAAAAAAGTCCCTCACCCACTCGCTGAACCGCGAACGGAAGCGGCCCGCGCGGCCATTGCGCCCCGCACCATTCAGGGCGCCATGCGCGGCGCTCTGGTAAAGCAGCAGTCCAGCCGCGGTCGTGTACATCGGCTTCATCAGCTCCTCGGGCATTCCTTTGAGGTTGATGGGGAGTCCGCGGCGCACCTGCATCCCGAAGATTCGCTCCGCGAGTTCCTGGGTGCCCTCGAGCAGCGAAGTGCCGCCGACCAGCACCACGCCCGACGCGAGATTGTCGGCGACGCACGAGCGCATCAGCTCGCGCTGCACCATCGTGAACAGCTCCTCCATGCGCGGCTCCAGGATTTCGCCGAGCATCCGGCGCGCGATCACGCGCGGCTCGCGGCCGCCGATCCCGGGCACCTGCACCGTCTCGTCGCGGCGCACTACCTGGTTGGTCGCGATGCCGAAATTGATTTTGAGCCGCTCCGCGTCGGCCACCGGAGTGCGCAGGCCCGCGGCGACGTCGTTGGTCAGATGATTGCCGCCGAGCGGCAGGACCGCAGTATGCATCACCGAGCCCGCGTGGAACACGATGATGTCCGTGGTGCCGCCGCCGATATCGACCAGCGCGACGCCGAGCTCGCGCTCCTCCGGAAACAGCGCCGCCTCGGCCGAGGCTATCGGCTCGAACACCAGCTCGGCCGGCGTAATGCCCGCGCGCTCGCAGCACTTGGTCAGATTCTGCCCGAAGCTTTGCGCCGCGGTGACGATATGGATGCGCGCCTCGAGCCTGACTCCGGCCATTCCGATCGGCTCGCGCACGCCCTCCTGATCGTCGACCGCGAATTGCTGCGGCAGGATGTGCAGCACCTGGCGGTCGAGCGGAATCGCGACTGCGCGCGCCGCGTCGATCACGCGATCGACGTCGCGGGCGCCAACCTCGCCACCGCGCACCGCCACGATCCCATGGCTGTTGAGCCCGCGGATATGCGGACCGGCGACTCCCACCACCGACGAACCGATTCGCGCGCCCGAAGTCTTCTCCGCCTCGGCGACCGCCGCCTGAATCGCATCCACAGTCGCCTCGATATTGACCACGACGCCCTTGCGCAGGCCGGTACACGGCGCGACGCCATAGCCGAGCAGCGCGAGTTCGCCATTAGCGCCGGCCTCGGCGTCGGTGCCGGCGTCCGCGATCAGCGCGCAGACTTTGCTGGTGCCAACGTCGAGTCCGGTGATCAAGTTGCGCATCGCGCTAGCGACTCCCTCCGGCCGCGGAAGCCGCCGCAGGCGCGGAATTGTGAGCGATAGGCTGAACGGCGCCCTTGCGCCGGATGAGATTGGTGTCGGCGCCACGCAGCCGCACCACCGCCTCGTCGGGGGTGGTCATGTCGAGCGCGGCGATCATCTGCTCGCGCCCCTGCCAGCGCTTGAGCACCTCGTTCGCGCGGCGGAGTTCGAGCTGGGCGTTGTCGAGATCGATCACCACCTCGGCGCGCGGGCGATCGAGAAACAACGATGCGGTCCCTTCGCTGTCGACTCGCATCTCGGAAACCATCTGCGACAATTGCGCTTCGGCCCGCACCAGCAGCTCCGCGTAGCCGACCATGTCGCGGCCCATCGCGTTCTCGAGCGCACCGCCGCTCAGAATCGGAAGATCGGACTCAGCGCCCGCCGAAAGCGGCCCGCGCAATTCGCCGCCGGGGAACAGGCCGTAGAAGCCGTCGTGACGCTCGACGATCGCAACCGCGCCGGCATTCGCGAGCTGATGCGTCGAGGATGACGCGGCGCCGTGAGCAACCATGGCGACTGGATGAGCCAGGCCGAACCGGGCCGCGAGTTGCGACAACACCGCCGAGTAGCGACCCGCCGCGTCGCGGGCTGGCGTGAACGACTCGAACATCTGCACGCCGGCGGAATTGATCTCGGCAGAAGCGCGGACCGCAAGCGCGCGCCCGGTCGCACTGAATCCGGTCATCACGCCAAACGCGAAGAACGCGCACAGCACCACGCCGGCCATCCGCGGGTTCCAGCCCGCCACCACCTTCTCTGCACTCTGCCTTACCACCCCCGCCACCTCGCGTCCGCTAATTACCAGTCGCCGACCAGCTTCACCTCGGGTTCGAGCCAGACGCCGCTTTGCTCCTTGACCTTGGTACGCGCGATCTCGATCAGCTCGCGCACGTCCTGAGCGCATGCGCCGCCGAGATTCACAATAAAATTTGCATGCTGCTCCGAGAACGCCGCGCCGCCGTGGCGCGTGCCCTTGAGTCCCGCGCCCTCCAGCAGCCGGCCGGCGAAATTGCCGGGAGGATTTTTGAAGATCGAGCCCGCGTTGGGAACTCCACGCGGCTGGCGCGACGCCCGCTGGGTTCTCAGATCCGCGACGCGCGCGCGGAGCCGATCGCGGTCGCCGGGCGCGAGCTCGAAATCGACGCGCGTGATTATGAACCCGGCGGGCAACTCGCTGCGCCGATACGCGAAGCGCGCCTCGTCGCGAGTAAGCGCGCGAATCTCGCCGTCGATCGTGACACCCCGCACCAGCGTCACCACGCGCGCCATCTCGCCACCGAACGCACCCGCGTTCATCACCAGTCCGCCGCCGACCGTGCCGGGAATGCCTTCGCCGAATTCGAGTCCCTCGAGCCCCTGCTCGACAACCGATTCGACCAGGTATCCGAACTGAGCGGCCGCGCCGACGCTGACTTTCACGCCGTCGATCGCGATCCTCCGAAAGCCCTCGCCAAGGCGCACTACCAGGCCGCGCACGCCACGGTCGCTCACGAGCAGATTGGTCCCCGCGCCGAGGCAGAATGCCGGCACGCGCGCGCGACTCGCCGCCGCCATCGCGGCGCTCAACTCGTCCTCGCTCTCGACCGCGAGCAGCAGGTCCGCGGGGCCGCCGATGCGGAACGAGGTCAGCTCCGCGAGCGGCTTGCTCACCTGGAGACGCGCACCGAAGCGCCCGCCGAGCTCGCGTTCAAGAGGGCTCATGCAGCTTCGCCTCTTCGCCGAGCGCGGCGAGAATCCTCATCCCGAGCTGGTAGATATCGCCGGCGCCAAGCGTGATGATGACGTCGCCGGCGCGCGAATCATCGGCGACCCGCAGCGGATTTTCGTCGCCGCCGAGGTAGTGCACTTCGAGATGGCCGCGCGCGCTGAGCGCCTCGTAGAGCCGCCGCGACGACACCTCGGCGATCGGCTCCTCGCCGGCCGGATAGATGTCCATCAGGTAGAGCGCGTCGGCATCGTCGAACGCGGTTAGAAATTCGTCGAACAGATCGCGCATCCGCGTGTAGCGATGCGGCTGGAACACGGCGACGATGCGCCGCTTGAACGCCGCCCGCGCCGCCGCGAGCGTGGCGCGAACTTCCGCCGGATGATGCGCGTAATCGTCGAGCACGATGCGCCCCGACGCTTCGCCCTTGATCTCGAAGCGGCGCTGGATGCCGCCGAACTTTTTCAGCGCCCGCGCCGCAGTCTCAAAGTCGATTCCGACTTCCGCCGCCGCCGCGATCGCCGCCAGCGCGTTGAGCGCGACGTGGACGCCCGGGGTCGGAATCTCCACGATGCCGAGCGTTTCGCCGCGCCGAATCACCTCGAAGCGCGTCGACAGCCCGTCGATCACGATTGCTTGCGCGCGAATCTCCGCGTCCCCCGCCAGCCCGAACGTCACGAACGGCTTGCGCAGCGACGGCAGCAGCCCGCGCACCTCCAGGCTGTCGATTCCCAGCACCGCGAGCCCGTAGAACGGAATCCGGTTGATGAAGTTCAGATACGCCTCGCGCACCCGCTCCATCGTCCCGTAATGGTCGAGGTGCTCGGGGTCGATGTTCGTCACGATCGCGATCGTCGGCAGCAGCAGCAGAAACGACGCGTCGCTCTCGTCCGCCTCCGCGACCATGAAATCGCCGTGGCCGAGGCGCACGTTGGTGCCGGTGTTGCGAATATTTCCGCCCACCGCGACGGTCGGGTCGAGTCCCGCTTCTTCCATGATCAGCGCGACCAGCCCGGTGGTCGTGGTCTTGCCGTGGGTGCCCGCCACCGCGACGCCGAGCTTGGCCATCCGCAGCAATTCGCCGAGCATCTCGGCGCGCGGAATTACCGGGATTTTCAGTTCGCGCGCACGCGCGACTTCCGGATTCGAAAATTTCACCGCCGACGAAATCACCACCGCATCGAGGTCCGGCGCCAGATGCGCCGGATGATGTCCGTCGCTGACCTCCGCGCCAAGCGACGCGAGCCGCGCGGTTGCCGCACTCGGCCGGATGTCGCAGCCGCTCACCTGGAACCCAAGCTTCAGGCACAGCTCGGCGATTCCGCTCATGCCCGCGCCGCCGACGCCGACGAAGTGTAGGCGCCGTGGCCGCGTCAGCAGGTTGGTCGCGGCAAATTTGCCGGTTTTGATGAGCCCGCTCATGCCGCCGCGCGCTCCTCACCCGCGACTTCGAAACATATCTGCGCCACTCGCGCCGCAGCGTCAGGATACATCGACGCACGCGCGCGTTCGCCCATTGCTGGGAGCTTGTCTGGGCTCTCGACGAGTCGTCTTAGCTCGCCTGCGAGATTCTGTGCTAACTGTGCGTCGTCTTTAACCACGATCGCGCCGCCAAGCTTTTCGATGACGCGCGCATTGTGCTCTTGCTGATGATCGCGATGAAAAGGATAAGGCACGTAGATCGCCGCTCGCGCCGCCAGCGACACCTCGGTGACCGTCATCGCGCCGCCGCGAGCGACCACCAAGTCCGCCCGGTTGAGCGCCACCGCGATATCGTCGATGAACGGAATCACGTCCGCCTTAAATGGCAGGTCGCGATATCCGGCCCTCACCACCTCAACATCCGCCTCCCCCGTCTGGTGCACGACGTTCAAGTTTATAACATTATTTCCCCAGATTTTGAAAGCCCCTAGGACACCTAGATTGAGCCTGTGCGCGCCGGTTGAACCACCTAAAACAAGGATTTGGAATGGCTCGCCCTCGCGACGCTCCCGCTTCGAGTCGAAAGCGAATCGAACCGGGTTTCCGGTCACCGCTACTTTAGCCGAACTGAAGTGAGACACGGTCTCGGAAAAGCCCACGCAAATTTTCCGCGCGAACCTCCACAGGATCCGGTTCGACAACCCCGGCACCGCGTTCTGCTCGAGCAACACCAGAGGCACGCGCGCAAGAAACGCTGCCACCGCCATCGGCGCCGACGCGTATCCGCCCGCGCTCACCACCAGGTCCGCCGGAAATTTCTGGAGCAGCGCGCGCGCCAGTCCGATCGCGCGGACGAACTCCCGCGCCGAGCGCGCGCGCTCCACCAGGCTGTGGCCGCGGATGCCGTGAACCTCGAACAACGCGTACCGATAGCCGCTCTTCGGAAGCCAGCGCGCTTCCATCCCGGCGCTGGTGCCGACGAACATCACTTCTATTCCCGGCCGCTCGCGCATCAGCTCTTCGCCGAGCGCGACTGCGGGAAACAAATGACCGCCGGTGCCGCCGCCTGCGATAATCACCTTCATCTCACCGCCGGGCGCCGTCCGAGCGCGAGCAGCGCGCCCAGCGTCGCCATCGCCATTATAATCGCGGTGCCGCCGTAGCTGAGAAACGGCAGCGGCAATCCCTTGGTGGGAATGATGCCGACCACCACCGCCATGTTGATGATCGCCTGCAGCGACAGCATCGAGGTCAGCCCCACCGCGAGCAGGCTCGCAAACGGGTCCGGCTCCTCGTGCGCGATTCTCATCCCCCGAAACAGGATCGCCAGGAACAGTCCGATCACCACGAATGCGCCGGCGAGGCCGAACTCCTCGCCGACCACGGCGAACACGAAATCGGTATGCGCCGACGGAAGGTAGAACATTTTCTGGCGGCCCGCTCCCAGGCCGACGCCCCATCCGCCGCCCGCTCCCAGCGCGATAAACGATTGCACCAGTTGAAAGCCGGCGCCGCGCGCGGTCCGCCACGGATCGAGAAACGCGGTGAGCCGGCGCATCCGGTAAGTCTTGGCCGCGGCCTGGAAGACCAGCACCGCGAACGCGCCGCTGCCCGCGATCGCCAGATGCGGTGGGCGCGCGCCCGCCGCAAACAGCATCGCGAACGCGAGCAGCGCAATCATCACGGTGCTGCCGAAGTCGGGCTGCCTCAGCACCAGGAGCGCGATCGGACCGACCACCAGGAATACCGGCAGGGGACCGCGATCGAAGAGTTTAATCCGCTCCTGGCGCTTGCTCAGGAACTCCGCGAGGAAAAAGACCAGCGCGAACTTGACCAGCTCTGATGGCTCCAACAGAGCTGGACCAAGCCGCAGCCAGCGCCGCGCGCCCCCGCGCACCACGCCGAGTCCGGGAACGTAAAGCAGGAACAGCATCGCGATCGAAATGATCGCGAGCGGGAACACCAGGCGGCGAAGTCCTTGCAGCGAAAATTGCGAGAGCAGCGCCAGCACCAGCGCACCGGCCGCGATATGGGCGAGATGGAGCTTGAAAAAATGGAACGCGTCGCCGGTTTTTTCCAGCCCCAGGAAATACGTGGTGTTGAGCACCATCAAGCAGCCGAGCAACAGCAGCGCGCCCGCCGGCAGCCACAGCCACGGGTCGGGACGCCGGTAGCCGACCGCCTCAAAGCGCCCGAACCAGCTCCTGAAATACGTTACCGCGTTCTGCATAGTCCTTGAATTGATCGAAGCTCGCGCACGCCGGCGAGAGCAGCACCGTGTCACCTTGCTTCGCGATTCGCGCCGCCAGCTCGACCGCGTCTTTCAACGTTGGCACCAACTGAAAAGTCGTGGGGGTGCCGGCCAAAGCGTCGCGCATTTTCTCGCGCGCGGCGCCGAATAAAATTGCAACTTTCACCTTGGTCCGGAACGGGCCGAGCAGCGGCGCGTACTCTCCGCCCTTGTCGAGTCCGCCCGCGAGCAACACCACCGGCGCGGCGACCGCGTCGAGCGCCTCGACCACCGCGCCGACGTTGGTGCCCTTGGAGTCGTCGATCCAGGTAACGCCGTCGGCTTCGCGCACCACTTCGAGCCGATGCGGCAGTCCCCGAAAGCTCCGGAGCGCACGCTCGATCGGCCCGGTGTCGACGAACATCGCGAGCGCCGCCGCGGACGCCGCCATCGCGTTCGCCACGTTATGCTGCCCCGGCAGGCGGAAGCCCGCGAGGCTGATTTGGCCCTTGCGCGAGCGCATTTCGAACTTGAGGCTCTTCTCCTCCGGCCAAATCGCCGGCGTCTCGCCCGACGGCAGCATCCCGAAGCTGAACACCTGCGAGCGAACTTCGCGCGCGAGCTTCCAGACGTTGGCGTCGTCGCGATTCAGGATCGCCCAGTCGCTGCCGTCCTGGTTTTCGAATACCCGCGCCTTCGCCGCCCCGTAATCCTCGAGACCCTGGTAACGATCGAAATGGTCGTCGCTCAAGTTGAGGTAGATCCCCACCCGCGGCCTGAAGTGCTGGATCCATTCGAGCTGAAAGCTCGACACCTCAACCACCAGCGCGTCCAGGACAAGGCCGACCGCCTTCACCAGCGGAGTGCCGAGGTTCCCGCCGACGAAGGTGCGCATCCCCGACGCCTTCAGCATCTCGCCGAGTAGCATGGTGACGGTGCTCTTGCCGTTGGTGCCGGTGATCGCGGTGATCGGCGCGGAGAGGAACCGGCTGGCGAGCTCGATCTCGCCCATCACGGGAATTTTCGCGGCAACCGCGCGGGTCAGCAGCACCGAGTCGCGCGGCACGCCGGGACTCGTCACTACCAGGTCGACGCCGGTGAGCCAGGCCGGATCCTCGGGGCCGAGATGAACCTCTCCGGACGGGATCGCGCCGCGATCGAGATTCGGGTTCTTGTCGACAAGGACGAGTTTCGCGCCCTGCCCGGCAAGGAACTGCGCCGCGGCCTGGCCGCTGATGCCGAGGCCGACCACCATCACGCGCTTGCCACGAAGATCTAACATCTTCTACCGGCACATTCTCAGAGTATGGAATTCGTTCGGAGGCACTCGTTAGCCCTTGAGAAAACCCATCCATTCCAATCTCTGCCGGCGACAGCGGAGCCGGCTCCGGCCCCTGGGTCCAGGTGCTGGCACCTGGTCACCGGAGCTTCAACGTGCTGAGCGCGACGAGCGCGCACACGATCGACAAAATCCAGAAGCGGATCACCACCTGCGTTTCCGGCCATCCGCCAAGCTCGAAGTGATAATGGATCGGCGCCATCCGGAAAACCCGCTTGCCGGTCGCCTTAAAGTAATAAACCTGGATAATCACCGAGACCGCTTCGAGGACGAACACGCCGCCCGCGATCACCAGTGCCAGTTCCTGCTTGGCGAGGATCGCGACCATTCCGATCGAGCCGCCGAGCGCCAATGCGCCCGTGTCGCCCATTATCATCGAGGCCGGATAGGCGTTGTACCAAAGGAATCCCAGCGACGCGGCGATCAGCGCGGCGCAGAAGATGGAAAGCTCGCCGGCGCCGACCACGTGCGGAATCTGCAAGTAGCTCGAAAATTTCAGGTTGCCGGCCGCCCAGGTGAATACCCAGTAGGTAAACGCGACCGTCATCACCGGTCCGATCGCGAGCCCGTCGAGACCGTCGGTCAGATTCACCGCATGCGACGAGCCGACGATCACGATCATCGCGAATAGTATGTACCCCAACCGGTGCAGATTCGGATGCGCGCTCTTCACGAATGGAATGGTGAGACTGGTGTCGAAGCCGAGAACATAGAATAGCCAGAACGCCGCGATGAACGCGCACACGAATGACCAGATGAACTTGGTGCGCACCGCCAGCCCAGCGCCATGCCCGCGCTCCAGCTTCAGATAGTCATCTACGAAGCCGATCGCGCCGAAGCTCACCATGATGAACACCGCCAGCCACACATAGGAGTTGGTCAGGCTCGCGAGCATCAGGGTTGCCACCAGGCTCGAGGCCAGAATCAGCAGGCCGCCCATGGTCGGCGTGCCGGCCTTCTTCTGATGCGTCACCGGGACAACGTCGCGAATCGTGTCTCCGATTTGCGCGGCGCGAAACCGCTCGATCAACAGCGGCCCGAGCGCCAGCGACAGCGCCAGCGCCGTGAGCCCCGCGAGCACCGAGCGAAACGTCTCGTAACGGAGAACGTTGAACGCGGGGAAATGCCGATGCAGTGGATACAGCAGGAGATAGAGCATTACGGGCAGGGCTCCAAGCCCCAGCCTTTCAACTTTGCCCGCGGTCCATCTCGGCTGCAATCTCACGTACGGCAGTTCGGTCGTCGAACTTGAGAGTGCGTCGCCCGACAAGCTGGTAGTCCTCGTGTCCCTTGCCGGCAACAATCACGACATCACCGGGCTTCGCGATCGCGAGCGCGGCGGCAATCGCCGCGCGCCGATCGGGTTCTACGACATAACCCTTGTATCCCGCGTATCCCGCCGATGCGGACTTCTCGATTTTTTGCAGGCCTGCCGCGATGAGACCCTGCTCGACCTCGGCGATGATCGCCAGCGGATCCTCGGTGCGGGGATTATCGGAAGTGAGTATTGGCAGGTCCGCGATTCGTCCCGCGATCTCGCCCATGATCGGACGCTTGCCGCGATCGCGATCGCCGCCGCAGCCGAACACGCAGATGAGCCGCCCGGCGCTGAGGCGCCTGAGCGCCGTCAGCACCGCCTCGAGCGCGTCGGGCTTGTGCGCGTAATCGACCAGCACCGTGACCCCGGGACGCGCCGGCACCGCCTCGAGCCTGCCGGGGGCGCCTGGGCATCGCCGCACACCTTCCGCCACCGCCGCCATTTCGATGCCCAGGGCCACCGACAGAGCCGAGGCTCCCAGGATATTAAGCAAGTTGATTTCGCCGACCAGCGGCGAGGAGATTTCCACGCGCTTGCCGAGCGCCGAGATAGTCGCGTGAATTCCGCTAAGATCGGTCGTGAAGCTTTCCGGATGCACGTCCAACGCGCAGTCCATGCCGAAGGTAACTTTGCGCCCGCCGAACGCCGCGAGCACGCGCTGCCCATAAGGATCGTCGCCGCGCACCACCGCAACCGTGTCGGCGCGCCGGCTCCGCGGCAGAATTTCGGTGAACAGCCGCATCTTCGCGGCGAAGTAGTTTTCCATGTTGCCGTGATAGTCGAGATGGTCGCGGCCGAGGTTGGTGAACATGCAGGCGCGGAAGTTGAGCGCGTCGACTCGCCCCTCCTCGATTCCAATCGACGAGACCTCGGCCGCGGCGTGGCGCACCCCCTCGCGTTCCATATCGGCGAGCGCCGCTTCGAAGTCGATCGACTCGGGCGTGGTGAGACCGCTGGAGAGCTTCCGCCCTTTGATAAAAATCCCGATGGTGCCGATAATTCCCGCGCCGAGGCCGGCGGCCTCGAAGATCGACGCGAGCAGGTAGGCCGTGGTGGTCTTGCCCGCGGTGCCGGTAATGCCGATCAGATCGACGCGTTCACTCGGCGCGCCGTAAAATCGCGACGCGGCCGCGCCCATCAGCAGGCGCGGCCGCGCGCTTTCCACCAAGGTCACCGCGGGGCGCGCGATTCCACCATCCCATCCCCTCACCACCACAGCACGCGCCCCACGGCTCAATGCGTCTTCAAGATTGGCCCGGTTGCGTTCCGCATCGCGGGCCAGCGAAAAAAAGAGATGGCCGGGCCTGGTCGCCCGCGAGTCGTAGCTGAGACCCGCGATCTCGACCGCGGTCTCCCCCGTCACCCTGGTCACCTCGCTATCCACTCCACTGCCTCGTCCACCGCCTCGAATCAGGTCGGCCAGCTTCACTTGGCGCCACCGCCGGGCGCGGCGCCGCGCGAGTACGATACGTGCTTCGCTCCGGCTTTCTGGAGGGCGGGCGGCTCTCCGCCCGGCGCGAGCACGAGTTTCACCGCGGCGCGATTGAGCTGCGCGCCCGGCGCCGGATCCTGCGCGATCACATAACCAGCCCCGCTCACGTCGAGCGTAATATGAAGCTGGCGCGCGGTTTCCAGCGCGCGGCGGAGACTCATGCCGCCGAAGTCGGGCGCTTCCAGCGGATTCGCGCCGATCAGCGGCGGAAGATCAGCGCCTTCGTCGCGAACCACGATCGAGGCCGGCACCACCGCGCCGCTCTTGGGACCGCCGAGCAGCCCGAGCATCGCGGCGCTGTCATATGGTGCGTCAGTCGACGCGATATTCAGATCGCGCACCGCGCCGCTGGCGATTTCGCTGAACACCGGCGCCGCGACCAATCCGCCGAAGTGCCCGTGTCCGACATCATAGAGGACCACCAGGATCAGCAGGCGCGGATCGTCTGCGGGCAGAAATCCGACGAACGAAGACACGTGACGATTCTGGAAGTAACCGCCGGTCTCCGGATTCACCATCTGCGCGGTGCCGGTCTTGCCGGCGACCAGAAAACCGTCGACGCGCGCGCGCCGGCCGGTGCCGTTGTCACCGTTGACCACGTTGCGCAATAGCCCGTTCATGGTGTGCGCGACGTCGGGCGGAATCGCGCGGCGCATCACCTGCGGCGTGTGGGTCAGGATGGTGCGGCCCTCCGCGTCGTACGCCGCCTTGACCACGTACGGGCGCACCGCGAGGCCGCCGTTCGCAATCGCCGCATATGCGACCGCGAGCTGAATAGGAGTCACCGCAACGCCCTGTCCGAAGCCGTGATTGGCGAGATCGATCTCGCGCCATCCCGACGGCTTGCGCAGCAACCCGGTCGCCTCGCCGGGCAGATCGATTCCGGTCGGGCTGCCGAGGCCGAACGCGCGCAGTCCCTGGTAAAAATGATCGGAACCGAGGTGCATCGCGATTTTCGCCGCGCCGATATTCGAGGAGACCTCGATGATACCGCCGAGATCGAGCCAGCCGTGACGGCTGTCGTCGTGAATGGTGCGGCGGTCAACTGTGTAATGACCGTCTTCGCAATAGATCTTGCGCTCGGTGTTGATTGCGCCGTCGGCGAGCGCGATCGAGCCGAGAATTCCTTTCATCGTGGAGCCCGGCTCGAACGCGTCCTGCACCGCGGGATTATGCAGGCGGTCGCGCGGAGCGGCGGGATCGGCGCTCACGTTCGCCATCGCGAGCACTTCGCCGGTGAACGGATCGAGTACGATCGCGGCGCCGCGTGCAGCCCCGCTCTGCGTCACTTCCGCCGCAAGCTCGGTCTCGGCGAGCGACTGGATAGAAGCGTCAATAGTCAGTTCGAGCTGCGCGCCGGGCTCCGGGGTTTTGAGCGCGAGCGGGGTGTCGAGAATCGGATGCCCCAGCGCGTCGTGGTCGAAGCGCAGCTCCACCGGCTCGCCGCGGACTATTTTGTTGTACTGCAATTCAAGGCCGGAGAGCCCCTGGCCATCCATCCCCGCCAGCCCCACCACCGCCGAGGCCAGGTTGCTCTCCGGGTAAAATCTTTTGTACTCACTGAGCGCGCCGACTCCGTCGATACCCAACGCTTCCGCGGCCTGCGCGCGATCGGGCGCGATTCGCCGCGCCAACCACACGAACGGCGCCGGCTTCTGGAGCCGCGCCTCGAGCTCGGGACTGGTAAGTCCGAGCACCGCGGCGAGCTTCGCGCGATCCAATACAGTGCTCGCCTTGAACACTCGATGCGGCCGCGCGTAGACCGAGCGCGTTTCCGCCGAGAGCGCCAGCGGCTCGCCATTGCGATCGACAATCGGGCCGCGCACGGCGGCCAACTCGGTCTCGCCGGTATGCTCGTTGCTCGCAAGCGAGTTGAGCTTGGGTCCTTCGAACGCAACCAGAATAATCAGGCGCAGCACCGCCAGGCCGAACAGCGCGGCAAGCGCGATAGTCAGCGCGCCAATTCGCGCGCGGCGCTGTCGAAACGCGGCATTCACGGCATCATCACCACCTGCCCGCGCTCCGCGGGCGCCAGCCGGTATTGCGCGGCCAGCGTGCGCAGGCGCGCGTGCGAGCTTAGCTGCGCGGCCTGCAGGCGGAGCGCGCGGTTTTCATCCTGCAGCTTCGCGATGTCGGCGCTCACCGTGGAGAGCCGGTAGCCCTCGCGCGTCGCCTCGAGGCGAATCATCAGCGTCACGAAGCCCACCGCCGCGATCGCAACGACCAGGATTGCCGGCACGACGCGCGACGGCGGCCTGGCCGGTACGGTCCTCCGCGACACGCGGGCCTTTTTTTGGGTGCGCCTGAGAATCATCGCCATCACGCGCTCCGCTCGATACAGCGCAGACGCGCGCTCCGTGCGCGCGGGTTCTCCGCGACTTCCGCGGCCGAGGGCTTAATCGCCTTGCGGGTCACCGCGATGAACTCGCCGCCGCGCACAAGCTCGCGAAAGCGCTCCTTCACCGCGCGATCCTCGAGCGAGTGATACGCAATCACCATCATGCGGCCGCCCGGCGCGAGCAGGTTCGGGCCGTCGGCGAGCAACGCGGCGAGACTTTCCATTTCCTGGTTCACCGCGATGCGCAACGCCTGGAAGGTGCGGGTCGCCGGATGCGCTCCGGCGCGGCGATGCGCCCCGAGCGCGCGTTCGACGATCGCGCGCAACTCGGCGGTGGTGGTAAGCGGGCGGCGGCGGCGCGCCGCGACGATTCCGCGCGCGATCCGCCGCGAGGCGCGCTCTTCGCCATACTGGTAGATGACGCGCGCGATCTCTTCCTCGCTTTCTTCGTTCAAGATGTCGTAGGCGCGGAGCGGCGCGTCGCGATCCATCCGCATATCCAGGGGACCGTCGAGCCGGAAGCTGAAGCCGCGGGCCGGATCCTCGAGCGCGAAGCTGCTCATCCCGAGATCGGCCAGAATCGCGCCGGCGCTCTGGAAGCCAACCTCCGCCATCACCACCGCGAGGTTCGCGAAGTTCGCCTGGCGCAGCGTCACGCGCGCGGAGAACTCGGCAAGACGCTCGGCGGCAACCGCGAGCGCGCCGGCGTCGCGGTCGAGGCCGAGCAGGCGCGCGCCGGTCGCGCGCAACAGCGCGCCGGCATGGCCCGCGGTGCCAACGGTCGCATCGACGATCTCGCGCGGCGCGGATGCGGCCGCCATCCCGCACACCTCCGCCACCAGCACCGGCACATGCATCCGCGCCGCCCGGGAATCGTCGTGCTCCGCCGCCTGAGTCATCGCCGCCGCCATCACAGGTTCAACTTCTCGAAGAAATGCGGATCGAGAATCTGCTCCTCGGTGACCTTCAACACTCGGCCGAGGACGACGCGATCCCAAAGCTGAAAACGATCGTGCATCGCGGAGTAGGTAATCTCGCGGCCGAGACTCGCGAACTCGCGCAACTTGTTCGGAATGAGTATTCGACCCTGGCGGTCGACCTGAACTTCGTACGCGCCGCCGACAAAAAAAGCCTGGAACAACTGCACGTTTTGATCGAAGCTGGGCTTCGCCTTGATTTTGTCGATTAGCGTGTCCCACTCGGCGGGCGGGTAGAGCGCCAGACATTTTTCGCGATGGAAAATTTCGTTGGTGATAAAGAGACGCTCGTGTCCCTCGCGCTGCAGCGCTTCGCGAAATCGGGCAGGAATACTCACTCTGCCTTTTTCGTCAATTGCGTGGTCAAAGCGCCCGCTGAACACCGCCTGCCTCCCCGAGCCCCCACAATGTCCCACTCTCCCCCACCATAGTCAAGAAAAATGTGGCGAGACGCGCGAAAATATATAAATACATTTCTGTGACTAGGCGAAATAAAATCGAAAGTAGTATTCGGCAGGGATCGTGACAGATAGTTCGTCAACCTGGTCGCTCTTGGGCGACGCTCGTCAAACTCGCCTTGACAGGAGCGGCTGTCATCCGCGAAACTCGCCGCGCCGATTCACATCGGAACGAGGACTCGACGATGATTGGAAGATCCTGGCTCAGGAGCGCTGCGATGGTTTTGGTCGGAGCGCTGGTGTGCGTGCTGCTGGCAAGTTCGCCCGCGCTGTCGAAGAAAAAAAAGGCGGCGCCCACCCTCACGCCAACCCTCACGCCCACGCCGACTCCGACGCCGGAGGTGAAGGTCTGGAACTTCGACCAGGACAAGGCCGGCGCGGTCCCAACGGGATGGAAAGCGATCGAAGGCGACTGGCAGGTGATTCCCGATCCGAGCGCACCCAGTCAGCCCAACACGTTCGGCCTTCCCGAGGGGCGCATGATGTCGACGCTGCTGCACGCGTTGAATTACTATCCGATCGCGATCGAGGACGAGGCGCCTGACTACGGCGACTTCACCCTGGAGGTGTCGTTCAAGGCGGCGGGCGGGCGTTTTGATTGTTCGGGCGGAATCATTTTCCGCTACGTCGACGCCAGCAACTTCTACGTCCTGTCGCAGGGATGCCCGGATGATTTCTTCACGCTCACGCGCGTGAGCAACGGCACTGCCTCCGTGCTGCAACAGAAGATAGTCCCGACCGACAAGGACGTCTGGTACAAGATCAAAGTCATCGCCTATGGCGATCACTTCATGTGCTACAACGACAATAAGATGGTGTACGACTTCAACGACAACAAGATCGCAAAAGGTAAAATCGGGCTCTGGGCCAGCGACGATTCGCAGGCGCGGTTCGACAACGTGACGATTACGCTGCCGCTCGGAGGCCCCGCCGCCGGCGGTGGCGCAGCCGCAGCGCCTGCCGAGGCCGCATCGCCTACAACGGCTCCGTCGGAGCCGGCATCCGCGGAGCCGTCGACGTCCGCCGCGGTCCCGTCAGCCGCGGCCGGATCGCCGCCGCCATTGCCGCACTGATCTCGATCAACCCGGAGGCGGCGAGGCTCCTTGCGTGAGCGCGCTTCGCCGCCTACTCTGAGAAGCAGTGGACAAGGACACAGAACCGGCTCCGTCCAAACTGGAAATCGAACGTCTGAGCGTTGCCGAATATTTCCAGGAAATGCTGCTCGGAGTCGCCCGGACGCTCGGCCTCGGTCTGCTGTGGGGGCTCGAGGTCGTCCGCGACTCGTATTTCAGATTGCTCGACCGGATGAATGTGCGGCCGCGCCGTCACACCCGGGCGAGCGCTTTTCCCCCTGGCCGCCCCCGCAAACGCACCACGAACTGACCCTTCGCTCTCCACGAAGTCGCTCTGACGTCGCGGCGCCGCTACCGAACGCGTCGCGAACTTACTATTCGTCTTTGCGCGCGTCCTTGCGCGGCAGAGTCTTCCCGGGACGTGACACTCGCGCCGCCTTGACATCGCTGCGGTCGATACGCCGCACCACTCCGCGCGGCGCGGGTTCGGTGCTGCCCGCCGCCAGGTTTTCATCGAGCAGTTGCGCGAGGTAACGCGCGAGCTTCTCGTCGAGTACGCGGACCAGTGCTTCGGTCTGCGCCGCCTGCGTGATTTTGAGAAACCCTTCGAGGCGATGCGTCTGATCGTGATTGCGAATCAGCCGCGCGATCGCGCTCTGCGAGAGCGCCGCGAGCTTTACGTCGAGCGCGCGCCGGACGTATTCCATCAGCTCAGCGAGCTCCGCGCGCGGTGACGGCGTGCCGAGCAAATAGCCGCACCGGGGGCATCGCGGAGTGACCTCGGGCTGCAGCGAACCCGTGAGATCGCATCGCACCACGCGCGCCGCGACCGCGGCTATTCGCGCGACGATCTCGCCGCCCTCGGGCGGACCGAGGGCCGCGATCGCGTTGAGCCGGCGGAGCGCGTCGAGATAGCGGCGCGCGTCGCCGACCCGCATCGCGAGCTGCTCCATCTCGAGCCGCCACTGTTCGTGCTCGCTTCGGTATTGCTGCACATAGGTCCATTTGAACTTCTGAAAGCGCGCTTCCAGCGCGTCGAGATTACGCGGCGCGCCAGCAAGCGCGCGCGGGCCGAGCTCGACGCCGAGCAACTGACATTCGGTTTCGAGCGTGACGACGCGCGGATCCTTCGCAGGCTCCTCGTCGTAGGAGGCGTGGAGACCGGTCGCGTCGAGGTATTCACGCATCGCGCGCATCCGCGGAACCATCGCGGCGGCGGCGGCGAGCGAATCGTACGCCGAGACGACCGCCGACGCGGCCTCGCGGCGGCGCGAATCGGCGCCCGCCTCGAGAAGCGCGCCGGCGCTCAGCTCGACCAGCGCGATATATTCCGCGATCGCGCGTTGATGCTCGTCGGCGAGCGGCAGATTCGCCTCGCCCAGCGCCGCCTCGAGGACCGCGCGCGTGCGGCTCGCGGCCTCGAACGCGTCGGCCATCGCGTTGCGCAACCGACTGAGCCGGTCTTTTAGATCGGCCTTATCGCGAGCGGCGGCCAGCGTGGGGTCGAAGCGGTGCAGAAGAGGGAGCGCCGCGTTGAATATCGCGACTTCGGGCGCGCCGGCGGCATCGGGATCGAACCGCGCCGCGCCCGACTCGAACCTGATCACTCCGCGGGTGCGCGCAGCAAGCCTGCGCAGCAGTTCATTGACCGCAGGCCCGGTCCACGTTTCCCCGGATTCATTTCCGGCCAGCATCGGCACCCGCCCCGCGATTTCCGCCACGCCAATCCCGGTCGAATTTTCCGCGAGATATCCGAGCGCGAGAGTGTCGACGATTTGATGGGCGAGCTCCTTCTCGTTGCCGTGAAATCCCGCGAGCGAGTCGTACGCGATCTCGAGCGCCGCGCGCCCCGACTCGCCCATGCGGGACTTGACGCGCCGCGCGAGCGAGGGCGACGCGACCAGATCCGCCGGATACAGCACCCGCATCAGCGCGTTTTGCTCGCACACCTCCACGATTGCCTCGCGCGCGGCCCGCGCCAACTCCGCTACGGTGCCAGGCGGATTCACGAGCGCGCGCAGCGCCGAGAGTGCTATGGGATGAAATGGAAAAATCGCGTCGGCCGTGAGGCCGCCGGTGTCGATTCCCTGGTAGAAGTCGTCGAGGGCGGCTTGCGCCACCGCGCGAAGCCGGCGCACGCGCCGCAGTGCGGTCGCGATCTCCTCGGCACTGTCACGCGGCGCAACTTCGAGCACGCGCGCCAGCTCGGGGGCGCGGCCGCGGCCGGCAGCGAGGACGGTGAACTTCACCGCGCGCATCCGCGCCGCCACTTCGGCAAGGGTCGCGAAATAGTCGGCGGCCAGCTCAGGCGGGCTCAGGCTGAAATCGATCGCCACGGTGAGCGCGCGCACTCCCGTGCGCCGCGCCGCCTCCAGCGCGACGTTGAGCGCGCCCGCGCCGCGCATCTCGCGCCACATCAGTGCGCTTTGCTGATCGCCGCCGATTTGCCGGGCCAGCACGTCGAGCAGGCAGGCTTCGACTTCGGGCGATCGCGCGCGCCCCGCCACCTCGAGGCCGCAAATCAGATGCCGCGACGGCTCCGCGGCGAGCGAGCCCGCGCGCGTGGCGAGCGCGAACACGTAGTTCAGAAAGTGGGTCTTGCCGCATCCGGCCGGGCCGCCGATCCAGAACAGTGCGCCGTGCGGTTCGCCGAGATGGCGATTGATACTCTGCCAGGAGCGCTCCGCCGCGCGCGTGAGGACAAAGCTCTGGACGGTTTCGGCCCGCGGTGCAGTCTCAAGCTCGAGACGCTCGGCGGCCGGTGGCTGAAGTTCGATGAAGTCGCCTAGCGCCGCCTGTCTTGGAGACGGCATGCACAGTATTTAACAGAATGTAGCGGGGTCGCGCCAGATCGCTTGACTCAGAGTTGCCGACAACGACCTAATTGACGCGACTAATCCTAATCGGCGCAGCTACCGAAGGCCTCTGACGGCGAGTTGTCATAGTCGAAGCGAATGCAACTCACCGACGCGCACAGATTCGCAAGATCAGTAGGTAAAGCACTGGTATTACCAGCGAGCCACAGATTCAGCTCGCCGGCCATCTGGCGACCAAGACCGATGAGCTCGGGCACCACCTCGACAAGGAGCGCTTCCTCTTCTCGGCGCGCGGTTACCCACGCTCCGGGCGTGACCTGCGACGGGAACGCCTGCATCTTGCGATGCGACACGGGACCCTCGATCACGTGCCATTGGTTCGCGATCTCGATCGAGAGGTGGCCTGGAAATTCGGGGATGAGTTTCCCGGACAGCATCGTATCGCCGGGTGGCAACTGCTGGACGGCGCAGGAACGAACTTCATGCCAGTATCGATCGATCGTGGCCGCGGCGGCGCGCTTCTGCGATTCGGTTTTGTACTGACCGTTGGTTTTGACGTGAATTCCGTCGGGGGTGATCAGGTCGGCGTCGAAACCGGTGGGCGACAGGTAGACCTGCCGCTCGGAGTCCGGAGTTATCATGCTCGCGATCGCCAGCTGGCCGGGTTTGGTGGGACCGCTGAGATCGTGTGTCGCGCACGACGACAGCGCGAACGTCACCAGTATCGATGCGATGAGAAAGTTCGACGCCATAAGTGACCAGCATACACAACTCGCACAAACGGTTGGTCTTCGCGGATAATGGTTGGTGCGCGGGCTCGGCATCAACTGACAGTAAGGCGCCATCAACGAATGTCCAGAACCATACGCTCAGTAATTTTGATCTCTCTCCTGGCACTCCTCTCGGCCTGCCTCGAGTGGCATGAAGATTCGCGCGGCAACGTGAGCTCGGTTGGCCTGACTGGCCTGCCGATTTGGACGGCGCCGAAACGCGCGCAGGACATGCACCGCGACGAGCTCGACGCGGACGCCGCGACCGGCGATCAATGGCTCGACGAGTTGAACAAATGGCGGACGATGGCCGGGGTGGCGCCGGTCGGCGAGAACCTCGCGCTGAATCATGGCAGCGAACTGCACGCGCAGTATCTGGTCGATCAGATTCCAGCAGGCTTCACCGACTTTCCCCAGGCCGCAACCGCGATGGGTGGAGAAGCCCATCACGAGAAGCCAGGGGCGCCCGGCTACTCGCAAGAGGGAGAGGAGGCCGCCGCCGGTGGCAGGCATGTGGACGGCGCTCTATGGGCCGCCGATGTCGCGTGGGCGCAGCGCGATCCGACCGACGACATCGACAGCCTGCTGGTGGCGCCGTTCCATCGCTTGTCGCTGCTCGCGCCGTGGGCGAAAGTCGCGGGCTACGGCCGGTTCGGAACTTATCCGCGCAGCGCCGCGGCGCTCGCACTGCGAGGACCGTCGGATAATACCGGCGGCGCTGAAGTTAAATTTCCCCCCGACGGATCGACGGTGCCGATACCCGCGATGACCACCCCGGAATGGCCCAATCCGATCGCATCCTGTCCCGGCTATTCGTATCTTGTGGGTCTGCCGATCACATTGCAGGTTGGGCCCAAAACGGCGGGCGGATTGGCCACCTACTCGCTTCGCGATCAGACCGACAACCGCGGCCTCGAAAGTTGCGCCTTCGACAGTGCGACCTACGTCAATCCTGATCCCGCGCAGCAGGTTCACGCTCGGCTGGCGCTCAAAGGCTTTGGCGCCGTCATTATGATTCCGCGCCTGCCCTTGCACCCGGGGCACAGTTACCAGGTCACCATCAACGCGTTCGACCGCAACTACACCTGGATGTTCACGATCGGGACTGGCGAGCATCCCGTCCAGGCGAGCGCACGCTGATTACGACCTACGCTCGTCAGATTATGCCGGCGGCGCGGAGCTCCTCGAGTTCCGCGGCGTCGATTCCGATCGACGCGAGCACTTCGCCGGTATGCTCGCCGACCGCCGGCGGCCGCACCATCGGCTCGTTCTCCGCAGTGATCGTCGAGAGCTTGATCGGAGTCCCGGTCACCTTGATCGCGCCGCGCGTCGGAAACTCACTCGGGATCAACATCCTGCGCGCCGCGACTTCCGGATCGGCGACGACTTCCTCGACTGCGCGCACCGGCGCGCACGGAATGCCCGCGTCGATCATGAGCTGAACCATCTCGTCGCGAGCGTGGCGGCTGGTCCATTCCGAAACGAAGCCGTCGAGTTCGTCCGCGATGCGCAGCCGCGTGCCATTATTCTTGCAGCGCGGGTCGTCGATCAGTTCCGCATGCCCCATCATCGTCGCGAGCGTGCGCCAATGCGCCTCGGTCAGGCAGAAAATCAACACCTCGCCGTCGCGCGACGGATACACGTTGGTCGGACACGCGCCCCAATGCCGATTGCCGAGGCGTTTGAACTTGCCGCCCTGCAACACCGGCGCGACGACCGAGGTCAGCGCCGGGATGCAAACATCGAGCATCGCGACTTCGACCTTCTGGCCGCGGCCGGTGCGCCCGCGATGAATCAGCGCGGCGAGAATCCCGCTCACCAGATGGCTCCCGGTGCCCATGTCGATAAAAGTCGCCGAGGTCTTCACCCCGCGCTCGGGAAAGCCGGTGATGCTGATGAAGCCCGATGACGCCTGCACGGTATTGTCCATCGCGCCGAGCCGCGCCCATCGGCTGTCGGCGCCGTAGCCTTTGCCCGACGCATACACGAGCCGCGGGAAGCGCGCCGCGATTTGCTCGTAGCCGAGCCCGAACGACTCCATCACGCCGTCGAGATAATTTTCCGTGAGCACGTCCGCGCCCTCGAGCAGCTTGAGCACGATCTCCTGGCCGCGCCGGCTCTTCAGATTGATCGTGACGGATTTTTTGTTCGCATTGAGCATCAGGAACGAGTAGTTCACGCCGCCCGGCGAGACTTCCGGGCGCCGCAGCATCTCACCCTGACCGGGCGGCTCGATCTTGATCACTTCCGCGCCCATGTACGCGAGCTGCAGGGTGCAATATGGCACCGCGTAGATCTGTCCGAGATCGATTACGCGGATTCCGTCGAGCGGCAGACTCATCGATGTGTCCTTCACCTTCTCCATGCGCGTGCGTTAGCGGAGGATCGAGCGGGCGATCACCATCCTGTGCACTTCCGACGGACCTTCGCCGATCCTGCGCACGCGCGCCTCGCGATACCATCGCTCGAGCGGAAATTCCTTGCTGACGCCGTAACCGCCGTGGATCTGCACCGCGCGGTCGATGACGCGGCCGAGCACCTCGCTCGAGTAGAGCTTCGCGATCGACGCCTCGGTGCGCGAGTCCTCGCCGCGGTCGGCCTTCCACGCGCCTTCCCAGGTGAGCCAGCGCGCCGCACGCAGTTCCACTTCCGAGTCCGCGAGCATCCACTGAATCGCCTGCCGGCGCGCGAGCAGCTCGCCGAAAGTGCTGCGATGCTTCGCGTGATCGATCGCCATTCTGAGCGCCGCCACGCCGACGCCGATATTGCACGCCGAATACGGGAAGCGCAGCCGCGTGAGCAAGTCGAGGCACAGGTTCAGCCCGTTGCCTTCCTCGCCGAGCCGCTGCGCCGCCGGCACCACGCAGTCCTCGAACTGTACTTCGCACGGCACCGCCGAGGTCCGAATGGTGCGGAACGGCCGCGGCGTAAAACCGGGCTGCCCCTTCTTGATTATGAAACAGGTGATCCCGCCGCGGCCCGCTTTCGGATCGGTGCGCGTGAAGACGACGCCCCATTCAGCTTCGTGCGCATGCGAGATGAAAATCTTGGTGCCGTTGAGCCGGTAGGTGTCGCCCTCGCGAACCGCGCGGCACTGGATCGAGCCGGCGGGATCGGAGCCTCCCGAAGGCTCCGTGATCGCAAAAAAAGTGTGCCACGCGTTCTTCAGCGTGCCGACGGCATAAGTCTGAATCTGTTCTTCGCTGCCCGCGTAGATGACCGGCGGCGGGTTCCGCCCGAACACTCCCGCGCCCGGGTTGTAGAGGCCCATCCGATGCTGCGCCATCTCTTCGGTGAGCACGCACATCTCGAAGGTGCCGAGTCCCCCGCCGCCGTATTTTTTCGGCGCGCCCATGCACCACATGCCGGCCGCCTGCATCTTACGCGCGAGCGGCCAGTAGTCGTCCTCGGAAATTTCCGGCGCGTCCGGATCGACCCGCGCCTCGAGCGGGATGATTTCGTCGCGGATGATTTTGCGCACCTGGTCGCGCAGCGCGCCCAGTTCCGCGGAAAGCTGGAATCCGCCGCCGTCTTCCATCAGCGCATCTCCTCTATCAATGCATGCCCTCTATCCAAAGGTTTCTTCCAGCGACTTTTGATCCTCGAGGCCGCGACGCAGCCCTGCGAGCCAGATCTCGCGCATCCATTCGAGATCGTATGCGCCCCAGGTTCCCTTGATTTCGAGATCGATCGCGTGGATGTGCTCCAGCGCGGCGGCTATCTGCGCGATCGCGGCGGTGCCCTTTGCGATCCGCTCCGGACCACCGTCTTCTTTCGCGCCCAGGTAATCGGAAAGTCCGCCGAGCACCCGTGCGCTATACTTCCACAGTCCCTGCTCGGCCGCGATGAGCGGGTCCCGTGTCGTCGGCCGAATGTGCTCCGCCGCAACGATTCCCTCGCGAAAGATATCGGCGGCGTCGCGCAGTTCGGCGCGTTTGCGCACCGCTTTCGCCGCGGGCATCTGCGGCCGCATCACGTCGCCATAATCCAGCGCGAGGCGCGACGCGCGCTCGACTGCGCCATATGCCGCCGCCATCTCGGAGGCGCACGACCGATGCCGTCCCGCCGCTGTATCCGCAAGCGCAGTGTCGGGGTCGAAACCGGCGTCGCGCGAGCCGCGCACGAACGTCTCGAGATTCACCGGGTACGCAAGCGTGCTGAACGCGCCGAAGGTGAGACAGGAGACGCTGGTGACGCCGAGCGCGCGGTAAGCGCGCAGATCGCGCGCGACTATCGCCGGCGTCGCGAAGCCCAGGCCGCACCACAAAATCGCGTCCGCGTAGTATTCGAAAACGTGGCCGCGGCCGTCGAACAACTCGAGATAGCGCTTGAGCGTTTCCAGATAACGCGGATTGGTCTCGCACGCGGGGTCGTCGATCGCGTGGCTGTAGCAGCGCTCGCGCGGCGCCCATTCGAACCACACGTTGGGAAGCGGCTGCAGCCCCGGATGCGGCTCGATAGTGTCGTGATAGGCGAGATACGCGACCGGCGGCGCGTGAGCGCCGTCTTTTTGGAGCGCTTCGGCGACCGCGTTGACGGCTTTCATGTACTGGAGCTGCGGCGCCATCTCGATACACTTGCCGCATCGGCACCATGCGCCGCGCCACACGTCGGCGCCCCAGATGTGCAGCAGCTCGTTCTCGGGAAAATCGTGGACGTAGCGGAGCGCGCCATCGCGCACGGTGTCGAGCGCGTCCTGATTGGAAACGCAGAGATTGCCGCGCGCAGCGCGCACGCCGTTGTCGCCGGCGGGAAAATATTCGGGATGCGCCTCGAACATCTCGCGCGGCATCAGAATCTGCAGCACGTGACCGCCGTACTCCGCAGCAATTCCGTGCGCGCGAAATTCGGGCGCCAGTTCGTCGATGCGCAGGTGCGTGTCGTGCGCGTGGCGGATGTAGGAGAACGAGTTGATGCCGCGCCGCGCCATCCACGGGATGAACTCGCGATCGTGGCGCAGATGAAGTTCAAAGCGCTCGGGCATGGTGTAGTTCCAGGTCATGATGTCCGAGACAAACCCGCGCCGCGCGAACGCGGGCTCGACGCGATACGGCTCGAGCGCCGCGAGCTGCGCATCCTCGATGCGAGGGTATTGCGGCGCAACGCCGGGCGCGAAGCGCGCGCCGAGACGTTGGAGCAAATCGGCGGCCGCGTGAATCAGCCCACGCTCGCTTCCCGCGCGAATCACCATAGTAGAGTTGTCCGCGCGCGAAATTTCAAAGCTGTCACCGGCGAGCGTCGCGCCGCCAGCCCTTGGAGCGGCCGTGCCTCCCGGCGCCGAGCCGCCGAGCGCGACGCGAATCTCGTTCGCGCCGATGGTTGGATCAGGCTCCGCAGGAACCGGTTCCAACTCAGGAATAGCGCGGTCGAGCATCGCCGCAAGTCCGGCTCTGAGATCATCGGCCGCAATCTTGGTGACCTCGCCAGCCGCAGCGGCATAGCGGATGCTCGGAAACGATGAATCCTTTGCGCGCTCGCCAACCACGATTTCAACGACTCCCCGGTCCGGTACAGGCGTTCCTTGAGCCATTCTGAGAGTTTGTGAATTTATTCGAGGTGAAAAACCTCTGCGGGGCCGTGAACAGAAACCACTGCCGCCCCGATAGTGTCAGCCAAAGGAGCACCGTCATCCTGAGCGAAGGCTGCCGGAGTCGAAGGATCGCAGCCGTTG
>DATDGX010000182.1:0-17017 GCA_036521875.1 Binataceae bacterium (SeqCode)
AGTCTTCCGCTGGTCCGAAATCCGCGATGACCCGCTTCATCACTATAAATCACATTAAATCACATTTAATGATCGGCCAGCTCAGGGTCCCCTCGTAATTCGGGCTTGGGCGTGGCGCAACCGCAAACCCGGCATTCCCCAGGCTGGCTGCTCATGCGTCGTCATTTTCAGTCCGAGGCCGATCCCGCACTTCGAGGCGTTGCGTCGCTGTTATTTCGATGATACTAGAAAGATCGGAATGAATAGATACGTGGAACAGTTTAACGCTTTGGGGCAGGCGGGCCGGCTCCAGATCTTCCGTTTGCTGGTCCGTGCCGGGCCGCAGGGAAACTGCGTGGAGGAGATCAAGCGGCGGGTTAAGATGCCCGGCTCGACGCTGTCGCATCACCTCGACGCGCTGGCCCGATCCGGGCTGCTGACCGCGCAGCGCTCGGGGCGCTTCATCCACTACGCAATTGATTGGCCGCGAACCGCAAAGTTGATCCGGTTTATGACCGAGGACTGTTGCGCCGACCTGCATAAAACGCTGGGCGTGGCGGCCAATAATTCATCGTCCGCGAAGCGCAAGAAGTGACATGGCCGGATTGCTGAGAAGAATTGCCGGGGTCGAGCTGCCTTCAAACTCTCCGTTGTTCCTGAGCGTGCTGAGCGTTCACATCTTGCTTGGGCTTGCCTGCGTGGTCCTGGGAGTAGCTGCGATGCTGGCCGTGAAACGCCGTGGCAGCCATCCGAAGTTCGGGACCGCATACTACTGGTGCCTTGCGCTTCTCTTCGCTTCGGCAACCGTTCTCGCGGTGCTGCGCTGGTCGGAGGACTACCACCTGTTCATTCTGGGCGCGCTTGCTTTCTTCGCGGCGTCTGTGGGCCGCATCGCGAGACGACAGTTGTGGCGGAACTGGGTCAATTTTCATGTCACCGGGATGGGGCTGTCATACATCCTGATGCTGACCGCCTTCTATGTGGATAACGGCAAGAACCTGCCGGTGTGGAGGGATCTGCCGTACATTGCCTATTGGCTATTGCCCGGCGCGATTGGAGTGCCACTGATAATCAACGCGCTGACCCGATGGCATCGGCGGTTTGATGAACCATTCCTTTGGCATGCTCGCAAACCCGCTGTGACCTCGCGGCCCTGAGTGGCGCCAGGGTCCCAACCCGGATCGATCCAGAAAGAGAGGGCAATCATGGAAACCGCAAAACGCCAGTGCGAAGGGCGCGCCGCACCGACGGAACGGCGAATCAGGCGACCGGTCAGGCGCGGCCTTATGTACCTCGCGGCGGGAGCCGCGATCCTGATTGCGGCGCTATGGCTGGTGGGCGCGCTGAAGGCCGGATACTTCGTGGTCGATCGCCACGTGATGGTTCCCGCTGCTAATGAACCCGAGACGGTGACCGTCTATCCGGCCGAGGATCGCCACTTCATCGAGATAGATGGCTGGCGGGTGGCGTATGTCGACGAAGGCAACGGTCCGCCGGTTCTGCTCCTGCATGGATGTCCATTTTCCTCGTATGAATGGCATTCCGTTATTCCGATCCTCGCGCAGCACTATCGGGTGATCGCGCCCGACCTCCTTGGGCTGGGAGACACTGGCGTTCGGCTGGACGACGACTATCGGCTGCCAAACGAGATGAAGATGGTGGTGGGGTTGCTCGACGCACTGGGAATCAAACAGGCGCGCATCGTCGGACACGATCACGGCGGCGCCACCGCGGAACTCTTGATGAAGTACCATCCGGATAGAATTCACAGTCTCGTGCTGACGAATGTCGAAGCCTATGATCAATGGCCCAGCGCGCCGGAAACCCCATTTCTAAAGCTCCTGCTGAACCCGATCACGGGACCATTGTTCCGGCTGGCATTTGGTCTCACTGCCTTCCAGCGCGACGCGTATGCGTCGGCGGTATATACTCCCGACCACCTGACCGATGAAATGCTCGCGGCGTTCACGCGCCCGCAGATCAGCACTCCGCAGCGCTATCTCCGGTTACGAAGATTTTTCCACTGGCAGCTCGATCGCGAGCACAATCTCGAGACGATGCGCGCAGTCGATGGCATGCGGAAGTTCGATCGCCCCACGCTCATCCTATGGGGACGACACGACACGAACTTTGGTCCTCCGATCGCCGAGCGCCTCGCCAAGGACATCCCAAGGGTAGTGCGGGTTCAATGGATGGAGAACTCCGCCCATCTGCCGATGCTCGAGGAGCCAGGGGCCTACGCTGCGGCACTGACGCAGTTCTTCAGCGAAGATGAGGATCTCCCGAAGCCAACCAGGCAACGGTAATCCGCTTGCGGATCGTGACGCAGATCGAGGAAATGATCGCTGGCCGGCAAACTTTAGCCAATTAGCCTCCCCGTGATTAGCGGAAGGCTGGAGGCCGCAAATGAGTAGTGAATCAATCAGGGAAAAAGTCAGGGAGGAGTACGCACAAGCTGCCCTGCGAGTCGCGAATCCGGGTGGCACGTGCTGCGGTTCGGCCGCTCCCGCGGGAAATCCGATCACCTCGAATCTGTACGCCGACGGCGAGACTGCGGTCCTTCCTGCCGAGGCGGTTGCGGCGTCGCTTGGATGCGGGAATCCGACCGCGCTCGCGGAGCTGAAGCCGGGCGAAACGGTGCTCGACCTGGGATCGGGTGGCGGGATCGACGTCCTGCTTTCCGCGCGAAGAGTGGGTCCGGCTGGCAAGGCGTACGGGCTGGACATGACCGACGAGATGCTCACCCTTGCGCGCGAGAACCAGCGCAAATCGGGTATCCAGAATGTAGAATTCCTCAAAGGCGAGATCGAGCATATTCCACTGCCTGACAATTCGGTGGATGTCATCATCTCGAACTGCGTAATCAATCTTTCGGGCGACAAAGAGCGGGTGCTGAGCGAAGCGTTTCGGGTGCTGAAACCGGGCGGGCGATTCGCGGTTTCGGATATCGTGGTGCGCGGCGAGGTTCCGGCGGAAATTCGTCACAGTATCGAGTCCTGGATCGGATGCATCGCCGGCGCGTTGGAGGAATCCGAATACCGGACCAAGCTGGCCGCATCGGGTTTCGAATCGATCGATGTCGAACCAACGCGGATTTATGCGGCTGCGGATGCGGCGGATTTTCTGAGAAGTGCAAACCTCGATGCCGACGCGGTCGTGCCACTGATCGACGGCAAGTTCATGAGCGCGTTTGTGCGAGCGCGGAGACCGTTCTGACCGTACCCGGGAAGGCGGCTTGAGGCCGACCAGCAGGAGGAAATCATGAAGTCCATAGCCGGCGTCGGGTTGGCGGAGGTCACTTCGCTCTACGGCAGCGTGCAAGGCGACTTCATGCAACTCATATTTGGACAGCAAATTCACATCGGAGGATTGAAGGCGTCGATGGATCTGGCCGATGTCGCTGGTATCGGGGCCGGCTAAGCGGAATCGACCTTTGCTGTTGTAACGGCGCGGGAATGCGCTTTCTGGTGCGGTCTCGCAATGTCGCCTCGATGGTCGGCGTCGATGCAACCGAGGCCGTGGTCGAGCGCGGGCGGCGGCTAACCCGCGAAGAAGGCATGGACGATCGAGTCCGATTTGTGCTCGCCGATGCCTGTCGAAGCGGCCTGCCCTCGGCCAGCGCGGACTTCGTATGGAGCGAAGACGCCTGGTGCTACGTCGCGGACAAACCGAAGTTGATTGCAGAGGCGACGCGTATTGTTCGTCCCGGAGGCGTGATTGCCTTCACTGACTGGGTTGAGGGGACTGCGGGACTTACTGACGGCGAGGCCCAGCGCTTTCTAAGCATGATGACGTTCGCCAACGTCGAAGACATTGCAGGCTACGTCAGTCTGCTCTCAGGAAGCGGCTGCCAGGTGCGCCTCGCCGAAGATACCGGACTCTTTCCTTCCTACATCGATTTATATCTCGACATGATTGAGATGCAGCTTACCTATGATGTCTTGCGGACCGTTGCGTTCCGCACTGACCTGCTGCAGACGCTCATCGATGGGTTCCGTTTTCTCGGCGAACTGTCGCGCGCCGGCAAGATCGCACAGGTGCGGTTCGTCGCGCGGAGGGTCTAAGCGGTCCATTGCGTTGGATGAGGGCTTTTTCCTGAAATGGGCTATTATTCAGAATGCACAAACCGCAACTAATGCCGTGCCGGAGGCAATCGAGAATGACTCCCGAGGAAGAACTGATCCATCGATACTTTGACGCCTTCAACCGCCACGACATCGAAGCGGTGATGAGCTGCTTTCACGCCAATCCTGTCGTCGTAAGTGGAAACGGGAAGCGGATGGAGGGCAGGACCGAGGTCAGGCGTCAGTACGAAACCGAATTCGCGCTGTTTCCCGATGGCCGCTGCGATTTGCGGATGTGCACCGGGAACAACGGGCGCGGGGTTGCGGAATCGCTGTTCCGCGGCACCCGCCCTCGATTCGACAAGGTGGTCGAAGCTCTCGGCGCGGAAGTAATGGAAATTGTCGACGGCAAGATCAAAGAGATTCGAGACTATCATCAGCCTTCCTCGACGCAGGCCGCATAAGAAGGCTCGCTCCGTTTGGCGAAATCGATGCTGTTGTCTGACGAAGCGGTGGTCCGGCTCGCGGCGTTTGGGCTGGTCTTCGTGTGAGTGGCTCTCTGGGAAAGCGCGGGTCCGCGCCGAACCAGAACGTATTCAAGGCTGCCTCGCTGGCCAAATAATCTCGCGGCGGCGGCAATCAATACGGGGATTCTTCGCCTCTTATTTCCGGTCGCCGCGGTTGGACTGGCATTGGCGTGCGAAAGACACGGTTGGGGATTGCTCAACAATCTGAAGGTTCCCTCATTGGCGGCGCTGATCGCAACGTTTCTGGTTCTGGATCTGACAATTTATCTACAACACGTGATGTTTCACGCCGTGCCCGCGTTGTGGCGGGTGCATCGGATGCATCACGCGGATTTGGATTTCGACGTGACCACCGGGGTGCGCTTCCATCCGATCGAGATCGCCATCTCGATGCTGGTCAAGCTGGCCGCGATAGCCGCGCTTGGCGCAAACGCTCTTGGGGTACTGATTTTCGAGGTGGCGCTCAACGCCACCTCGATGTTCAATCACGGAAATATCGATCTTTCGCGCCGCGCCGATAGTTGGCTTCGATGCTTGGTGGTTACTCCGGACATGCACCGTGTGCATCATTCGATCACCGTAGAGGAGACCAACAGCAATTTCGGTTTTAATTTGCCCTGGTGGGACCGCCTGCTGGGAACTTATCGGGCCCAACCGTCGGCAGGCCACGAACTAATGACGATCGGCATCGAGCAGTTCCGCGATGAGAAGGAGTTGCGACTCGACCGAATGCTGTCGCAGCCGTTTCGAGATATTGCGGGCGCGTATCCGATCACGCATCGCTCCTGACCGCCCCGCGCGAGAAGCGCGTTCGTCGCTCATTGGAACACGGCCAGTGTTCCTGGGTTGTGAACGATCTCGCCGCCGACCATCGTCAGGACGCTCTGGGTGCCGGGCAGGTAGCCGGCCGGAACTGTGAAGATGTCCTGCGACAGGACCGCGAGGTCCGCGAGTTTGCCCGGCGCGAGCGTGCCCTTTTCCGCCTCCTGAAACTCGGCGTATGCGGAGCCTCGCGTATATGCTTCGACGGCCTGCTCGACGGTGATCGCCTCGGAAGGCCTCGCGGGGTGAATCGATGCGAACATGATATTCAGATACGGATTCAACGGACCGTCCGAGCCGAGTGCGAAGGGGATACCCGTCTCGATGAGTGAGCGCACGGGGACGTAGTCGTATGGTTCTCCGTAGCGTTCGATTAAGATCTCGTTGAAGGCGAAGTGGCTCGGGTTCTGCACCACGATGACGCCTAAGTCACGCGCGCGAGGAATGAGATCAGGGAGCAGGCCGTCGCCGTGTTCAATTCGCACGCGGCGGGTCTTCCACTCGACCTGTTTTGCTTCCGCTTCCATCGCGTTCAGAAACGACTCCGCGGTCTTGTCACCCACCGCATGCACGAGCAAAGGATCATTGTTCTCGAGCGACTCCCGCAGCATCGCGCGCATCTCATTCTCGGGCAGATAGAACTGACCCGACCACCCTGGGCGATCACGATATTCGGTTCGCTGCGCGGCGCGGCGCTCCAGCGGTGTGCCGTCGAGAAGCCACTTCGTGCCGGTCACGGTAACGCGAGGACTCGAGTTCACCGGCAAATCACGGCCTTCGTTCACGTTCCGCGTGTGCAGCCCGGTGGCGGGAAAGCGAATCACGCGAATCCGAATCGGCAGCTCCGCCTGCTGCAGCACCCGCACGTATCGGCTGGTGGCCATCAGAGACATGTTCTGCATCGAAGTCACGCCAAAGCGGATCGCCTCTTGAGCGAGCTGCTTTGCACTGTCGATCGCGTCCGCATCGGAGGCCTCGCGAGCCAGCCTGCTCCACGGCCGCCATTGCGCGTAGCCGAACAATTTGCCGGTGACTCGTTTGCTGCCCTCGACGCGCTCGCAACAGCCGCCCAGCGGATCGGGTTCTTCCTCGGACATATCCAGCGCCGCCATCGCTCTCGTGTTGAGCACGCTGCCGTGCCCGAAATACGGGTTAAGTCGCACCGGATGCTCAGGCGCGACCCGATCCAGTTCAAAGCGCGTCGCGCGCGGATCGTTGACCACGTTGATTCCGTGAATCCCCAGGATCCAGCTCCCCTTCGGAGCTTGCTTGACCGCGGCGGAGACGCTCTCCAGCACCTCCTCCCAGGTGGGTTCCATGCTGCTGAACGGCAACATGGTCGCGCGTGGATCCGGGGTGTGATGAAAATGCGCGTCGTTGATACCGGGAATCACGGTGCGGCCGTCGAGCTCGACGCGCCGCGTGCGGGCGTCGGCCATCGCCGCGATTTCATCGGTGGCTCCAACCGCCAGGATTCGGTCGCCGGCAATCGCGACCGCCTGCGCGTACCTGCGAGCCGGGTCGGAAGTGAACACCTTGCCATTCAACAAAATAAGATCGGGACTCGATGGGCGCGTTGCGCCGGGGCGCGCCTGCTTCCGGTGCGGCTTTCCTTGGTCGCTTGCCATAGTCCGATTCTCCTTCGGCTACGCGGAGACGCGGGTGGCGCCAATTCGACGCTACGCCTGCATGACTACTAGTCCGTCGCGGATCGCGAGGCGGCCTTCGCCGTTCAGTACCTCGAAGAAGACCGACGCACGCTGCGCGCTGTCATCACGGCTCAGCACACGCACCGTCAAGGTCGAGGGCATCGTGACCATCGCGCCGAAGCGCCCCGCGACTCTGCTGATGCGCGCGGGATCGTTGCGCGCCTGGCTTTCGACAATTCGCGACACCGCCAGCGCCAGCGTCGCGGTGCCGTGCAGGATGATCGATGGCAGCCCGGCGGCGCGCGCCACCGACGCGTCGGTGTGGATCGGATTAAAGATGCGCGCGCATTCGGTGTAGATGTGCGCCATCCCCGCGGGCACCTCGACCCGGCTCTCGAGCAGCGGCTCGCCCTCCTCGACCAGCGGCTGCTCCGGCGCGGGCGCAAGCTTCGCCGGAAAATCGGGGCCCTGGACTTCGACTCCGCGATAGATCCCGCCGTACCAGCTCGTGCAAACCGGCGTGCCGGCTTGATCAACCGTGTCGAGGCGCGTGACCAGGTATGCGCCGGGCTTGCGCCGCTCGACGCCCGCAACCGTGAGCTGGGTGGTGAGCGTTTCCGGCGGCCGAATCGGGCGGAACAGGACAGTGTCATGCGTCGCGTGCACGCCGCGCATCGCCTCCTGGCGGGTGAGGGTGGATTTTTCAAACTGCTCGCGCATCGCGACCTGCACCGGCCACTCGATGCAGACCGGGAACAGCGGATGCGCCAGCACTCCGCGATTGGTGTCCATGTAGCAGGGCATCGCGTCGCCGAGCGCGGCGGCATACGCCATCGTCCAGCGCGCATCCACCACGCTTACGATTGGTGCGGAGCAAGTTCCCACGATGTTGGAGGAAAGCGGCATAGGCCCATTTCTACGCTCACGCGCCGGGAGCCGACAAGGGACGCGTGCTGAGGCAGCGCGCCGTCGCCGCTGTTCCATCGCGAGGCTTTGCGCTACGATTTGCGACAGGGCGAACTCGCAAGTCGCTTCCGCCTGTGCATCATGCTGACGCCGCAGAACCGACTTGCGTGCTGACTGCTTTTCGTTCCCGTGCCCACCCCGCGCGCGAGAAGCACAAGTCTGATTGAGGCGCGCCAAGCGCAAGAGGGAGTTTAGATGCGACTCTGCGTAGGCACACTGAAGGGCATCGTAATTCTCGACCCCGCCCGCGCGACGCCGATCATGGTGCTCGCGGATCCCTCGGCAGTGTGGTGCATGGCGCAGGATTGCAGCGACCCGCTGCTTATCTATGCGGGCGCCACCGCTCATGTCCGCAACCGCGGCGCGCTGTCGCGCTCCGACGATGGCGGACGGACGTGGACCGATATCTCGCCGGGGCTCGCGCGCGAGGAAGAAGTCTGGGCGCTCGCGGCGGCTCCCGAAGTCAAGGGCCGCGTCTTCATCGGGACCTCGCACGCGCGGATTCTGCGCAGCGACGATAGGGGTTCCGGCTTCAAGGAGTGCGTCGGGTTTCTGCGCGTGCCCGGACGCGACAAGTGGTCGTTCCCTCCGCCGCCGCATATTCCTCACGTGCGCTCGATTTCGTTTGACCCGCGCGACTCCGCGACCATGTACGTCGGCGTAGAGGAAGGCGGGGTCTACCGCTCCCGCGACGGCGGCGAGACGTTCGAGTCGCTGAACGAAGGACTCTACGAAGACGTGCACACGGTCGCCGTCGATCCGCGCGATTCGCATCGGCTCTACGCGACCACCGGGCGCGGGTTCTATCTTTCGAAGAACGCGGGCGCATCGTGGACTCACGTGAGACAGGGAATCAACCGGAGCTACACCGTTCCGCTGCTGGTGCGCGGCGCTGACGCGGGCGCGATTTACACCGCGGCCGCGGCGGGACCGCCGCCGACCTGGCAAGTCAGCGGCGCGGACGCGATGCTGTTTCGCAGCGACGATCGCGGCGAGTCGTTCAAGCAGGTGCGCTCCGACGGTGCGTGGACGCGCGGGATGATCATGCGCCTTAGGCAAGATCCGGAGGGCGGCGAGTTCTTCGGCGTCAGCACCGACGGCAGCGTTCTTCGCGCCAGCAACGATGGCGCCGGTATCACCACGATCGCGGACAAGCTCCCGCCCGCCTACGACCTGGTAACCCTCCCCTGAAAATTGCGGTGCTGAAAGAATAACACGCGCAAGCTTTTCTGAGGCCGCAGCTACCGGAGCTCTGGCGGCGTCTGACTCTCGACCACCTTCCTCGCGATAATCGCCGCCGTCGAGCGCGGCACCAGCCGAATCAGATTCGCGCGCGCCCAGTTGAACCATCCTGAGATAACCGACGGCTTGCGGCCGAGCGCCTCGAGCGCGACGCGGACCACATTGGATGCCGGCTCGCCGTGATCGGCGCCCACCACTTCGCCCGCCACCTGCTGAAATTCGGTCTTGGTCGGGCCGGGCTCGAGCACGATCACATCGACGCCGCTGCCGCGCAGCTCGCCCCATAGCGCCTCGCCAAATAAAAGATCGAAACCCTTGGTCGCGCTGTAGACCGCATGCAGCGGCAACGGCTGCCGTCCAGCGACCGAGCCGACGACTATCACTGCGCCGCGCCCGCGCTTCACCATCGCGGGCAGCATCAGGCTGGTGAGCACCACCGGCACGGTGCAATTCACCTGCACCATCGCGCGCAAGCGATCGGTCGCGAGCTTGTCGAAGCGTCCTGCGTAGCCGAAGCCCGCGTTGTTCACCAGGATCGCGATCGGTAGATCGGCGACCGCGGCGGCGAGGCGATCGGCGCCGTCCGCCGCGGCGAGGTCGACGGCGACGACACGGGTCTCGACGCCATACTGTTCGAAGAGCTCCGCCGCGACCGCCTTGAGGCGATCCTCGCGGCGCGCCGCGAGCACGCACGATACATTTTCGCGGGCGAACGCGCGCGCAAATTCGAGCCCGATTCCCGCCGACGCACCGGTGATCAGCGCCCACTGCCCGTAGCGCTCGCGGAGTCGGTAAGTTGTGTCGGCCATAGATTTTCCTCCCGCGGCATCGAGCCTAAGCCCGCGCGGCACAGACGCTCGTTCGCGCCGAGTCTATCAATTGAAAACGTTCGACGCCGTGAAAACCTCGCCGATGGGTCGGAATTCCGTCATACCGCGGCGTAAATTTCGCCTTGACAGGATAGCGAAGAAAAAGCGAAGATAGGTTTAGAAATGAACGCCGAAGCCATACTGCCGCTCCATTCTGATGCTCGCGAGAGTATCGCGCCGACTCGCGGTGTCGAGTTCGTCGAGATGCCGGTCCGGCAAATCCTCAATCGCTCGATCAGCAAGCGGATGCCGTTTCGATGGACGATCAATCCGTATCGCGGATGCGAGTTCGGGTGTGTGTACTGCTACGCGCGCTACACCCACGATTTCCTGGAGCTGCGCGATCCGATGGACTTCGAGCGGCGCATCTTCGTCAAGCGGATGGCCGCGGAGGTGCTGGCGCATACGCTGTCGCGCACGCCGATCGGCACCGACGCGATCGCGATCGGCACCGCGACCGATCCGTATCAGCCCGCCGAACGTAAATTCGGCCTCACCCGCTCGATGCTCGAAGTATTCGCGCAAATCTCGGGGCTCGATCTTTCCATCACCACCAAATCGGCGCTGGTGACGCGCGACCTCGACCTGCTGATGAAGATCAACCGGCGCTCGAAGCTGTCGGTGAATTTTTCGCTGATCACGCTCAGCCGGCGATTGCAGCGCACTCTCGAGCCGCGCGCGCCGCGGCCGGGACTCAGGTTGCGCGCGCTGTTCGAGCTCGCGCGCGCGGGCATCCGCTGCAACGTCCTGATGATGCCGATGATTCCGGGGCTGACGGACGATCCCGCGGCGATCGAAAGCGTGATTCGCGCGGCGCGGCGCGCCGGCGCCAGCGGAGTATGGTGGCGGACGCTGTTCCTGCGGCAGGCAGCGGCGCGCCGTTTCATTCCGTTCGTTAAGGAGAACTTCCCGCATCTCGCCGATCGCATCGACGCGTTTTATGGACGCTCTGCGTATGCGCCCGCCGCTTACGACGATCGGATGCGCGTGATATTCGATCGCGTGCGACGCAAGTATGGTTTCGAGACTTCGCGCGAAGGCGACTCTGACCTCCGCGCTGCCGGCGCCGCTCAACCGGTTCAGCTGGAACTCGGAACGCTCGCGTCTGCCTCGAACTCGGCCTCCGCCTCAGGATCGTGATGAGCATTCGCGGAACAGTCAGCCACGTCGATCTCACCGTCACGGACTTCGCGCGCGCGGTCCCTTTCTACGACCGGCTGCTGACCTACCTGGGGTTCAGAAAATCAGGCAAAGGCGTCGATCCAGTCTGGTATCGGCGCTACGACGACGGCGGATCATTCAGCATCGCGCTGGTGTTGGCGCGTCCCGGCAGCCGCGACAAGCAGCACGATCGCTACGCGCCGGGGCTGCATCATCTCGCGTTTCGCGCTGACAGCCGCGACGAAGTCGATCGCCTGCACGACCTGCTGCGCGAAATCGGCGCTACGGTTCTCGATCCTCCGGCGGACTTCAGCGACCAGGGCTATGGGACCGGATACTACGCGGTGTTCTTCGCCGATCCCGACGGAGTGAAGCTCGAATTCGTACACCTGCCTGAAAAGCCCTCTTAAGAATCTTCATCCCGAGCACATCGGAACGACTCCGAAACTGGTTTCGGCCCAGGGCGCGGGGCATATCCCTTGCTTTAGGAGTGGGCGCGCCGCGTGCGGGCAGCGCCGACAATTAGCGCGCGACGGAGTGAAACCCGATGGCTGCCTCGCTGGTGAGCAATCAAATGCCCGTTTTCTTGGCATACAAGCCGCTTGAAGGTGTCTTCGACGAAATGTTCGCTCCCGATCTGTCCACCCGCGACGGATGCGCCCCCATCGCGTCGCGTCTGCTCGCGATGGACGGTGCGCCGCTCGAAGACTTGCGCGCGCAGGCGGAACGGATGCTCTTGCGCATGGGTGTCACCTTCAACGTCTATGGCGACCATGCGGGCACTGAGCGAATCTTTCCATTCGATCTGATCCCGCGCGTGATCGACGCTCCTACCTGGGCAATGCTCGAGGCCGGGCTGATCCAGCGCGTGCGCGCGCTCAACGCGTTCATCGGGGACGTGTATGGCGACGGGCACATTCTCAAGGACGGCCTGGTGCCGCGCGATCTGATCCACGAATCCTCGCAGTTCCGGCGCGCGGCGGTCGGAATCAAACCTCCGCTCGGCGTGTTCATCACGGTGTCGGGAATCGATCTGGTGCGCGGCGCGGACGGACGCTTCTACGTGCTCGAGGACAACTGCCGCACGCCGTCGGGCGTGTCGTACGTGATCGAAAACCGCCTGGTGATGACGCGGCTGTTGCCCGCCCTGATGCGCGCGTGCCGGGTGCGCAGCGTCGACGGCTATCCCGCGGATTTGCTCGCCTGCCTCTCCGAGGTGGCGCCTGCGGGAGTGAGCCGGCCGACCATCGCGCTGCTGACGCCGGGTCCGTACAACTCGGCGTTCTTCGAGCACGTGTTCCTCTCGCAGCAGATGGGTATCGAGCTGGTCGAGGGCCGCGATCTGGTGTGTGTCGATCACAAGCTGTGGATGAAGACCGTTCACGGGCTCCGCCAGATCGACGTGCTCTATCGGCGTATCGACGATGACTTTATCGACCCGGTAGTGTTCCGCCCTGACTCGCTGCTGGGTGTCGCGGGCCTGACCGCCGCAATGCGCGCGGGCAACGTGGCGGTGGCAAACGGAATCGGCACCGGCATCGCGGATGACAAGGCGGTCTACGCGTACACGCCCGAGATGATCCGTTACTACCTGGGCGAGCAGCCGATCCTGCCGATCGTCGAGACCTACCTGATGCGCGATCGCGATGCGCGCGAGATGGTGACGCGCGATCTCAGCCACTACGTGATCAAGCCGACCGGCGCGTCGGGCGGCTACGGCGTCGTGATCGGGCCGACCGCGAGCGAGCAGGAGCTCGACGACACGCGTGCGCGAATCGACAAGGATCCGCACGGCTACATCGCGCAGCCGGTGATCAAACTCTCGGCGCATCCGACCCTCACGATCAACCACGCCGACGGAAGGCCGGCTCTGTCGCCGCGGCACGTCGATCTGCGGCCTTTCGTACTGCTCGGCGCCAAGCCGCACGTGCTGCCCGGTGGACTGACCCGCGTCGCGCTGCGCGAAGGTTCGCTGGTGGTGAATTCGTCGCAGGGCGGCGGCAGCAAGGACACCTGGGTGTTGGGCGGATAATGCTCCGGCGCGTCGCTAATCACTTGTTCTGGGCGGCTCGCTACCTGGAACGCGCGGAATGGCGCGCGCGCCTGGTCGACGTGAACTATCATCTGCTGGTCGAGAGCCCGCCGGGCGCGCCCCAATCATCGGCAGAGAGTTCATGGGCTCCCCTGCTGGCGATCACCGGCGACCGCGAGGCGTTCGCCGAGCGCTACCAAACGGCGGACGAATCTTCGGTGTTGACCTTCCTGACCTTCGATGAAAAAAATCTCTCCTCGATTCGCGGTTGCATCAACTTCGCGCGCGAGAACTGCCGCGCGCTGCGCCATCTCATTTCCTCCGAGCTGTGGCTGGAGGTAAACACTCTCTATCTCGATTTCCAGAGCTGGACGCCGGGAATCCTGGAGTCGGGCGGCGTCTACGGATTCTTCGCCGAGCTGCGCGAGCGCTTCTATCGCATCGCGGGCGTCATCCATAACACCACGCCGCGCGACATCGGCTACGATTTTCTGACCGTGGGCCGGATGCTCGAGTGCGCCGAGAACATTTCGCGCCTGCTCGACGTGAAGTATCATTTCCTGCTGCCGCGGCTCGAGGACGTGGGCGGTGCGATCGATCTCTCGCAATGGGCCGCCTTGCTGCGGAGCGCGTCGGCACTCGAGGCGTATCGGCGCGTGTATGGCAACGCGATCAAGGTGAACCAGGTGGTCGAGATTCTGCTGTTCGATTCCACTTTCCCGCGCGCCGCGCGCTTCTGTATCGACAATCTGGAAAAGGCGTTACACCAGGCTTCCGCCACCGACTCTGATGCCGGCTCGAATTTCGAGCGCACCGACCGCGCGCTGCCCTCCGACCTGCTGGCGACGCGTTTGCGCGAAGGATCGGCCAAGGAAGTCATCGAGAGTGGACTGCACGACTACATGCTCTGGATTCAGGAAGAATGCGCCCGTATCGGCGATGCGGTGTTTGCGGAGTATCTGAGGTTCGAGTGAGTCGATGCGCTTCCGGATCAGGCACGTCACCCGGTTCGCGTACGAGAGCCCGGCCTACGAATCGCACAACGAGATCCGGCTCGCGCCGCGCCCGAGTCCCGGACAGAAGACGCTCGGTTTCAAGCTCGACGTGATGCCGCCCTCGGCGGTCGTCGATTTCAAGGACTCGTTCGGGAATATCGTACACGCCATCTCGACGTATCAGTCGCATCGCGAGCTACTGGTGGTCGCCGATTCGCTGGTGGAACGGATTGCGCCGCGCCCAATCGGAACACCGCGCCGCCCGTTCAGCGACTTCCTGGCCGGCGACGAAATTCGCTCGCAGGAGGAATACGACTTCCTTCATCCGAGCCGCTACGTCCCTTTAAGCGAACCGCTCAAGCGGTTTTTCTGGATGGCGCGGCCGTCGTTGAACGAGTCGGTCCCCGACTATGTCGGCAGGGTGATCTCGTACGTAAACGGCCAGTTCGCCTACGAGCCGGGAAGGACCAACGTGAATTCCGACGCGGACCAGATCCTCTCGGTCGGCGCCGGCGTATGCCAGGACTTTGCGCATCTCACGATCGGAGTGCTGCGCCTGGCAGGCGTCCCGGCGCGCTACGTGTCCGGCTACCTTGCGCCGTTCACGCCCGATCCGCAGCAGCGGCCGCTCGGTGCGCAAGCGACCCACGCCTGGATCGAGGCGATGCTGCCTGACGCGGGATGGACCGGCTTCGATCCCACCAACGGCAGCCGTACTACCGAGCGGCACATCCGCGTCGCCGTAGGACGCGACTACGCCGACGTGTCTCCCTTGCACGGCGTCTATCGGAGCGCAGGCAGCAAGCAAACCATGTGCGTGACACTCGACGTCACGCAGGATTTCGCGGAACCGCCGTCCAATCCTGCGCGATGCGACCAGTGACCGGCGCGCCGCGACCATGAATTATTGCGACTGATCAGTCGCCCGACGGTTGAATTTTCGCGACTGATGAATTGCTGTGCCGGAGCGTGTAGGTTATAAGCATTCGCTAAGCACCAGCTTCGACGGTTGAGAGTGGATCACAAGCATCCCCCGCGCTGGCGCCGTACTCGGCGCGCATTCGACGGAACATTATTGGCGATAGCTATGACTGCGTGGGCGTTGTGCGCCGGCGGATGCACTCATCTGCTCGAGACCAGCGCCGACGCGCTACCCGGGCGGATGGACTACGAGGGTTTTTCGTTCGAGCGGCCGCAAGGCTCCGACTGGTACATGACCACCGACGCGCCCGCCGAAGCGACCTTCGCCGAGTTCAAGAAGCGCTCCGGCGGTAGCGAAGCGATGATCCGCGTGGCCCATGTTCAGACTCCCGAGCCGATCCAGAATATGGACCAGCTATTCGAGTACGCGAGCAATCTGCCCGGAGAAGATCCCCAGGTGCGCATCGAGGCGGGCCACGGCGCTACCTGCGCGCGCTATCGCGGCCGCTCCGCCCTGACCGTCAACTACACGGATGCAACCGGGCAGTACCAGAATCGGATGCTCACCGACGAGGACAGCCTCGAGTGCCTCGATCCGCAGCTCTCCGGCGAGCTGTTGGCGTTCACTTATTCCCAGCGTAGCAAACTTGGCGGCGATGCCGCTGGCGTGCAGGAAGCCGACGCTTTTATCCGCAGCATCAAGTTCAACGCGCCGCAAGTGACGCCGCCCGCGACCACCGACGCAGTAACGCAGATGGCGGACGCGAGTCCGCCCAAGGCGGCGACCATTGAAGCGCCGCAAGAGGCGAGCGTCGCCGTACCTCCGACCGCGAATGTCGCAGCTCCTCAGACCACGAACGCCGAACCGCCACAGACGGCGAGTGTCGAAGTGCCTAAGCCAGCGAGCACTGAAGCGGCTCAGATTGCGAACGTTGAAGCGGCGAATCCGGCGAGTGCCGAAGCGCCTCAGACGGCGAGCGCGGAAGCGCCCGAGATAGCGAGCGTTGAAGCGCCAGAGGCGGTGCACGTCGAAGCGCCCCAGGTGGCTAGCGTCGAACCTGACAAGGCGAGCGCCAAGCCGCACAGGACAGCGAGCGCCAGAGCCCGCAGGACAGCGAGCGCCAGAGCGCGCAGGACAGCGAGCGCCAAAGCCCCGAAGCATTCGAAACGGCGAACGGTGAATCGCTCAAGACACGCCGCGTCGATCAGGACCGCGAGAGCCGACGCGCCGTATCATAAGGGACGGCGAACGCCGAATCGCAGAAAAGGGCGAACGCTGAGTCACTCGCGACACGGCGAATCGATCGCGGCGTCGGGCGCGGAACCGTCCAAACCAAAATCCGCAGAACCGCCCCGAGCGGCGAACGCCGAACCGGCCAAGACCGCGACCCTCGAAGCGCCCAAGGCGATTGCGAATAACGCGATGCCATCGAAGACGCCCGATGCAGTGCCGCCCAAGGTCACAAGCAAGCTGACGGAAGTGACGCCAGCTCCCTCCGTGGCGACAGCCCCGGAGCCGCCCGAAACGACAGCCGTGATGCCGCCCACCACGACCGCTGCGATCCCAGAAGCTGAAGCGCCGCCCAAGACCGCGGAAGCTGAAGGGCCGAAGACGGCGGAGGCCGAATCGACGTTGCAGGATCCCACCATGGAACGGTGAGGCTTCCTTGCGGCGGCGGCCTCGATCGGTCTGATTGTCTTACGAAAGGATTTGGTGCGCGGGGCGGGACTTGAACCCGCACGGTATTTCTACCACCAGCCCCTCAAACTGGCGTGTCTGCCGTTCCACC
>DATDGX010000183.1:0-2885 GCA_036521875.1 Binataceae bacterium (SeqCode)
GGTCTTTGCCGCCGATGTAAGTTTCGTCGGCCTCAACTTCGCCAGTCAACGGGAACGCGTCGCCCTGCATGGCGCAGCGCCAGCGGTGACAGATGTACCATGCGGTCCGCCAATCGGTTCCTGAGTCCTCTCCGAAGATCACGCGCCGGACCTGGAGCGAACTAATCCCTTTCTTCGCGGTCAGCATCAGATAGCCTATCTTGAACCAGAGGCGCAGAGAGACTTTGGTATCCTGAAAGATCGTTCCGGTGGTCACGCTGAACCGATAGCCCGCGCGCCCGCCACAATCCTTGTTGCAGCAAGTCCAGCGGAACGCTGCCTTGAGCGCGTAAACCTTTTCGTTTCGATTGCAGCGAGGGCAGCGGACGCCATCAGGCCAACGCTTGGCGACGATGTATGCCTTGCACGCTTCATCGGTCGGGAACTGCCGTTCGAATTGTTCAAAAGTCTGCATACCCCAATTATTAGCCCATTTTGCGATGACTGTCAATACCAACAAAGTTGCCTCTCGATTGGTCTTGGTCGAATAGTCTCTTGATGAACCGGCTTCCATGATCGGCTTGCTCCCTTCAATATAGAGCGAAACGCCGGCCGCAGTTCATTCGGCTAGGCTGAAGGGCGGGTTCGATGAGTCTCAGGATCGAAGACTACGCGCTGATCGGGAACACTTGTACCGCCGCATTGGTCGGGCGCGACGGATCAATCGATTGGCTCTGCATGCCGCGTTTCGATTCCGCGGCGTGCATGGCTGCGCTGCTTGGCAAGCCCGAACATGGGCGTTGGCTGGTCGCGCTGCGCGACGGAACCCACGCGATTCGCCGCCGCTATCGCGACGGCACCCTGGTGCTCGAATCCGAGTTTGAGAGCCAGGCCGGCGCCGTCAGCGTCGTCGATTTCATGGCGATCGCGAAGCGGCACGATCAGGTCGAAATCGTTCGCATGGTAAAGGGACTTCGCGGCCGCGTAGCGATGCGGATGGCGGCGACCTTTGGGTTCGACTACGGACGCAACCCTTCCCGCATCATCGCCGGCGACGATGGTCTGCGCGCGCTCGCGGGCGCGAATGCCGTCGCGCTCCGAAGTTCAATCCCGATGCGGACCGAGGCGATCGATTCCAATGCCGACGCACACTTCGCCAGCGCCGACTTCACGATTTCGGAAGGCGAGACCGCTACCTTCACGCTGACCTGGTATCCGACCAGGGATTCAGAGCCGGCCGCCTCGGATCCGCTCCAGATGCTCGCGGAGACCGAACAGTGGTGGCGCGAATGGTCGAGCCGATGCGCCTGCCAGGGCGAATGGCGCGAGCCGGTGCTGCGCTCGCTGATAACTCTGAAGGCGCTGACGTTCTGGCCGACCGGAGGAATCGTCGCGGCGCCGACCACCTCGCTACCTGAGCGTCCAGGCGGCCCGCGTAACTGGGACTATCGATACTGCTGGCTGCGCGATGCGACCTTTACGCTTTACGCACTGTTGATCTCCGGCTACGTCGATGAAGCGCGTCAGTGGCGCGAATGGCTATTGCGGAGCCTCGCCAATCGGCCCGCTGAGATACAGGTGCTCTACGGTCTCGCCGGTGAGCGTGAGCTGACGGAGTTCGAGCTCCCGTGGCTGCCCGGCTACGAGGCGAGCCGTCCGGTGCGGATCGGCAACGCGGCGCATCAGCAGTTCCAGCTCGATATCTATGGCGAGGTGATCGACGCGCTGCACCTGGGCCGCCGCTACGGTCTCGCGCCGGACCCGTCCGTCTGGCGGATGGAAAACGCGCTGATGGATTTCCTTGAATCAGGATGGAAGCAACCCGACCAGGGAATCTGGGAGGTGCGGGGACCGCGGCGCAATTTCACGCATTCCAAGGTGATGGCGTGGGTGGCGGCGGATCGCGCAGTGAAGGCGATTGAACGCTACCACGAGGACGGCCCACTCGATCGCTGGCGTGCGCTGCGCGACGAAATTCACGGCGATGTTTGCCGGCAGGGGTTCAATACTCAGCGCAACGCGTTCGTTCAATACTATGGCGCCGATGAACTCGATGCGTCCCTGCTGATGATTCCACTGGTCGGGTTTCTTCCGCCGCGCGATCCGCGCGTGATAGCAACTGTCGAGGCGATTCAACGCGAACTGGTGCGCGACAATCTCGTGATGCGATATTCGACCCACAGCGGAGTCGACGGGCTGCCGCCGGGCGAAGGTGCGTTCCTGCCGTGTTCGTTCTGGCTCGCCGATAACCTGGTACTCACCGGCCACTATCGCGAGGCTCGCGATCTGTTCGAGCGCCTGCTCGCGCTGCGTAATGACGTGGGCTTGCTTGCCGAGGAATATGATCCGGCGCTTCGGCGATTGGTCGGCAACTTTCCACAAGCATTCACGCACGTCTCGCTGGTAAATACCGCGCACAATCTGATGTTGGCTGCGGGGCCCGCTGTGCAGCGCTCCGCGACCTGACTTGAAACCGTAAAACTTACCGTATCCTGACTAACTATTCGGCGTTCCCACCTCTGCGACACGCGCGAATGCCGGATTTCCCTGCCCGGCAACGACATTAACCCTCTTCCCGGCGACAGCGGAGCCGGCTCCGCCCCGGGTCGAGGTGCTGGCACCTGGTTTGCTGAGTACTTAGTCGCCTGTCGTAGCTCGTGTCGGGACCCGAACAAGGAGGAACCAGCGGCATGTTGTACTGGGCATTGATGTTTCTGGTCGTTTCACTGGTAGCCGGCGCGATGGGGATGTGGGGTGTCGCGGGCCTCTCTTCTGAGATCGCGCGCGTTCTGTTTGTCGTCTTCCTCGTCCTCTTCGTTGTGGGTCTGGTGGCCGGATATCGAGTCACTTGATCGGCGAAGAAGGCGAGAGAGCGATTGGTGCCGCCATGGCACGGCATCTGCTTA
>DATDGX010000184.1:0-51822 GCA_036521875.1 Binataceae bacterium (SeqCode)
TTCAATTTCTACCGTGCGATGCAGCAGGACATCGCGGACAATCGCGCCACGCTGGAATCCGGATTCAAGCTGCCGATGCCCACGTTGGGTCTTGGCGGCGGCGGCTCGCGCGGACGCGGTGAGCTGGTCGTCGAGTCACTGAGAAGATGCGCGAAGAGCGCGGAGGGCGGTGCGATCGCGGACTGCGGCCATTTCATACCGGAGGAAAAGCCCTCCGAACTCGCGGCACGCCTGCGCGAATTTCTCAAGTGACTATTGACCGCGGAAAGTGGCAATACTCAGTAGCGCGGGAATAGCTATTGCCTCTTAGAGCGAGCGGACAAAGGCTCATGCGGGGCGGCCTATCAGGCGCGCGCGCGACTTCGCGTCGCCGGCGATTTCCGCAATCGTCCACGCCATCGCGATCGAACCATCGAGGATCGCCCGGTCCGCGTCGGGCGTCACGCAGTGAGCGGTGAATTCCGGCTGGTGGTTGGTCGCGGGCGCAGAGTTGATGCCGATCATCGGATGGATCGAAGGGATGGTAAGCGAGACGTTGCCCATGTCGGTCGATCCGGCCGCGCGCGCCATTCCCTGAGTGATATTGAATTTGCGCCCGAGCGCCTCGGCGCTGCGCTGGTAAATTTCGGCAAGTTCGCGGTCGTGATGCATCTCGGCGCAGGGCCGTTCGCCGCCCGCGAGCTCGAGCTTCGCGCCAGTGGCTAATGCGCCCGCCTCGAAGCAGCGGATCACTTTGCTCCTGAGCGCATCGAGGTCGCCGAGCGAGGTCGCGCGCACCATGTACGATGCGCTGGTGTGGGCGGGAATTACGTTGGCAGCGTCGCCGCCCCTGGTGATGAAGCCGTGGATGCGATCGGTCGAGCGGATGTGCTGGCGCAGCAGTCCGATCGCGGTTTGCGCCACCGTCAGCGCGTCCGCGGCATTGACGCCGCGCTCCGGCCACGCCGATGCGTGCGCCTCTTTCCCGGTGTAGTGAACGTCGAACGATGCGAGCGCGATGATGTTCGGCTCGACGACGTCGATCGGCGCCGGATGCACCATCATCGCGGCGTGAACGCCGTCGAACGCGCCGCGCTCCAGCATCAGAATCTTGCCGTTGTTGTTGCCGACCTCCTCGGCCGGCGTGCCGAGCACAGTTACCGTGATGCCCAGGTCGTCGGCGAGCCGCGCCGCCGCAAGCCCCGCTCCGGCCGCCATCGCAGCGATCAGATTGTGGCCGCACGCATGGCCGATGGCGGGCAGGCAGTCGTATTCGGCGCAAATAGCGATATGCAGCGGGCCGGAACCGGCGCTCGCGACGAAGGCGGTCTCGAGATCGCAAACCCCGGCCTCGACGGTGAAGCCCGCATCGGCGAGGAACTCGCAGAGCCACGCCGACGCCTTACGCTCCTCGAAACCCAGTTCCGGATTCGCGTGGATGCGATGGCTCAGCTCGATGAGCTGGTCTGCTGATTTCTCGATCCGTTCCCGTCCCGCAGTTTTGACATCCATGATGCGTTACTCCCGCCGCGAGACTAGCCTCTCCGCGCGAATAGCAGAAGACTCACGGGAGCATCAATTCGCCGCCGCGTTACACAAAGGGGATGAATCAGAGAGATTCTGAAATCCTCCTCACCCCTTAGCGACAATACCCGCTACAGGCGCGAGTTCACCGCGCGCTCATAGTACGAAAAAAACCAGTGGAAAGTTTCAGATCGGAATTTTCCGTTTTGAGTCTCGGACTTGCGTTCGCTGCCAGGTCTTGCCGTTATCATCAGACTCGTCAGAAAATAGATGTCTGAAGTAGTGTTCGGGAGAGCTAAGGAACTGTTTGGTCACGCGGTAGTGCTCGGTGTCCGTGTAGTCAACCTGGCGAATTGCGTCGCCGTCGAGGCTTAGTAGTGTCTCCTCAGCCGGGGCATTGTGCGAGCCTGTGGACGCCCTAAATTTGGCAAACTTCAGGAGGCGCGAGGTTATCATTCCTGAAGAGGTGCCGGCGTTGTATACAGCGCGGGTCAGTTGTCGTATCCGGGGTGCGAGCTCGATACCGAAAAACGAGAGAGAGCGAGGACGAATCAAGCGATGGCGGAAAGCCACAGCGCGTCTCCCAGTGACTACCTGGCCGCGGAACGAACCTTTCTCGCCTGGATCCGCACGGGACTCGCGTTAATGGGGTTCGGCTTCGTGGTTGCGCGCTTCGGCTTGTTTCTGCGCGAGATCGCAATGACCACTCACACCCGCTCGCTCGAATCCACCGGTGTCTCGCTCTGGATCGGAACCACGCTCCTGCTGGTCGGAGTATCCGTCAACGTCGCCGCATCGATCCATCACGTCGGCTTAATCGGGAAGCTCAACCGCGGCGAAACGATCGGGCGGCCGTCCGCCGTCGCGATCGCGGTGGCGCTGATCCTGGCGGCCCTCGGATTGGCGTTGGCCGTGTACCTCGTGCTGATGAGATAATTGGATTGATGATTCACTTGACGTGGCATCGATTAATCCGCCTGTGATTCATGCATGTCCGATCCAACTTCGAAGCCTTCTTTACCTGCCGAGTCCAAATCTGGGGCAGCGTCATCGGCGGCAGGCGGTTCACCTGACAAGTCAGCCGGCATCGCCTCGGCTGGCTCACTAAGTGGCCTTACGAGCGACGAGGCCGCGATCCGGCTTGAGAAGTTCGGTTCCAACGCGATGCCCGACACGGCCGTGCATCCGTTGCGTTCGGCGTTGCGCAAATTCTGGACGCCAGTTCCATGGATGCTCGAGGCTGCGATCGTGCTCGAGGTGGCGCTCGGCAAGTACGTCGAGGCCGCGGTCATCGCGGGCTTGCTGGTGTTCAACGCCGCGCTCGGGTTTTTCCAGGAGTCGCGCGCCGAGGCAACTCTTGCCGCGCTGAAGTCGCGGCTGGCGCTGAACGCATCGGTCAAGCGCAACGGCGTCTGGAAGATTGTGCCCGCGATCGGGTTGGTGCCAGGCGACATCGTGAAGCTGTCCCTCGGTGCCGTGGTGGCTGCCGACGTGCGCTTGGTCGAGGGTTCAATTTTGCTCGACCAGTCCATGCTTACCGGCGAATCCATACCCATCGAAGCTGGTCCCGGCTTGCGGACGTATGCCGGTGCGCTCGTGCGGCGCGGTGAGGCGGTTGCGGAGGTCACGGCGACGGGAGCGCGCACAAAGTTTGGACGCACTGCAGAGCTGGTCCGCACCGCTCATGTGACGAGTTCGGAGCAGAAGGCGGTTCTCCACGTCGTGCGCAATCTCGCGATCTTCAACAGCGGGGTCATTGTCTTACTGGTGGCGTACGCCTACCGGCTTGCGATGCCGCTTGCTGAGATCATCCCCCTGGTGCTGACCGCGATCCTTGCATCGATCCCCGTCGCCCTGCCAGCAACCTTCACCGTTGCAGCTGCTTTGGGCGCGCGCGCTCTGGCGCGTCTGGGCGTGCTTCCGACGCGTCTCTCGGCCGTCGACGAAGCGGCAACCATCGATGTCTTATGCGCCGATAAGACGGGCACGCTGACGCTCAACGAATTGAAGGTGACCGCCATCCGTCCCGCGCCGGGCTTCGACGAGGCCGGCTTGCTGGGACTTGCGGCGCTGGCGAGCTCGGATGGCGGGCAGGATCCGGTCGATGCAGCCATTCGCTCCGCATCGTCAAGCAAGGGCGCCGCCAAGCTGCCGAAGCTGATCAAGTTTATTCCCTTCGATCCCGCAAAGAAGACGTCCGAGGCAACTGCCATCGATCCAGACGGGGGCGGCGCAATGCGGATCGTAAAGGGGGCCTATGCCGCAGTGCTTGGCCTTGCGCCACCACTGCCGGAGTTGTCCGTGGCAGCCAACGAACTGGAGGCGAAGGGCTTGAGGCTGCTCGCCGTCGCGACTGGCACCACGGCGTCGATGCGCTTGGCGGGACTCATCGCGCTGAGCGATCCGCCGCGAGCTGACTCTGCGGCGTTGGTCACCGAGATGCGCACCTTGGGTGTGCGGACCGTGATGGTGACCGGCGACGCGCCCGCGACGGCCGCAATCGTGGCTCGTGCGGTGGGCCTTGATGGAGCCGTGTGCCCGCCCGGGCCGATTCGCGACGATGCGACGCCCGAGGAATTCGCGGTCTTTGCCGGCGTGCTCCCTGAGGACAAGTACAAACTCGTGAAGGCGTTCCAGAAGGGCGCCCACCATGTTGCGATGTGCGGCGACGGCGCCAACGACGCGCCTGCCTTGCGCCAGGCACAGATGGGAATCGCGGTATCGACGGCAACCGACGTTGCCAAGTCGGCGGCCGGCATAGTGCTGACCGAGCCCGGACTCAGCGGCATCGTGGCCTCGGTCAAGGAAGGCCGCATGACCTTTCAGCGCATCCTGACCTATACGCTGAGCTCGGTTACCAAAAAGATCGTACAGGTACTGTTCCTGGCGGTTGGCCTGGTCATGACTGGACACGCGATCCTGACGCCGATGCTGATGGTGATCATTATGCTCACTGGCGACTTCCTCGGCATGTCGTTGACGACCGACAACGTCAGTCCCTCGCCGCTGTCCAATGCGTGGCGAATCGGCAACTTGACGATGGCGGGAATCTTCATGGGGGTGTGCGAGTTGGCCTTCTGCACGGCAGTTTTGGCGATCGGCAAATTCCGGTTGGGGCTTGGAATCGAGGCGCTGCAAACTATGGCCTTTCTCGCCGTTGTGTTCGGCAATGAGGCGTCGCTCTGTGCCCTCCGCGCACGCCAACGGCTATGGTCCACGCCAAGCCGCTGGCTCGTTCTGTCTTCCGTGGCGGATGTCCTTATCGCTTCGACACTGGCCGTGCGCGGTATCGTAATGACGGCTTTGCCCGTCATCCTTGTGGCCGGCACGCTGGCCGCGGCAGTTGCCTTCGCGTTCATCGCGGATGTTGCGAAATTCCCGATACTGAGTCGCCTCAAGATCGCTTAGAGGCGTGATTAAGCATCGGCAGTACTTAGGCTCGATGACCCGCTGCGGCAGTGGAAAATCAGCGAGGCCGATCACTCGGAGCGCAAGCCATGGTCGGACTATATCAGACCTACGAGAACACCTTGGAAAGGACGAGCACCAGGCACGCTCCGCGGTACGTGATTCCGTCTAACCACAAATGGTTCCGCAACCTGGCCGTCTCCGAGGTGAGCCTCGACGCGAGGCTCTTTCGGGCTCTCAGTGGATGAAGAAAAGCCCTGCATCTATGGCAGTGCTGCTTTTCTGCTCAGCCGGAATCTTCGGGGAACTCGACCACGAACCGGCACCAGACGTCGAGGCGAAATCGCCGAATCGCGTAAGCGCCGGATTCTATTGGTGGGCGGTGCAGGTTTCGAACCTGCGACCCCCGGCTTGTAAGGCCGATGCTCTACCGCTGAGCTAACCGCCCACGCAAAACTTTCCCGGCCATTGTCTATCGGTCGCGTCCTTGAATGGAAGAGCTGCGAGGATGCGGCGCATCTCATGACCTTTCTTCGCGCGAACAATCAGACAACAATCCAAATCCGATCCGCTGTCGGGGTCCGCGTCTGGGCGCGTGGCGAAAGCGAAGACGGATTCGCGTGTTCATTTGGGGGCAAGGCATATTCATGCGAGAAGAATCCGCAACCGAGATCGGCGTAAGGCGCGACGTGATTCCCGCCATCGAACTCGATCATGTGAGCAAGCATTTCGACGGCGTGAAGGCCGTCGACGATCTTTCGTTAGCGGTCGCGCCCGGCCGCATCTTCGGTCTCCTGGGTCCCAACGGTGCGGGCAAGACCAGCACTATCCGCATGATGCTCGGAATCATGATTCCAGATTCGGGCGCGGTTCGAATGTTCGGAGCCCCACTTGGACGCCGCAGTCTTGGCCAGGCCGGATATCTGCCCGAGGAGCGCGGCCTGTACGCGAAGATGACGGCACGGGAGAACCTGGTCTTCTTCGGACAGCTCTGCGGACTCGACGCGGCCGGCGCGCGCCGCAAGGCCGAGGCTTGGACCGAGCGGCTCGGTATCGAGCAACGCCTCGACGACAAGGTCGAGGAGCTTTCCAAGGGGATGCAGCAGAAGATTCAATTTATCGCCACCGTGATCCACGATCCGGCGTTCATTGTGATGGACGAGCCCTTTACCGGGCTCGATCCGATCAACGTCAATCAGCTCAAGAGCGTGCTGAGCGATCTGCGTGCGAAGGGCAGGGCAATCGTGTTCTCGACTCATCGGACCGATCAGATCGAGCAGCTCTGCGATTCGATTTGCCTAATGAATCACGGCCGCTCCGTTCTGCAAGGCAGCGTGCGCGAAATCAGATCCGGCTACGGAACGCATTTCGTGGAGATTGAGTACGATGGCGGCGGCAGTTTCCTCGACGGCAATCCGCTGATCGATTCATACGATCGGCACGCCGACTATGTCGAAGTGCGGCTCAAGGCCGGCGCCGACGCGCAGGCGCTGCTGCGCTCGGCGCTGGTGTGCTCGCGAATCCGGCGCTTCGAAATCAAGGAGGCGACTATCGAGCAAATCTTCATAGACCTGATGAGCAGGCGCGATGGCGATGGCTGATTTCTCGATGCGCCATCTGTGGCTCGTGTTGGCGCGCGAGTACCGCGTGCGGGTGCGCACGCGCGCATTCATCGTATCGACCATCGCGACGCCCTTGATGTTCGCGGTGTTCATTTTCCTGCCGGCGATCATCAGCGCGTTCTTAAGCCGCCCCGCAGCCGGGCATCGGCTGATGCACATGATGATCGTGTGCGGCGATCGGAATCTCGCAACTCTCATCCGCGAGCAACTGGCGCTCAATCCTCATCCCAGTCATCAGATCGACGTCGATTCCGATACCTCTCCGAGCCATCGCGAGCTGCTCAATCAGGAGCTCGATTATTCCGAAATTGTCGCGTACGCCTGGCTCGATAACGACGCGATCGCGAGCGGACGGGTGGCCTACTACGCGCGGCCGTGGGGTGAGACGCTCCGCGTCCTCTATCTTCGCCATATCATCACGATGGCTCTGGTAGCGGCGCGCCTGTCGCAACGCGGAACTTCCCCGGCTGAAATTGGCGAGCTGCTCGGCCCACCGGACCTGCGAACAACTTTTCGCGGCCCCAAGCCCCCGGGCTCCGACCTCCTGATGATCGGCTCGGGCGCATTCGTGCTGGCCTACGTGCTGTTCTTCTCGTTCATCTCGTATGGCGCGATGTTGATGCAGTCGGTGGTCGAGGAAAAGCTTTCCCACATCACCGAACTGCTGCTGGTCTCGACCAGGCCCGAGGAGTTGATGGCGGGCAAGATTCTCGGGGTCGGATGCGTCGGTCTGACGCAGATCGCTATCTGGCTGGTGCTTGGCGCAGGAGTGGCGATGTTGGTTCCGGATGCGAGGGCGATGCTCGATTCGATACACATGAGGTTCGCCCTGGTGATCTACTTCGTACTCTTCTACCTGTTCGGCTACCTGCTGTTCAGCGTGCTTTATGCAGTCGCCGGAGTGAGCAGCGATGGGATTCACAGGTCGTCGCAATGGGCGATGCTGGTGATGCTGCCGTTAGTGAGCTCGCTCACGCTGCTGCCGATGGTTTCCGCGGCGCCCGACTCGACGATGGCGGCAGTCGCATCGATGATTCCCTACTTCGCGCCGATCCTGATGTACGCGAGAATCGCCACCGCCTCGCCTCCCGGGTGGCAGATCGCATTGAGCATCGCGATCATGGCCGCGACGATCGTCATATCGACGATTCTATGTGCGCGAATTTATCGGGTCGGAATCCTGATGTACGGCAAGCGACCGTCGCTGAGGGAAGTGGCGCGATGGCTTCGCTACGCTTAATTCGAGCGATCGCGCGCAGGAGGCGAATAAGAAGACGCCCCGCGAGGCGCGGGGCAACTTTCTATTACTCTGAGAAAAGAAGGCTGTGCGCCGGGCGGTTGGGCTCGCGCGCGCGAACTAGCCGGCAGCCGGAGCGCCGGTGGCGGGAGCGCCCGCGGAATTGTTCAGCGAGTCCTTGAGCTGCTTGCCGGGCTTGAACTTGGCCGAACGGCTCGCGGAGATCTGAATTGCCTCTCCGGTTTTCGGATTGCGTCCGGTACGCGCCTGCCGGGCCGACACCGAAAAGGTGCCGAACCCGGAGATGTTCACCCGGTCGCCCTGCTTAAGCGCGGCGATGATGTCGTCGAGCATGAGATTGATCGCCCGCTCGGCGTCCGCCTTGTTCAACGGCAGCTTGTTGGAAAGTCCCTCGATCAATTCGGCCTTGGTCATGGCAAACTCCGGCGGCCTATTGCCGCCAGTTAAGCCGCTTCCCCCCGGACCGCCTCTTCCGGAAACGCGGCGACCCCCCAGTCAGGACAGGTTCGGTACCGTAGGCGGCGTCGGCGCGGAGTCGTCCTCGTCTTCGTCTGAGATATCGCTCTTGACGTCCGGTTCGCGCAGGAACGGCATATCGCTGGCCGTGGTCTTTGGCCTGAAAAACGATTCCGGATTGGTGAGGACCAACGCGTGCTTCAGCACCTCGTCCATGTGCTCGACCTGGATCAGCGTCAGAGTCTTCAGGATCTGCGGAGCGATCTCGCTGATGTCCTTGGCGTTTTCCTTGGGCATCAGGACGGTCTTGATGCCGCCGCGATGGGCCGCGAGCACCTTTTCCTTGAGCCCGCCAATCGGCAGCACGCGCCCGCGCAGCGTGATCTCTCCGGTCATCGCGAGGTCATTGCGCACCCGCTCGCGAGTAAGCGCCGAGACCAGCGCGGTCGCCAGCGTTATTCCGGCCGACGGGCCGTCCTTGGGAATCGCGCCCTCGGGAATATGAATGTGAATATCGATCTTATGGTAGAATCTCGAGTTGAGCCCTAACACCTCGGCGCGCGAGCGCACATAGGACAGCGCCGCCTGCGCCGATTCCTGCATCACGTCGCCCAACTGCCCAGTGACGGTGAGCTTGCCGCGGCCGGGGACGATGGTGACCTCGACGTTGAGCAACTCGCCGCCCATCTCGGTCCACGCAAGTCCGGTCGCAACGCCGACCTGCGGCTCCAGTTCCGCAATCCCGTAGTGGAACTTCGGCGGGCCTAAGTATTTCGCGAGGCTCGAGCTGGAAATTTTGACGTGCGCGTTGCGGTCGGTCTTTACCACCTCGACGGCGACCTTACGACATATCGACGCGATTTCGCGCTCGACGTTTCTGACTCCGGCCTCGCGCGTGTAATGGCGGATGATTCCCAGGATCGCGCCTTCGGAGAACTCGACGTTTTCGGGCCTGAGGCCGTTGGCTTCCTCCTGCTTCTTGAGCAGGTATTTCTTGGCGATGTTGAGCTTCTCGGTTTCGGTGTAGCCCGGGATACGGATCACTTCCATCCGATCCTGCAGCGGCCGCGGGATACGATCGAGCGTGTTCGCGGTGGTGATGAACATCACCTTGGACAGATCGTAGTCGCAATCGAGATAGTGATCGTTGAAGGTGCAGTTCTGCTCCGGGTCGAGCACCTCGAGCAGCGCCGACGACGGGTCGCCGCGGAAATCGGTCGACATCTTGTCGACTTCGTCCAGCAGCATCACCGGGTTCGACGATCCGGCCTTGCGAATCGACTGGATGACTTTGCCGGGTAGTGCGCCGATGTAGGTGCGGCGATGGCCGCGGACTTCAGCCTCGTCGCGCACTCCGCCCAGCGACACGCGGACGAATTTGCGTCCGGTGGCGCGCGCCACCGACTTGCCGAGCGAAGTCTTACCGACGCCCGGAGGACCGACCAGGCACAGGATAGGCCCCTTCATCTGGCCGACCAGGGTCTCGACCGCGAGGTATTCCAGGATGCGCTGCTTGACCTTGTCGAGCCCGTAATGATCTTCCTCGAGCACGCGCTCGGCTTCCTTGATGTCGAGCTTGTCCTCGGTGTACTCGAACCACGGCAGTGAGAGGAACCAGTCGAGGTAGTTGCGCACCACGGTCGCCTCGGCCGACATCGGCGACATCATCTTGAGCTTCTTGATCTCGCGTTCGCACTTTTCGCGCGCCTCGGCCGGCATCTTCTTCTGGCGCAGCTTCTCTTCGAGCTCCTGGATCTCGTTCTTGAACTCGTCCTTCTCGCCGAGCTCCTTCTGAATCGCGCGCATCTGCTCGTTGAGGTAGTACTCCTTCTGGGTCTTCTCCATCTGCTTCTTGACCCGGGAGCGGATGCGCTTTTCGACCTCGAGGATTTCCAGCTCCGAGCGCATGTAGCCGAGAATCTTCTCGAGGCGCTCGGCGGGATTGGTCGATTCGAGCAGCGCCTGTTTGTCTTCGATCTTGATGCTGAGGTGGCCGACGATTTTGTCGGCGAGGAAGCCGGGGTCGTCGATGGCGGCGACCGAGGTTACCATCTCAGGCGGAATTTTTTTGTTGAGCCGCGCGTAATTGTCGAAGGTCGATACCACCGAGCGCATCAGCGCCTCGAGCTCGGTAGTGCGCTCGTAGGTTTCCTCGATCTCTTCGGCCTCGACCTGAAAATATTCCTCGTCCGCGATGTAGCGGAGAATGCGCGCGCGCTTCTTGCCCTCGAGCAGCGCCTTGACGGTGCCGTCGGGCAGCGGCAGCAGTTGCACCACCACTCCGAGCGTGCCGACCGCGTAGAGGTCCTGCGCGGTGGGCTCTTCGACCTTGTGGTTTTTCTGCGAGACCAGGAAGATCGGCAGTTTCTTAGCGGCCGCGGCCTCCAGCGCCTTAATCGACTTCTGGCGGCCGGCGAATATCGGATAAACTTCGTGCGGAAAAACGATCAGCTCGCGCAACGGAAAAAGCGGAACTACGTTGTCGGCTGAGGCGTCGCGATTGTCCTTCTTGTCATTACGGAACAGCATCGGTTTGGGTCTCGTCTCCCGGGAGTCAGGCGGTTTCGGCGGTCTTTTGATAGACCAGCAGCGGTTGCTCCTTCTGAGTAACCACTTCCTCCGAGATTAGCACCTCCTTGATGTTTGGCTGCGAGGGAATTTCGTACATCAGGTCCACCATGATGCTTTCCATGATGGCGCGCAGTCCTCGCGCTCCGGACTTGCGCTTGAGCGCCTCGCGCGCGATCGCGCGAAGAGCGCCCGGGGTGAATTTCAAATGAACGTTCTCCATGTCGAACAGCTTCTGGTACTGACGCACCAGCGCGTTCTTGGGCTCGGTCAGGATGCGCACCAGCGCCTCCTCGTCGAGCTCGCCGAGCGTCGCGATCACCGGCAGGCGTCCGACGAACTCGGGAATCAAGCCGAACTTGAGCAGATCCTCGGGCTGCACTTCGTTGAGCAGCTCCGAGATGGTCTTGGGGTCGCGATGGGTCAGGTCGGCGCGAAAACCCATCGTCTTGCCCGCGATGCGCCGGCGGATGATGTCGTCGAGGCCCACGAACGCGCCGCCGCAGATGAACAGGATGTTGGTCGTGTCGACCTGCAGAAATTCCTGCTGCGGATGCTTGCGGCCGCCCTTGGGCGGCACCGACGCCATGGTCCCCTCGATGATCTTCAGCAGCGCCTGCTGCACGCCCTCGCCCGAAACGTCGCGCGTGATCGACGGGTTGTCGCCCTTGCGCGCGATCTTGTCGATCTCGTCGACGTAGACGATCCCGCGCTGGCAGCGCTCGATGTCGTAGTCGGCGTTTTGCAACAGCGACAGGATGATGTTCTCGACGTCCTCGCCGACGTAGCCCGCCTCGGTCAGCGAGGTCGCGTCGGCGATGGTGAACGGCACCTGCAGGAAGCGCGCGAGGGTCTGCGCGAGCAGCGTCTTGCCCACACCGGTCGGGCCGATCAGCATGATGTTGGATTTCTGCAGCTCGACGTCGCCGGTCACCATCTGCGAGTCGATACGCTTATAATGATTGTGGACCGCGACCGAGAGAACTTTCTTCGCCCGCTCCTGGCCGATCACGTACTGGTCGAGAACGCGCTTGATTTCGGCGGGCTTGGGAACCGCGGAGGACTGGCTGAACGCCTCCTCGCTGTCGGCCTCCTCGGCGATGATGTCGTTACAAAGTTCGATGCACTCGTCGCAAATATACACCGTGGGTCCCGCGATCAGCTTCCGCACCTCGTCCTGGCTCTTCCCGCAAAAGGAACAAACCAGGTTGCCCGAGCGGTCGTCATGCTTGGCCATACTGCCTCCCGCGGTTCACTTGGAGGGCCCTCGGCTAACGATTACCTCATCAATCAATCCGTATTCAACTGCTTGCACCGGATTCATGATGAAGTCGCGATCCGTGTCCTTCTCGATCTTGCGCAAACTCTGGCCGGTGTGATGCGCGAGCAGGTTGTTCATCTCCTCGCGCGCCCGGATGATCTCTTTGGCGTGGATCTCGATGTCCACCGCCTGGCCCTGCGCGCCGCCGAGCGGCTGATGAATGATCATGCGCGAATGCGGCAGCGCGTAGCGCCGGCCCTTCGCCCCCGCCGCCAGCAACAGCGCTCCCATGCTCGCCGCCTGTCCCATGCACAGCGTCGAGATGGGCGGCTTGACGAACTGCATGGTGTCGTAAATCGCCATCCCCGCTGTCACTGAACCGCCCGGCGAGTTGATATAGAAGCTGATTTCTTTGTCGGGATCCTCCGACTCCAGGAACAGGAACTGGGCGGTAATGAGATTGGCGACTTCGTCGTGAACCTCGGTGCCCAGGAAAACGATTCGGTCCTTGAGCAGCCGGGAAAAAATGTCGTAGGCCCGCTCTCCGCGGCCGGTTAACTCCACCACCATCGGTACCAGAGTGCTCATATCCCCCAGCCGAGTCGTAGGCGATCGTATTGATTCAAAGCGCAGCCACCGACGTCGTCAAATTGTATCGGGTTTGAAAAATGCGAGCAACCTAAGATCCATTTCAAACACACTTCAGGCTGTTGATTGCGACTCCGGAATCGCCTCCGTTTCGCGCATCGCGCGGCTCAGAATCAGGTCGAGCGCCTTCTCCCGACGCATCGACTGCTTGAGCGCCTCGCGATTCTCCTCATGTCGATAGAATTCCGCGACGCGATCGCGCTCGCGCCCCGCCTGGGTCACCACGCGCGCCACCCGATCGCCGACGTCCTCGTCGCTGACTTCGATCTTCTCCTGCTCCGCGAGCGCATCGACGATCAGCGTCGATCGCGCGCGCTTCTCCGCGCGCGTGCGCAGCTCTTCGGCCGAATCCTTCACGCGCCGCGCTGCCTGTTCGGGTTCGATTCCGCCGGCCTCCAGCGTCGCCGCCAGTTCCGATTCCATCGCATGGCGCTCGCGATCGATAAGCGACTCGGGCACTTCGATCGGATTGCGCTCGATCACCAGGTCGAGCAGTCCCTGCCGCACGCGCGCGTCGGACTCTTCGCGCGCGTGTTCGAGCAGATCGGCGCGCACCCGCGTGCGCAGCTCCTCGAGGCTCTTGCAGGCGTTGTCCTTGGCGAATTCGTCGTCGAGCGCCGGAAGCTCGCGCCGATATATTTCCTTGACCGTCGCGCGCCACTCGATCGTCTTGCCGGCGAGCTCCTTCTGCGCGTAATCCTGCTCGTAGGTTTTCACCCCGCGCGTCGGCTTGCCGACTTCGGCGCCGATCAGGATATCGTCGAGGCCGTGCGCGAGCGCGCGCTTGTTGACTTCGAGCAGGCGGTCCTCGCTTTTCATCCCCGACAGCGGCTTACCCTCGTCGAAGCCTTCGACCGTCGCGAGCACGTAGTCGCCTTCCCGCGTGTCGGCGCGCTCGTCGACCTTCTTGAGCGTCGCCTGCCGCTCGCGCATCCGCTCCAGCGTCTCGTCGACGTTCTGGTCGGTGATCTCGATCTTCGACTCGGGGACCCTGAGCCCCACGTAATCCTTGACCACGATCTCGGGGCGCAGATCGAACACCGCGCTGAACTTCAGCGACTTGGCGAGGTCGCTTTCCTCGGTGACGATCTCGGGCGCCACCACCGGCTTGAGGCTGTTCTCCTCGAGCGCCTTGTCGGTGTATTCCTTGACCAGCTTCTGAATCACGTCGCCGCGCACCTGGTCGCCGAAAAACCGCTCCAGCAAATTGCGCGGCGCGTGTCCCGGCCGGAAGCCCTTCAACACCACGCCGCGTTTGAGCTCGTTGTATGCGCGATCGAGCTCGTGCTTGATCTCGTCGGCGTCGACCTCGATGGTGACCTTGCGCCGGAGCGCCGAGGGACTGTCGATATTAACGTTCATGCTTATTAATACTTATCAGAGTGCCGGCTATTGAGGGTCTTTTATTGACCGCGAAGATAGAAGAAAAATTTTCATGTTTGAGAGTAGCCTGACAACTAAACACACGCGCGCCGCGGCGATCAACCCGACTTGCAGGGGATCTTCCGCTACCACTCTCCGCGCACCATTCGGCGCTCTTGACCCTGCCCGATTTGCGCGTTCCTCAATTGCTGGACTTCGTCTCGGGGAAAACCTAAACTGCGCCAGTTAACTTTGGGGCGTGACTAACCGGCTCGTGGTTTCTATCATCAGAGGATAGCTTGCCGGCGGCGGCTGCCCCCGTAAAACCCTCATAATTCAGGAGACTCGGATTTCGATGAGCGAAGCGAATATCGTTCTGCCAGCTTTGACCGGCGGCGAGCAGTTGATCCTGTGGCTGGTCCTCGTGTCGGCTCTGGTCGCGCTTGCCTACGGCGTTATTCTGGTCCGTGTGGTGCTCGCGGCCGACGCGGGCGCCAAGTCGATGACCGACGTGGCCGACGCGATCGAAAAGGGCGCGATGGCGTACTTGCGACGCCAGGTCTCCACGATGCTCCCCTTCGTCGCGGCGATCTTCCTGGTGCTCTTCATAATGTATCGCGGCGTCTACCACGATTTGTATCTCACCTTGGGCATCTCGGTCGCGTTCCTGATGGGCGTCAGCGCCAGCTACGGCGCCGGCTTCATCGGGATGTGGCTCGCGGTCAAGGGCAACGTGCGCAGCGCCAACGCCGCGCTCACCAGCTTCAAGGACGCGATGGAGCTCGCGTTCAAGGCGGGCGGCGTGTCCGGGATGTTCACCGTCGGCCTCGGATTGCTCGGCGCCACCATCATCTTCCTGCTCTATCAGCAGGACGCGATGAAGGTGCTGGTCGGCTTCGGCTTCGGCGGCTCGCTGGCGGCGCGGTTCATGCGCGTCGGCGGCGGCATCTACACCAAGGCCGCCGACGTGGGCGGAGACCTGGTCGGTAAAGTCGAAAAAGATTTGCCTGAGGACGATCCGCGCAACGCCGCGACGATCGCGGACAACGTCGGCGACAACGTCGGCGATTGCGCCGGGATGGCGGCCGACGTGTTCGAGTCCTACGAAGTCACCCTGGTCGCCGCGATCATCCTGGCCGCCTACGCGGTCGGCGAGCGTGACTTCATCGCCGCGTACGGCGCCTACGCCGGCGCCTTCGCGATGAAGCTGATCATCTTCGCGTTGATCCTGCGCGCGGTCGGCGTGTTCTCCTCGATCCTGGGAATCATGGCGGTCCGCGTCCCGGCGGGAACCGCGATGCGCGATCCGATGCGTCCGATCACTATCGGCTACATGGTCTCCGCCATCGCCTCGGTCATCGGCTTCTTTGTGGTCAACGCGTTTTATATGACCGACCCGCGCACCGGCAATATCGACTGGCGTTTCGGATGGTGCGCGACGCTCGGCATCATCCTCGCGGTGGTGACGCTGTGGCTCACCAACTACTTCACCCATCCCGACAAAGCCCCCGTCACCGAGACCGCGGCGGCGGCGCGCACCGGCCCCGCCACGCTCATCCTGTCGGGCATGGCGGAGGGGCTCGAGTCGTCAGTGTGGGCGCTGATGGTCATCGGCGCGACGATTATCGGCGCGATGCTGATCTTCCGCGAGTCGCTCGCACTCCAGTTCTACGGAATCGCGCTCACCGGCCTGGGCCTGCTCACCACCACCGGCTTCATTCTCGCGATGGACACCTACGGACCGATCACCGACAACGCGCACGGAATTTTCGAGATGGGCGGAATCCATCAGGAGGAGGCGTCGCGCACGCTCTCCTGGATGGACGCGATCGGCAACACCACCAAAGCGCTCACCAAGGGACTCGCGATCGCGACCGCGGTCATCGCGGCCGTCTCGCTGTTCCGCTCCTTCATCGATGAAGCGCATCTCGGCGCGCTCGGCGTGCAGATCAACATGCCGCTGGTGTTCGTCGGCCTGATGATCGGCGGCGCGGTGCCGTTCCTGTTCAGCTCGTTCGCGATCAAGGCGGTCAGCCGCGCGGCCTTCCAGGTGGTGGTCGAAGTGCGCCGCCAGCTCCGCGAACATCCGGGCATCATGGAAGGCAAGGAGCTGCCCGACTACGAACGATGCGTCGATATCGTCACCGCCAGCGCGCAGAAAGAACTGCTCGGCCCCGGCATCCTGGCGATTTTCGCGCCGCTGCTGGTCGGCTTCGGACTCGGCGTGGGCGCGCTCGGCGGATTTCTGGGCGGCGCTATCCTGACCGGACAGTTGATGGCGGTGTTTATGTCCAATGCGGGCGCCAATTGGGACAACGCCAAGAAAAAGATCGAAGACGGATTCATGGGCGGCAAAGGCACCGACGTGCACAAGGCCGCTGTGGTCGGCGACACCGTCGGCGATCCGTTCAAGGACACCGCGGGTCCCGCGCTCAACCCGATGATCAAGGTGATGAACCTGGTCGCGATCCTCGCGGCGCCGTTCTGCACCGGCGCGCTCGCCGAGGTGAGCGTGACGCGCGTGGTCGTGGTGGTGGTTTCGCTCGTGCTGCTCGCAATCGCGGTCGCATTCTCCAAGCGCGGCTCGATCGCCGAAGAGGCCAGCGAAGCGGGCGAGACCAAGGTAGCCGCGTAAGCGCAGGTTCAGAATCACAGCGCGGAGACTCGACGCTCACGCGTCAAGTCTCCGCGCCGCCGTTTGGCCCTGTGAGAGAAATTCTCCCGGGCCGCAAACAGATGACAGCTCTGTATCCAGAAATCGCACCTTACGAGCACGGCATGCTCGAGGTCGGCGACGGGAACCTCGTGTACTGGGAGACCTGCGGCAATCCACGCGGCAAGCCGGCCGTCGTCCTGCACGGTGGTCCCGGCTCGGGATGTACTAAGTGGCATCGCCGGCTGTTCGACCCTGCCGCCTATCGCGTCGTGCTGTTCGATCAGCGGAATTGCGGACGGAGCACCCCACACGCAAGCGCACCTGACACGGACCTCGCGAGCAACAACACCGCAAACCTCATCGCAGACATCGAACGACTGCGTCAACATCTGAATGTCGACCGATGGTTGGTCTTCGGCGGATCGTGGGGCAGCACCCTGGCGCTCGCCTACGCCGAACCGCATCCCGATCGAGTCACGGAGATAATTTTGTTCGGCGTAACGACTTCACGGCGGAAGGAAGTCGACTGGCTGTTCCGCGGCGGCCTGGCGATCCTGTTCCCGGAGCAGTGGGAGCGGCTGCGCGATGCGCTGCCGGCCGCCGACCGCGATAGCGATATCGTCGAGGCATACTATCGGCGCCTGCACGATCCCGACCCCGCGATTCGCAGGAAAGCCGCCGAAGCATGGTGTACGTGGGAGTCGGCGACGCCCGCATGGCCCCCCACCCAAGGACTATCCTCGCGGTACAGAGACCCCGCCTTTGCGATGGCGTTCGCGCGCCTCGTGACCCACTACATAAGCCACAACGCGTGGCTCGAGGACGGCTGCTTACTTCGCGACGCCAACGTGCTGGCCAACATTCCGGGGATCATGGTGAATGGACGTTTTGACCTTCAAGCACCGATCGGCTGGGCGTGGGACTTAAAGCGCGTATGGCCGCGCGCCCAACTCGTAATCGTTGACAACGCCGGCCACGACGCATCCAACGCAGCCATCACGCGCGAGCTGATCCGCGCCACCGACCAATTCGCGCACCGGCCAGCCCCTGCACCATAGGCGAGGAGGGGCACCGTTATCGCCGGCGAAGAAAAAGGCGGCGTTCTCCTGAGAGCTGGTGAATCTTCTTGCGGCAGAAGAATTTCGTTCGGATCGTTCCTCGGAAGCGCAACAGAACCACTATCGTCTCGGGGAATCGGGCGAAAAAAAAGAACGTTATCCAGAGAGTCTGCGATTTCTAAAAGTGAAAACGAATTTGGTTCGGAACCAATGCTTGGAACGGAACCAGAACCACAGCCGTCTCGGTGAGTCAGCAAACGAAACGTCGTCATCCTGAGCGCAGGCTGCCGGAGTCGAAGGACCGGTCCGTAACAATTGTTTGAATACTCAGCGATGGTTGTCCACCCGCCGCTGATCGCGATCCGACCGCCTGCCTACTGCTGTTCGTGGAACCAGTCGGCGCTCAGGTCTGTGAACTTCGGACCAACGGATCGGATCAACTCCATTTTCTTTTGGCACCGCCAATGCAAATCGCGATCAGTGGCGCGTGGACAAACGTCTCTGAGTATTCAAACGATAAGTATGTAGCGATCCTTCGACTCCGGCCGCCTGCGCTCAGGATGACGACCTTCTTTTTCGACTCAGCGGGCGACAGCGGTTTCTGTGTGTTCGCGACCTGGGCAGACTTTTCGTTTTCACTTTTAGAAACTCACCGACTCTGCGCGCAGGCTGCCGGAGTCTCTTCGGCAGCCTCAGGACAGGCTCCGGGATCCCAACGGTCGCTTCGATGCCAGGAAGTCCTGAAAGCGCGTAGCGCGCCTCTTGACCGGGAAGCGGGAAACCCGTGAGGGGTTTCGCATATTCTCTCTGCTTTTATTTCACCATGCGCTCGATCAACTTCCTGAGCTTCGGCGTCTTCTTCAGCTCGCTTCGGATCGTCGCAATCTCGGCTTCATCGACAATCAGCGGCATCCGCATGAACCGCCCGCGATGGTCGTACGAGCAAAACCGAATCTCATACGACCCCTTCGCCTGGCCGTCGGTGAACTTCAGGAGCTGGATTGTCGGGCGATGATACGGGGTCGCGATCTGGAGCTCTTCCTCGATAATCCCCGAGCCCCAATGCAACGAGAATTTTTTCGCTTCCATCTGACCCGGCTTGATAGTTGCCATCCGATGCCTCCGGTATTTTTATCTCAGGTCCCATGAAGTTCTCATAGCGCGTAACGCGCATCTTGCCCGGGAAGCGCGAAACCCGTGAGCGGTTTCGCAAGTTCGGTTTACGCTGGACTCGCGCATCGCGGCCCGGCACTTCTTGTCTAATGAGCCGTCTTCTCCAATGAACATGGAACGCCGCGCTTTCGGCAAGACCGGTCTCAACGTCAGCGCGCTCGGTTTCGGCGGATCTGAAATCGGCTACCAGGGCGTGCCGCTCCGCGTCGTCGAGCGAATCCTGGGCGGCGCGCTCGATGCGGGCCTGAACGTGATCGACACCGCTGAATGCTACGGCGCCGGCGAGGAGCTGATCGGCAAAGCAATTTCGAAACGGCGCGACGAGTTTGTCCTGCTCACCAAATGCGGCCACGCGGGCAGCCTGCTTGGACGCGACTGGACGCCGAAGACGCTGGAGCGCTCGATCGATCGGAGCCTCAAGCGCCTCCGCATCGATCACGTCGACCTGATGCAGTTTCACAGTCCTCCGCCCGAGGCGCTCCACGATGCGGTGCTGCTCGAAGTGCTGACTCGCGCCCGCGATGCCGGCAAGACCCGCTTCATCGGATGCAGCTCTGACGGCGTCACCGCGCTAGCCGCGGTCGAGATGAAAATTTTCGATACCCTCGAGATTTCGGTCAGCATCGCGGACCAGGAGGCGATCGATCTGGTGATTCCGGCGGCGCGCAAACAGGGGATGGGCATAATCGCGAAGCGTCCGATCGCGAACGCCGCGTGGCTGAACGACGGGATGTCGCGCTCCGATTACGGCTGGCCGTACCGCCAGCGCCTGCAGCATCTCGACTACGACTTTATGCATTCGGACCCGGATGAAGCGGTCGGCGTCGCACTCCGCTTCACGCTCTCGGTGCCCGGCGTCGCCACTGCGATCGTCGGCACCACCCGGCCCGAGCGATGGCATCAGAATGCGGCGCATGTCGCGCGCGGGCCGCTGCCGCGCGATCAGTACGAAGCGGTCCGCGCGCGATGGCGCGCGGTCGCCCGCCCCGACTGGACCGGCGAGCGCTGAGCAGCAGGGGCTGACCCCTGCACCCACCAGCACGCAAGAAGCCGGCTCCGTTGTCGCCGGCGGAGAAAAGTGTAGACGTTTGCAGTCCAAGTTGTAACAGCGCGAAGTGCGCATCTTAGCCAACCGGGAGCAGACGAAAAGACCCGTGAGGGGTTTCGCAAGCTGGAACTTTACGACGCGGGGTTTTGCGTCGTGAACAGTCCAAGCTCCTCGTATACAGCATCGATCGTCGCGGTCATTCGCTCGTCGTGCTTGGCCGGCTCCGCTTCGATCATTCCGTTGAACACGGCGGCCACCACCACGCGATTCTCCGGATCGGCGAAGCCCACTGAGCACACGTATCCCGCGTGGCCGAACGTCCGCGGCGAGCAATGGCTGCCGAACCACGCGGCGCCCGGTCCATACTTTTTGGAATCGACCACCACGCCGAGCCCCCGATCGAGTGGATAGCCAAACGTCTTGTCGGGCATCGCGACCGTGTGCCGCGCCGCGATTGCTTCGACCGTCTGCGGCCGGATGACTCCGCGGCCGCCGTCGAGCAGCGCTTCGTAAAAACGCCCGAGGTCGTGAATCGGCCCGCGCGCGCTGCCTCCCGGCCGGCATACCGCCAACGACTCGGCGGACGCGTCCCACAGCGGATAGCGATGCGGTTGCGGCGGCACGGGCGGCTTATTCCAGCTCGTCGCGAAGTGCATCGGCGCGATCTGATCTCGCCCCGCATACTCGCGATGCTTCTCCGGCGGCATCCCGAGCCACGTGTCGCGCATCCCGAGCGGCTCGAAAATTTCTTCGCGCACGTAGCGGCTATAGGGACGGCCGTCTAGCCGCCGCACGATCTCGCCCAGGATGTACCATCCCGAGGCGACGTGATAACCCGCGGTGCGCCCGGGGATCCATCCCGGTTCGAGCTCGGCCTCGCACAGCTCCGCGATGATCTTCTCCCACGGTTCCGTGCTCCAGGGGCGAACCGCGTTGGGAAAGCCGCCGGTGTGGGTCAGCACGTGGCGAATCGTTATCGGCGCTTTGCCTTTTGCATCCGAATGCAGGGACGTGCTGCGCGATCGGATCGTCGAGGCCGAGCTTGCCACGCTCCCACATCTGCCCGATCGCGACCGCGGTCACCGGCTTCACCGACGACATCCACAGCATCAGCGTGTCGGATCGCATCGCGACGCCTTCGCGCGCCTCGCCGAGCGCCAGGTCCGCGAGCGTGGTTCCGTCGCGCGACACGTAGAGCTGCGCGCCGCGATGCAATCCCGCCGCGATTCCGTCCTCGATTATTTTCCTTGCCTGCTCCAGCATTGGCAGCCTCGTCGAGCTTCAAGCGCCATTCGCACTTTATCGTGGAATTACGGAATCGCCAGCGCGCCTGTCCGGTCGGCCGCGCGCCGGGGCGGCGTCCAGTCTTCGAGAGCGATTGCTCCGCATGAAAAAGTCGTTAATGACACCGAGCTGTTTTTCGTCGTAGGCCGCGAACACCTGATCCATCCGGGCGAGGATCGACTTGTAACGTGCGTTGAGCCCGCGCCTGCGCGCCGCGACCATTCGCACGATAACGCTGCGGCGGTCGTGCGGATTTCGCCCGCGTTCCACGTAGTGCGCCTTTTCCAGCCGATCGAGGACGACCGTCACTCCGCCGCTGCTGAGGCCGGTCATTTGCGCCAGCTCCCCGGGCGTGGCCGGTCCGAGGAGATCCACCAAATTGATGATCTGGTAATCGGTGGCGTTGATCCCGAGCCGGTCGGCGAGCTGCTGGTTGAACAGGATCGCGTCGGCGATATAGCGGCGCGTCTCCCTTATCAGCGAGTCGCGCAGCGCGCGCTTGCGGCTCGCGGAGTCGCGCGATGGGAGCTTTCGAGTTTGCATGCTATTACGATCATCCTTACAATCAAAGTATCTCATAAACTAAGGTATTTTCCAAATGCCAGCGATGCAAACCAAAGCGTACAAGGGTATCGGGATGGAAGGGCGGATTGCCAAATGGTATGCCGCCAACACGCGCAAGGACCTCCACGAGGTTACTGCGCTGGCGCACCGGCTGGCCGGCGGGCTGGCGCCGGGGTCCGAGGTGCTGGAAGTCGCTCCGGGACCCGGCTACTGCGCGATCGAACTCGCGCGCGCCGGAAATGTCAGAGTAACAGGGCTGGATATCAGCGCGACGTTCGTGGACCTCGCGCGGAAGAACGCCGCCGCGGCGGGCGTCGAAGTCGATTTTCAGCACGGTAACGCCGCGCACATGCCGTTCGCCAGCGGCGCCTTCGACGCGATCGTGTGCCGCGCGGCGTTCAAGAATTTTTCCGAACCGGTGCTGGCGCTCAAGGAAATGTGTCGAGTCCTGAAGACCGGCGCGAAGGCGCTCATCCTCGACATGCGCGGAGACGCGCCGAACGAGGCCCTCGACGCCGAGGTCGCCAAGCTTAACCTGAGCGCGGTGAACTCCTTCATTACCAAATGGACCTTTCGCTTGATGCTGGTCAGGCGCGCTTACACCAGGGCCGAGTTTGTCGATTTCATCCGGCAAACTGAATTCACCAGTTCCGACATTCGCGAGACACCGATCGGCCTGGAGATTTCCCTGGTCAAGTGATCGAGCGCGCGCAACGGCCGGAGCCGAGCGCCGCCAGCCACGACGTCGTGATGCTGTGCGCGCTGCGTCGCGCCGGGTAGATTAGGCGGCGGCGGGGGCCGATAGTACTCGACATGCAACTGAATCCGGGACCGTTCGAACCGCTCATCTACCTGCTGCAGACGCGCGCGATGTTCCGAATCGTGGGCCTGGGCGGTCTCGTGCTGTTCACCGTCCTGGCGCTGAGCCGCGCGGCGTCGCATGGGGCAGGCGCGCTGCTGCTCGGCGTGATCCTGTTCGGCGCGCTGTGGTTTGAATCGAGTACCAACATCTGCCGGCGCTGCCGCTTCTACGGGACCTGGCATTGTCTGGGGCAGGGGATGCTGGTCTCGAAACTGTTCCCGCGCATCGACGCCGGAGTGTCCGAGACGGGAGTGATCGTTCACTTCGCGCTGTTCGCCGCTTACCTCGTATATGGATTGTTCTGGCTCTGGCATTCGCCGCTGCTGGGATTTCTCTTTACGATTTGGGTGCCGATCGCTCTCATCACCGCGAGCACGCCCAACGGATTCTCCTGGCGCGCCCGCCAGGCCACGTAATTTCAAGCCGCAACGGTTTGCTCGGGCCGTGCGCGATTCCGGCGCGCCGCGCCGCACCGCATAGTTCAAGATTCCAACTCGCGACTCTTCCCTCGGGCGGGGCGCAATTAGTTCCGGCCCGGCGGCATACTTCAAGTTAAACTTTAAGAATCAGAACTTTGCGTCGGCGCGGGGATCGAAACCGCGTCGTGAGTTTGTCAACCTGGTCGCCCACCCGCTTTTGTCAACCTGGTCGCCGCCGCTCCCGTCAAGCCACGTCTGCGCTAGAATCGCGCCATGGAAATCGCCTGGATCGGAACCGGCATAATGGGCGCGCCGATGGCGCGTCGGCTGCTCCGCGCGGGCCATCGCGTCCGCGTCTTCAATCGCACGTCCGACAAGGCGCGCGCCCTCGCCGCCGACGGCGCCGCCGTCGCCGCCAGCGCAGCCGCAGCGGCGCTCGGCGCCGACGCCGTCTTCCTCATGGTGCCCGATACGCCCGACGTCGAAGCGTGCGTCGCGCGTATCGAGCCTTCGCTGCGCCCCGGCGCGCTCATCATCGATATGAGCACCGTCGCGCCGGCGACCGAGCGCGCGATCGCCGCGCGCCTACGGCCGCTCGGCGTCGAGTATCTCGACGCGCCGGTTTCGGGGGGCGAGTCCGGCGCTATCGAGGGCACCCTCGCGATCATGGTCGGCGGCACGCGCGAGGCTTTCGCGCGCGCGCAGCCGCTCTTCGATCATCTCGGCAAGCGCGTCACCCACATGGGCGACGCAGGCGCCGGCCAGATGACGAAGCTCGCGAATCAGATCGCAGTCGCGCTGACGCTGGAGGCGGCGGCCGAGGCGCTTCATTTCGCCGCCGCCGGGGGATTCGACGCGGCTCGCGTGCTCGAGGCGATCGGCGCCGGCGCGGCCGGTTCGTGGCAGCTCAGCAACCTCGGCCCGAAAATCATCGCGCGCGACTGGCGCCCCGGTTTCTTCATCAAGCTGATTCGCAAGGACTTGCGCCTGGTGCTCGAGGCCGCGCGCGAATCGGGACTCGCGATGCCGGGTCTCCAGATGATGAACTCGATGTTCAACGCGGCGGCGGCGCTTGGCCACGACCTCGACGGCACCCAGGCGGTCGCAGCCGCCCTCGACAGGATCGCGAGTGTGAAGTAAGGATCGCGAGTGTGTAGTAGTTGGGAGAGTTCAGCTCAGGTCAGTTCAGTTTAAGCGCACAACCTTTGGAGGCGACAATTCCCATGGCGACCACCGATCTGCTCGTCGAAAATAAAGACCGCGTGCTCTACTTGACGCTCAACCGGCCCGACAAGCTCAACGCGATGAGCAGCGACATGATGGGTGGGCTGCTCGAGCATCTGACGCGCGCGGCGCATGACACCGAGGTTGGATGCGTGGTGGTCACCGGCGCGGGGCGCGGCTTCTGCTCCGGCGGCGACATCACCTCGATGCGCGAGCGCAACGAAGGCGGCGGCCCGGCGCCAACGGTTGAGGAACGCGTCGCGAGTTTGCGCCACGGCGAAGAAGTATCGCGCCTCCTGCACGAGATGCCCAAGGTGACGATCGCGGGCGTCAACGGCGCTGCGGCGGGCGCGGGTCTGAGCGTCGCGATGGCGTGTGATTTGCGCGTCGCGTCGGACGCGGCGCGCTTCGCGACCGCGTTCGCGCGGGTCGGCTTCGGCGGCGACTACGGCGGTACCTGGTCGATGACGCGGCTGGTCGGCTCGGCCAAGGCGCGCGAGCTCTATTTCCTGGCCGACATCCTCGGCGCCGACGAGGCGCTGCGCATCGGCTTGGTCAATCGCGTGGTGCCGGCGGGGTCGTTCAAGGATGAGCTGCACAAGGTCGCGAAAAAAATCGCCAACGGCCCGACCATCGCTTACTCATATATGAAAGCGAATTTGAACGCAGCGGTCACCCACGAATTTTCGGAGCTGCTCGACCGCGAGGCGTGGGGGCAGACGATGACCGGCCGCACCGAAGATCATCGCGAAGCGGTTAAGGCGTTCCTCGAAAAGCGTGAGCCAACTTTCAAGGGCCGGTGAATCAGGGCAGGTGAATCCAATGGACTTCAACACCATCATCTACGATGCGCGCGACCACGTCGCGAAGATCACCATCAACCGCCCCGAGCGGATGAACGGCTACAACGAAAAGATGGTCAAGGAGATCGTGGCCGCGATCGACCTCGCGCGCCAGGACGACGAAACGCGCGTGCTGATCATTACCGGGACCGGGCGCGCGTTCTGCGCCGGCGGCGACATCAGCGGACAGCCCGACTCGCGCTCGCGATTCCACGGCCATGCGATGGGTCACATGCTCGAGATGCGCGAGGGATTTCATCAACTGGTGCTGTCGCTGCATCGGTTCGACAAACCGGTTATCGCGGCGATCAATGGCGCCGCGGTTGCGGGCGGCCTTGCGCTCGCGCTGTCGTGCGACTTCCGTATCGCGTCGGATCAGGCGCGCCTGGGCGACACCGCGCTCAAATTCGCGCTGCTCTGTGACGAGGGCGGAGCGTATCTGTTCCCGCGCTTCATGGGCCTCGACCGCGCGCTCAAGATGACGCTGCTCTCGGAGGTCTACGACGCCAGGACGGCCTTCGAGCTGGGGCTGGTGACCGAGGTGGTGCCGCACGCGGAACTGGCTGCGCGCGTCGATGAGATGGCGCGCCGGCTCGCCGACGGGCCGCCACTCGCGATTCGGCTCGCGAAGCGCATGATGTACAAGCAGCGCGAGATGACGCTCGACAACGCGCTCGAAGACGCCGCGCTGAACGTGATGATCACCAATCCGTCCGAGGACGTGCGCGAAGGCACGCGCGCCTTCCGCGAGAAGCGCAAGCCCGCCTTCAAGGGCCGCTGAAAATTTCGCGCCGGTAATTTTTTGCACGAGTCTCTCCCGACTCGGCGAAGCGCGCTCCTCGGCGATGCGCCGAAATTTGTCGATAAAAAACAAAAGGAGAACCTTGTGCCGATGCCGATGAGCAAAACCGAAATCGAAAAACTACTGGCCGAGGCCAATATCGCAGTGGTCGCGGCCACCGCGCCCGACGGCTCTCCGCATGCCGTGCCGACCTGGTACGAGTACCGAAACGGCGAAATCATGTTTCACACCGCGAAGACCGCGTTCAAGTACAAATGCCTCGCGCACGACCCGCGCATCACTGTGTGCGTCGATACCAAGGAGGCGCCGTACAAGGCGATCGTTCTCAAAGGGCGCGCCGTGATGGAAGAAAAGGTCGACGACGAAGGCATCGAGCGGATGGCGGTCCATTACCTCGGCCCCAAGCTCGGCAAAGCGTACGCGGGTTCGTCGAAAGGCGCGCGCGTGGTCGTGGTGCGCTTCAAGCCGGAGCGGACGACCTCGTGGGACTACGCCAAGGAGGCCCCATAACGTTGCGGGCTCGAGCGTGCGCGATGGCGGCGCGAGTTGCGGATGCGAGTATCGCCGCAGCGCAAGCCGCCGATGAACAGCTTTCTTAGCGTCATCCTTGTATGTGGCAATCAGCGGTGGCGAAGTGGATGAGAACCAGGGCTGGGGTAAGGTTCAGGGTTGTTAAAGATCTGAACCGTTTCTAGCAATCGGCCATTAGAGGAAGGGCTACGCTGCATTCAGATCAGAATCTGGAATTTCAGAGTTAAATAGTTTATGGAAAGTCTTGTTTGCTTATCGAACCTTTGCATGAATAGCTGTTATCTCTTTGCACGTTTTCTCAGCTGCGGTTCTACCTGTAGTCCTTCCTCTTGAGACTCCTTCCTTACTAGCAAGAATCCATTTCTACCATTCATTAGGTGTGCGTTCGACAAGGCGCCGGGCCGATTCAAAATCCTGCAGCCAGTATAATACCTGCTAACGAACCATCTCTCCCGACGACTCATTTCTAATGCCCTACTTTAGATCGGTTTGCATTTGTGACACTATTCCAGATCGCGCCAGGTGACTCGGCCGGTTGAAGGTGAGCGGTTGAGGAGGTGGAGGATGACCGTTGTTAGGTCCCTCTCAGGTAGTTTCTCCAGAGACGAATCAAACGATCTCGTGACGCAGAACAATTTCGTCCGTTTGAGCGACTCTGATCGCGTGCGCGATGAGTTGCAGGAAGTCGCGGTTCGACCCGGTCCGCGCGACACCGCCACACTTGCCATCGGAACGGAAACCCGAGCTGCGTTAGTCAAGGTGCAAAGGTCGGGCACCACCGTCGAGCGCATATCGCCACGCGACGACGCCTGGGCTGGTCTCGAAGTTGGGCAGACGCTCGGCCAACTCATGACCAAGGCTCGCGAGCATCAAGGTTTCTCGCGAGAGCAGGTTGCGGGCCGGACAAACATTCCCGCGTACTACGTTAGAATGATCGAAAGTGATAGCTACGACGCCATCCCCGATCAGCTTTACCTTCTGCCCTTCTTCCAACGCTACGCGATTTTCCTCGGCCTTGACGCACAACAAGTGGTGTCGCGATTCATACGCGACTTCGAGAAGGCCGAGAACGGAGCGGTCGAGACGCCGGCTCCGAGCACTACAGCGGCAAAGAAACTCCTGAGATTGCGGCAGATTTCAGTGGCAGCGGTGATCGCAGGAATCCTGATCCCCTGTATCGCGTGGGGAATTGGAACGGTGCGCACGGCTCTTCGTCACCGGGCCGATAATTCACCGGCAGTTGCCATCTCGCCTCACACTCTGCCTTCGACCGATGGCTCGCGCGCTGCCGCACAGAGTCCCGCTCTAACGCCTGAGGCGCCCGCGGTCACCGCTGCGAATGCAAAACCTCAGATCGCTCAGCATCTGCATACTAAACCGCTGCGGCGACAAGGTCGTAGCCATCGATTGAGTCGCCATTCAAAACTCTCAAGCACGGCGCAGGCCACCTCGGGTAGGTGAAAGACGCAAGAGAGCTCTCCGGCGTGGCGTCGAGAAAAGCGTAGAATCGCGAATTTGTCGGGGCCTGTCCTACGTGCCCCGGATTGGTCGATTTTACCCGGCGGGCGCGACCGTGACGCCCTGTCGCGCTAGCCCCGATTCGGACGACTCGGCTTCGAGGTGGCGGCGTCCACGTAGGTCACTAACCGGCGTTGAAATTGCCGGTCACAAGATGTAACGCGCCACGCTCAACGAAATGCGCTATTGTTGCGCATTCGATTTGGATCACGTGCGCGACATCGCCGCGATACAAAATGAAAGAGAAACGAGAAGCAAGGTAGAAACAGCAAAGAGGCTCCTTAGCGGCGTGAACGCATTCGAGCGAGCGAGCATCGCGCTCCGCCACCTGCCTGGGCTGGAGCGCGCGGAATGGCTCTGGAAGCGGGTGCGGCCCGCCTACGATCGCCTGCTCGCGAGTCTCGCAAGCACTCGCGGGCTCGAGCGCGTCATCAACGGCACCGACGCCTTCAAGCTGAGCCCGCAGTCGCGATGGTTCATCGCCGACGATTACGAACCGGCGGTCTGGTCACGCGTGATGCGCGAGGTCAGGGCCGGCGATCGGGTCGTGGTGGTCGGCGCGAGCATCGGATTATATGCGCTCGCGTTCGCGGGGCGGGTCGGCGCTGCCGGTCACGTTACCGCGTTCGAGCCGGACCCTCAGAGCGTATCGGCTCTGAAAGCCAACGTGGCAGTCAACGAGTGGGAGGACAGAATCACCGTGATCAGCGCCGCGGTCGGTGCGGAGAGCGGCCAGGTCCCATTTGTTGCGGCGCAAGGATTCGAATCGCGAGTCGAAACGCGCGCTGATTCGCGCGACGCCGTGATTTCCGTGCCCATGGTCGCGCTCGACAGCATCATTCGCGATGAGCGCGTCGACGTGCTCATGATCGACGTCGAAGGCTTCGAGGAGCGCGTGCTGCAAGGCGCCCGGACCATCCTGACCTCTGCGCATCGCCGTCCAAGAGCGATCGTGATCGAGGTGCATCCGCTCGCATGGGCCGCCGTCGGCACCACCAGCGCGAGCCTCCTCGGGCTCCTCGGCGAAAGCGGTTTCAGAGTCGAGAACATGAGCGGCGAACCGGTCGCGGCGATCGGCGACTACGGGCACGTCATCGCATGCGCAAATGATCCGCGATCAGTTTCAGATACTCAGTAGCTATTTCGAGGGAAGCTGACGAAGACAGCCATGCTTAACACACGAATCACGGAACTGTTCCGAGTCGAGTTGCCGATCATGTCGGCCGGGATGGGTGGGATGGCGCTCGCCCGGCTCGCTGCCGCGGTCAGCGAAGCGGGCGGCCTCGGCACTATCGCGCTCGCCGGTCTCACCCCGGAGGCGATCCACGGCGAAATCGTCGCGGCGCGCGCGCTTACCAAAAAGCCCCTGGTGGTTAACCTGCTCATCCCGTTCCTGCGCGACGGTGTGCTCGCGATGCTCGCCAAAGAGCCGATTGACGCGGTGACTCTCTTCTGGGGAAATCCCGGCGAACACGTCGCGCACGCGAAGTCGCTGGGACTCAAGGTAATCTGGCAATGCGGCTCGGCGCTCGAGGCGCTGGAGGCGAAACGCGCCGGCGCTGATGCGATTATCGCGCAGGGCTTCGAGGCGGGCGGTCACGTGCGCGGGGTGGTCACTACGTTCGCGCTGGTTCCCGAGGTCCGCGACGCGATCGGCGACCTTCCCATGCTCGCGGCGGGCGGGATTGCCGATGGCCGTGGATTGGCGGCCGCGCTCGCGCTCGGCGCCGATGGCGCGGTGCTGGGGACGCGCTTTCTCGCCTCGCCGGAATGTCTTGCGCATCCACTTTACAAGAGCCGCCTGCTCACCGCGCACGCCGCGGAGACGATTCACACCAAGCTGTTCGACGTCGGATGGCCCGACGCGGCTCATCGTGTGCTTCGCAACCACGCAGTCGAGGACTGGGAGCGCGCGGGTTGTCCCGAGACCGGGCGGCGTCCGGGTGAGGGACTGCAAGTCGCTACCATACGAGCGGGCGGTGTCGCAGTGCCGCTCGCGAAGTACTCGGTCAGTCCGCCATCTGAGTCCATTGACGGCGACATCGAGGGTCTTCCGTTCTACGCGGGACAATCGGTGACGATGGTCCGCGAGATTCTTCCCGCGGGCGAAATAGTGCGGCGCGTCGCCGCCGAAGCGCGCGAAGTAATCACACGCCTCGCGCCGCTCGCGCGCTGACGCCGGCGTTCTCAAGCGCGATTGGCTCAGGGTTGTCAGGATTCCTCGCTCGCGTAGACTGAAAGGCGTGAGACGGCCGCTGCAGCTCGAATTGCCAACGCGCCGCCAATGTCGCTCTGGAATCTGACTTGAATCAAAATTTCAATCGATCAGGCGGATAAGTGGCGCGCGAATTACCAATCGAAGCGATCTTCGAGGCGCTCGGCCACGTGCGCTACCCCGGCTACTCAGCCGATATCCTGGCGCTCGGAATCGTCGAGGAGGTGACGCCGATTGCCGAAGGCGGCTTCGCGGTCACGCTCCGCCAGGCGACCGACCGCGACGAGGTGATGCGCGAGCTGGCCGCATCGATTCATCACGCGCTCACCCACGAGCTCGGCGTGAGTAAGGTCGACTTGCGGGTGCGCCGGCTGGAGGCCGAGCTCGGCGAGAAGACCGGACGCGTGCGCCTGGAGGGCACGCGCCACATCGTCGCGGTTGCCAGCGGCAAGGGCGGCGTCGGCAAGTCGACCGTCGCGGCGAACCTTGCGGCAGCGCTCGCGCGGCTGGGCCTCAGCGTCGGATTGCTCGACGCCGATATCTACGGACCTTCGATTCCAATGCTGTTCGGCGTGCGCGACGAGCGGCCCAAGGCGCTCGACGGGCAGCACTTCTATCCGATCGAGCGTTACGGCGTGAAGTTGATTTCTATTGGCTTCTTCCTTGGCGAAAAGGCGCCGGTTATCTGGCGTGGTCCGATGGTGATGGGCGCGGTGCGCCAGTTTCTCAAGGACACGCTGTGGGGTTCGCAGGATTTCCTGGTGGTCGACTTGCCGCCCGGCACCGGCGACGCGCAGCTCACGCTCGCGCAGCAGGTCGCGCTCGACGGCGTCGTGATCGTTACGACTCCGCAGGACGTGGCGCTGCTCGACGCGTCGCGCGCGGTCAAGATGTTCCGCCAGGTGCATTGCCCGCTGCTTGGCGTGGTCGAGAACATGAGCTACTTCGTGTGCCCCGATTGTGGCGAGCGCGAAGAGCTGTTCGGCGCCGGCGGCGGCGAGAAGATGGCTGCGGAGGAAAGTATCGATCTGCTCGAGCGCATCCCGATTTATCCCGAGGTGCGCGCGGCCGGTGATGCCGGCGCTCCGATCGTAGTCGCCGATCCGAAGCATCCGGCGAGCGTCGCGTTTCTCGATCTCGCGCGCCGCGTCGTCGAGCTGATGCCTGCGAGTTAAAGAATGATCGACATGAAGCTGATCAAATTGATCACTGTGCGCTTGCCCGGCAATCCACCTGCCGATATTCTTGCGCTTCGATCGAGTCGCGCCACGTACCGATTCGAGGCGGATTGAAAACGCCGCCGCGGCCGGCTCAAAGACTGCATCATGTCGACACTGATTACCGAGGAATGTATCAACTGCGGCGCCTGCGAGCCGGAGTGCCCCAACACCGCCATCTACGAAGGGGGCGGCGACTGGGAGCTCGACGGCGCGACGCATCCGGCGCTGAAGCAGGACATCTATTATATAGTGCCGGACAAGTGCACCGAGTGCGTCGGGTTCTTCGACCAGGAACAGTGCGCCGCCGTGTGCCCGGTCGATTGCTGCATCCCGGATCCCAATATCCCCGAGACCGAGGAGGCGTTGCTCGAGCGCGCCAAGCGGCTCCATCCCGAGCAGGCGTTCGCCGCCGATTATCCGTCGCGATTCAAGAAGGCCTGACCCGTCAATTCTCGCTCGGGCTCTGTCCGCGCTCGAGTGCTATCGTCGGATGCGGGCCGCGCCGACACACGCCTTACGAATAGGAGTCTCAGTTTGGCAAAAACGGGCAACGTCGAAATCGCTCCGGCCACCGGCAAGCTTGGCGTTCTGCTGCCTGGCCTGGGCGCGGTCAGCACCACGTTCATTTCCGGCGTCGAGGCGGTGAAGCGCGGACTCGGTGCGCCGATCGGATCGCTGACGCAGCTCGCCACCGTCCGCCTCGGCAAACGCACCGAAGGCCGCTCGCCGCTGATCAAGGATTTCGTTCCGCTCGCCAGTCTCGGCGATCTCGAATTCGGCGCCTGGGATATTTTCGAGGACAACGCATACGAGGCCGCGCGCAAGGCCGCAGTCCTCGATCCGGCGCTGCTGGAACAAGTGCGCGAGCCGCTCACCAGGCTGGTGCCAATGGAGGCGGTGTTCGATCGCGACTACGTGCGCCGCATCCACGGCCCCAATGTGAAAGAGGCGCGCAGCAAGATGGACAAGGCCGAGATGTTGATGGACGACATCCGGCAATTTCAAAAGCGCACCGGGGTGGCGCGCACGGTGATGATCTGGTGCGGCTCAACGGAGGTGTTCCATCGGCCCTCGAAGGTGCATCAGACGCTCCGCGATTTCGAGACCGGCTTGCGTAACAGCGATCCTGATATCGCCCCCAGTCAGATTTACGCGTACGCCGCGCTGAAGATGGGGGTCCCGTACGCCAACGGAGCGCCGAATCTGACTACCGATACGCCGGCGCTGCTCGAGCTCGCGCGCGAAAAGAACCTTCCCATCTGCGGCAAGGATTTCAAGACCGGCCAGACCTTCATGAAGACGCTGATCGCGCCGGGCCTGAAGGCGCGCATGCTCGGGATGTCCGGCTGGTTTTCGACCAACATCCTGGGCAACCGCGACGGTGAGGTGCTCGAGGATCCCGGGTCGTTCAAATCGAAGGAAGAGACTAAGCTCTCGGTGCTCGATCAGATTCTTCAGCCGGAATTGTATCCGCAGCTTTATGGCAACGTTTTCCACTCCGTGAAAATCAACTACTACCCGCCGCGCGGCGACGCCAAGGAGGGGTGGGACAATATCGATATCTTCGGATGGCTCGGCTATCCAATGCAGATCAAAATTGACTTCCTGTGCCGCGACTCGATACTCGCAGCGCCCCTGGTCCTCGACCTGGTGCTGTTTCTTGACTTGGCGCATCGCGCGGGCATGCGCGGCATCCAGGAATGGCTGTCGTTCTATTTCAAGGCGCCGATGCACGCGGCGGAGGTTTATCCGGAGCACGACATCTTCATCCAGCTCATGAAGCTCAAGAACACGCTGCGCTGGATGCGCGGCGAGGATCTCATCACGCACCTCGGGCTCGAGTACTACGACTGAGCACAAGCGCCGCTCGTCTACCGTGAGACTTGGCAGTAGTAGCCAGATAGCCCTGCGCCTCGTAGAATTGGCTCAAGATGAACGTCCTCGGCGGTAAGACGATCGTGCTCGGCGTCAGCGGTGGAATCGCCGCCTACAAGTCGGCCGAGCTCGTCCGCATTCTCATCCAGCGCGGCGCCAAGGTGTCGGTGATGATGACGCGCAACGCCGAGCAGTTCATCACGCCGCTCACGCTGCAGACGCTCAGCCAGAATCCGGTCGCGACCGATACCTTCAGCCTCACGCAGGAATCCCAGATCGGCCATATTCGGCTAGCCGACTGCGCCGACGCGATCGTGATCGCACCCGCGACCGCCGACCTGATCGCAAAGGCCGCGGTCGGAATCGCCGACGACATCGTGACCACCGTGCTGCTTGCGACGCGCGCCAAGGTCGCGTTCGCGCCGTCCATGAACGTGCACATGTACGAGCATCCCACGGTCGCCGAAAACCTGGCGCGGCTCCGCGCCCGCGGCGCTACGATAATCGAGCCTGGGGAGGGCGAACTCGCTTGCGGCTACGAGGGCAAGGGGCGGCTCGCCGAGCCGGCAGCGATCGTCGAAGAAGTGGAGCGGATGCTCTCCGCGCCGGATCTCGCCGCCGAGCGAATCCTGGTCACCGCGGGACCGACGCAGGAGGCAATCGATCCGGTGCGCTTCGTGTCGAATCGATCGTCGGGAAAGATGGGCTTCGCGATCGCGCGTGCCGCGTGGCGGCGCGGCGCGGCGGTGAAGCTGGTGGCGGGACCGTCGGCGCTCGCGACGCCATACGGCATCGATCGGATCGAGTCGACTAGCGCCGCCGAGATGCTCTCCGCGACCTCGAGCAATTTTCCGTGGTGCACCGCGTTGGTGATGGCCGCGGCGGTCGCGGACTTTCGTCCCGCGAGGCCGGCGGCGGGCAAGATCAAGAAGAATGCGAAGGGGTTTGCGCTCGAGATGGCGCCGATCGCCGATGAGATGCCGCGTCTGGCCGCGAAGAAGGGCTCGCGAATCGTGGTCGGCTTTGCGGCAGAGACCGGCGACCTCGAAGCGAACGCGCGCGACAAGCTCAAACGCAAGCAACTCGATCTGATCGTCGCCAACGACGTCACCCAGGAAGGCGCGGGCTTCGGCGTCGATACCAATATCGTCACGTTGATCGGCGCCGATGGCCGCGCTGAGGCTCATCCCAAGCTGTCCAAAGACGAGGTTGCGGATTTGATTCTCGATCGCGTGTTCGCAGTGCGCGCCGCCAAGTCAAAAGCGCCCCGTCTCCGCGCCGTCCGCTGACGCCGGCCACGCGCCGGGAGCGTTCGTCGTGCTCGCCGCGGGAAGGTCAGAACGAGGAGGAACACTCTATGGCCAGAAGCGTATGGAACACGCCGCGGATTGTCCCGGGAATCGCCTACAAAGATGTCCCCAAGGCTGCCGAGTGGCTGAGCCGTGCATTCGGCTTTCGCGAGCGTATCGAGTCGCGCCTCAGCGGAACGATACCCGGACGGGGCGAGTGGTCTCTTACCTGGATAGAGTTAGACGACGGCCTGATCGGGCTGAACACCGCCGGTTCCGGGAGGAGCGACTGCAACGGGCTCAAGGTCTACGTCGACGACATCGATCGGCACTTCGAGCGAGCCAAGGCGGCCGGCGCCACAATCACCGCTCAGCTCGAGGACAAGTTCTGGGGCGGCCGCGAATATGCGGCCAAAGATCTCGAGGGACACGATTGGGAATTCTCCGCGCGCGGCCGCGAGCTGGCCTCGGCCGATTGGAAATTGCCCCCCGGTGTGAAGCGACACGGATGACCGGGAAATCGGTGGCCGCTGATAGTTCCGGGAATCCCACGTCAGCGTAACCTTTCGTCGCGACGCCGGTTTATACAGTCAAGAGCGATGCGCATCGCAGTAACGATGCGAACAGCGGGGCAATCGCCTCGGCGTCGAGGTTCGTTCGCAATAGCTGCTTGAAACTTCCGGCAAGGAGAATACATCGTGGCAACGGAACCGAAGGTCACACCGTCAGCGGCCCCAACGCCTTCATCACAGCCTCCGTCGATTGCGCTCTACGAGATGGCAATCGGGCACTACCTGTCGCGGGCGCTGTGCCTCGCCGTGAAGCTCGGGATCGCCGACCAGCTCAAGGACGTTCCGCGGACTTACGGTGAATTGGCCAAAGCCACCGGGACGCATGGACCGTCGTTGCTTCGCGTGATGCGATTGCTCGCGAGCGCAGGCGTGTTCACGGAGAAGGAGAACGGCAACTTCGCGCTGACTCCGCTCGGAGAATTTCTGCGCGCCGACGTGCCGGGTTCGATGCGCGCCTCGATCACGCTGTTCGCCGGCGAGGGCATCCAGGATGCGTGGAAGGATCTCGAATATTGCGTTCAGACCGGCGAGCCCGCGTTTCGCCGCAAGTCGCCGGATGCGGACCCGTTCACCAACATGGGTGACGCAAAGGAATTCGACGACGCGATGGCGACTTTCGCGCCGGTCACCGCGCGGGCTATGGCCGCGGCGTATGACTTCTCGAAATTCGGCAGGCTGGTGGATGTCGGCGGCGGCAACGGCGCGCTGCTGATCGGAATTCTGCAGGCGACTCCCAACCTGCGCGGGATTGTCTTCGACCGGCCGCAGGCCGCCGAGCGCGCGAAGAAAAGGATCGCCGAGGCCGGATTGGCATCGCGATGCGAAGCGGTCGGCGGTGATTTTTTCAAGGAAGTGCCGAGCGGCGGCGACGCCTACCTGCTCAAACACGTCATTCACGATTGGAACGACGAGCGTGCGGCCGCGATATTGAAGAGTTGCTATCGCGCGATGGGGCCGCAGAACAAGTTGCTAATCGCCGAAGGCGTCTATCCGCCACATATCGATCAATCCGCCGATTGCCGCAGAGCGGTGTCGAACGACGTCAACATGCTGGTATGCACCGGCGGCCGTCAGCGCTCGGAAGCGGAATTTCGCGCGCTCTATGATGGCGCCGGCTTCAAGCTGACCAGGATCGTCCCAACGCCCGCGCGCCTCAGCGTGATCGAAGGCGTCCGCGGCTCCTGAGCGCCAGCGTTGTTCGGTCAGTCCTGGGCGCGGCGCGCTAGGCGATCGATGGGCCGGCGAAGGTGCTCTCCCTTAGATGCGTGCGCAGGTCGGCGACCATCGTGTCGGCCATCGAACGCGCCGTTCCGCGCGCCTTCGGACCCAATCGAACCAACCGCCGGAGATTGCGCCGCAGAGTCAGCGCACGCTTGATCGCTTGCTCACCCATCGGATCGAATTTGTATGCGGGCGCGTCGATCGAATTGCCGAGCACGCCCGCGATCGCGGCGCACGATGCGGACGAGAACAAGTCCACATCGACGCGCTCCGAAGGATCGGGACCGCCGAGCGCTTCCATCCCGCGGTAAAGTTCGCGGATGCGCCTAAGGCCGCCCTCGAACACCGCGCGATGTGTTGAGAATGAGACCAGCGGAGAATCGATCGCGCGCTTGAGCATCCGGTTGAGCGGGCGGTAGTCGGCGTCGATTACTTTCAGCATCAGCTCGCGATGGCCGCGATCGTGGAACGTATCGAAGCGCGCCTCGCAATAAATGTGGCTTGCGATTCGCGAGTCGAAGCGCCCGATAAAGCGCGCGGGCAGAAAAAAATTGTGCGCGACGATGTCACCGGCGAGATGCGCCAGGTAGCCGAGCGCGAATGCGGTTTGCTCCGCGCTCCGCGCCGCGCGGAGCAGCCCGAGCCCGGTTGACCAGTTGTGCGAATGGCGCCGGAGACGGCTCTGCAGGCGGCGGCCCTGCACGATGTCGGGAGCAAGGCTGCCATAGAGGAAGACCTCGGGCAGGTTCGCAATCGTCGCTTGTAGCGGATGGTCGGGGGTGATAACCGTCGCAAGCACCTGCACGCCGAGCGCGATATGTGTCACCGGCCCCCATGCCAACGCGGACTCCGGGGTTAGCAGGACGAACGCGATGAGCGAGCAGGCGGCGACAATTATCATCATCGGCGGGCGCGGGCGGCGGCATCGGGATCTCCGAATCCGCGACCGAGCCCTGATCTCATGGGGCAGTCGTCATCTCATGATGCAGTCCTCATCTTATGGAGCAATCAGGGACGCCGCCAGATAGAAGCGTCGTGATCGCGACGCTGCGCGACTACGTCGAGCAGTTACGCGAGGAAGGACTGGACGGCCTGCCCGCCGGATCCGTGCGCGCGCCGCAAACGCAGCCCGCGTCGACGCCGTCGCCAGCGCAATCAATCGCGTCGTCGGCGCGAGCAACGCCGGCGCGAGTCGAGTTGTTCTCGCGCTACCCGGGGCTCGAGAAGACCTCGACGCTGACCGAATTGCGCGAATTCATCGGTGATTGCCAACGATGCAAACTTGCGCCGCGGCGAACCAATCTTGTGTACGGGGTCGGAAATCCCGAAGCCGATCTCATGTTCATCGGCGAAGCGCCTGGCGCTGACGAGGACGCGCGCGGCGAGCCCTTCGTCGGCCGCGCGGGCCAACTGCTCACCGACATCATCGAGCGCGGGATGGGGATGGCGCGCGCCGACGTGTACATCTGCAACGTGATCAAGTGCCGCCCGCCGGAGAACCGCAATCCTGAGCCCGACGAGGTGCTCGCGTGCGAGCCGTTCCTGATGCGCCAGATCGATCTGGTGCGCCCGCGCGTGATCGTCGGGCTGGGAACGTTCGCGGTGCAGGCGCTTCTCAAAGTGAAGACGCCAATCTCGCGGCTGCGCGGCGTATGGCACGACTACCGCGGCATCAAGATGATGCCGACGTTTCATCCTGCGTATCTGCTGCGCTCGCCGAGCGAGAAGCGGGTGGTATGGGCCGATATCCAGCTCGTGATGAAGGAGCTGGAACGTTCGATACCGCGCCACGGAAATCCATCGTGAGCGCGCGCCTCCGTCTCGTGGCGGCGCTGATTTTTGTCGCCGGCTTCTGCGCAGTGGGCCTGCATGCGGCCACTCGCGACGCTGCAGCAGACCATCATTGGGTGAAACTGATCACGATCGACGGTTCGATCAACCCCGCGGTCACGAACTTTATCGAAGACTCGATTACCGCCGCGCACACCGAGGGCGCGCGCGCGCTGGTCATCGAGCTCGACACGCCGGGCGGGCTGATGACCTCGGCGCAGCAAATCGTCAAGGATCTTCTCGCCTCCGACGTGCCGGTAATCGTCTATGTCGCGCCGTCCGGTGCGAGCGCCGCCTCCGCCGGCACCTTCATTACCGAGGCGGCCAATATCGCCGCGATGGCGCCGGGGACTACGATTGGAGCGGCGCATCCTGTGGAGGAAGGGGGCGCGGACATCAAGGGCGTGATGGGCCAGAAGGTCGAGAATTTCGCCGCCTCGTTCGCGAGAACGATCGCCGAGCAGCGCGGCCGCAATCCGGATTGGATCGAGGACGCGGTGCGCCACAGCGCCGCGATCGGCGAGCGCGAGGCGCTCCAGAAGCATGTCATCGACATCATCGCCCCCGACCTGCGCAGCCTGCTCACCCAGGCGTCGGGGCGCAAGATTACGGTCGCGGGCCGGACCGTGACGCTCGACCTCGCCGACGCGACCGTGCGGCGCGCGCGCATGACGCTCGGCCAGCTGTTCCTCAACACGCTCGCCGACCCGAATATCGTGTACCTGCTCCTGATGGGCGGGCTTATCGGTCTCTACTTCGAGTTTGCGCATCCGGGAGTATTTTTTCCCGGCGTCGCGGGCGCGATCTGCCTGCTGCTCGCGCTGACTTCGTTCCAGGTCCTGCCGGTCAACATTTCGGGGCTGCTGCTGATCTTCCTCGGCGTCGCGATGCTGATCGCGGAGGCGTTCGTCACCAGCTATGGAATCCTCGGCCTCGGCGGCGTCGCGGCGTTTGTGATCGGCTCGCTATTTCTGATCGATACTTCGAAAACCAATCTCGCTGTGAGCCATCAGATGATCTATGGAGGGGCGGCGGCGCTCACCGTGATTATTCTCAGCGTCGGGTATATCGTCGCGCGCGAGCGGCGCCGCGTCGCCACCACCGGCGCCGAAGGCATGATCGGCGAAACCGGCGAGGTGCGCGAGGCGATCGCGCCGGGCGCGCCGGGCAAGGTTTTCGTGCACGGCGAGATTTGGCGCGCGAGCAGCGACGACGTGCTTACCGCAGGAGCGCGGGCGCGCGTGATGGCGGTGCGCGGTCTCGAAATCCAGGTGCAGAAGGCGCAGTAACGTTCAGTTGGCGCAGTAAGTAAGGAACTAAATCCCGATCGGCTTGCGGCGGCGCGCCCCGACGAATCGGAGCCGCTGCCAAGGAGTTTCGCAATGGCGGCAGGAGTCGGCATAATTGTCTTCATCGTCGTCATCTTTATTCTGAGCGGCCTCAAAGTACTGAATGAGTACGAGCGCGGCGTCGTGTTTCGCCTCGGGCGGCTGCTGCCGTACCGCGGGCCCGGCGTGATCTTCGTGATCCCAATCCTCGAGCGCTTCGCGCGCATCGATCTGCGCACCGTCACCCTCGACGTGCCCGCGCAGGACGTGATCACGCGCGACAACGTCACCGTCAAGGTCAGCGCGGTGCTCTACTTCCGCGTGATCGATCCGTCGCGCGCGGTGACCGAGGTCGCCAACTATCTGTTCGCCACGATGCAGCTCGCGCAAACCACGCTGCGCTCGGTCGGCGGCCAGACCGAGCTCGACGACTTGCTCGCGCAGCGCGACAAGCTCAACGCGCGAATCCAGGAAATCGTCGACGCGCAGACCGAGCCGTGGGGAATCAAGGTGATGCTGGTCGAGCTCAAGAACATCGACCTGCCGCAGGAGATGCAGCGCGCGATTGCGGCGCAGGCCGAGGCCGAACGCGAGCGGCGCGCCAAGGTCATCGCGGCCGAGGGCGAGTTTCAGGCTGCGCAGCGCCTCGCCGAAGCGGCTGAAATCATGAGTAAGAGTCCGATCACCCTGCAGCTCCGCTACCTCCAGACGCTTGCCGAGATCGCGACCGATCACAATTCGACCACTGTGTTTCCTCTGCCGATCGATCTGTTAGAGGCATTCCGCGTGCTGGCGAAGCCGGTCAGCCCCCCTGATGAAAGTAAAAAGTAAAAAGGGCACGTGACATAAGGCTGCGACCTGGTACAAGCGATGAGCCGAATGGACGTCGTAGGCACGACCTGGTCCTTAGAGACTCGCGTCACGTCGTCCTCTCGATACGTTCGCTTAAGGCTTGCCGGCGCCCGGCAGGATCGAATCGAGGAACTCGACCGAGCGCAGGCGGCGATCCACCACCGACGCTATGAACCGCGCAACTGCGAGCGTGCCGTCGTGGCCCGCCGGCGCTGAGCCACGCGCATCGCCGAGCGACAGCGCGGCGAGCCGCGCGAGCGACGCCGCACTTCTCGCCGCCAGCCGTATCGCGCCGTCGGCTGTTCCGGGACGGCATCGCGAGCACACCACGCCGCCGCGCGCGACCATAAAATAGACCGCCGCGGTGTCGAGGCCGCCCGCGCTCGCGCAGATCCGGCAGCGCGCGAATTCCAGGCCGAAGCCCGCCCATTCGAGCAGTTTCAATTCGAACGCCTGGCGCAGCGCCGTATCCGCGCCGCGCCGCGCGAGCGTCTCCAGCGCGCTCGCGAGAATTCCGTAGGCGCGCGCCGCCTCGGCTTCCTCGCGGGTGAGCGCGTCGGTCAGCTCGAGCATGTAGCTGCCGAGCGCGAACTTGCCGAGGTCGTCGTCGAGCGTGAACTGCGTTAAGTCCAGCGCTTCCGCGCGCGTAATAAACACCAACTGGCCGTGGCGGCGGCGGAAATGCAGCATCACGTGGGAGAACGGCTCCAGCTTGCGCTCGAAGCGATGGCGCGAGTTCTTGGCGCCCTTGGCGATTCCGCCGAGCTTGCCAAGGTCGCGGGTGAGCAGGGTCACGATTCGATCCGATTCGGCGTAGTCGCGCGCGCGGAGCACGATTGCCGGCGTTGATTCTTCCGCTGGCATGGCGCGCGGCTAAATCCGCCGCAGCATCGAGCTCTGGATTTCCTTCACCTGCGAACGCATCGCCTGTGCGCTCTCGGTCGGACGGCCGCCCTCGGTCGCGTCGCGCAGCATCGCATCGAACTTGGTGAGGATATTCGCAATCTTGGTGTGCGCCTCGACCAGCGCGCGCGACTTGAGCTCTTCACTCTCCCATCCGCGCGCGGCGTAGTCGCGCAGTTCCTGGCTCTGGATTAGCAGCTCGCGCGCCTCTTCCTCGAAGCCTTTGACCAGGCGATGAATCGCGTCGTTGACCTTGGGACGTTCCTCGGGGTCCGTCCACAGCACGTGCTTCAGGAACATGAGGTCGTCTTCGATGACCGCCTCGCGGCCGAGCAGCGTGGCGTGTGCGCGCAGCACGCCGAGCGCATTTTTCCAGCGCCGATCCGAGACGATAATTTCCTGGCGTGCGAGCTCGCGCCGCAGCTCCGCAAGCGAACGCAGAATTGCGCCCGGGATCGCGGCGGCGCGCGCGCGGCCCGCGAGCTCGTCGAGCTCAGCGAACGTAATCGTGGTCTGCCTCTCGCTCCGCGCCCCGTCGAGCATCTTGAAGAAGTTGTAGTCCTCGGTGATGTAATCGGCCATGAAGCGGAGCATGAAGCGGTCGTAGAGCGCGGTCAGTTCCTCTTCGTCGGGAAGCTCGTTGGACGCGCCGAACATGGTGACCAGCGGCACGCTCACGCGCCGGCGTCCGTTGTGGAACACGCGCTCGTTGATCAGCGTCAGCAGCGCGTTCAGGATCGACGAGTTGGCCTTGAAAATCTCGTCGAGGAACGCGATATGCGCTTCGGGCAGCTTGTGCGCGGTGACGCGGCGGTAGTCGTCTTCCTCGAGTCCCTTGAGGCTCACCGCGCCGAAAATTTCCTCGGGCGTCGAGAACTTGGTGAGCAGCCATTGAAAATAGCTGGCGCCCTCGACGCGCAAGCACAGTTCGTCGGCCAGCATCGACTTGGCCGTCCCCGGCGGTCCGATGATGAGCACGTGGCTGTGCGACAACAGCGCCGTAAGCGCGCCATCGATCAGTTCCGCGCGCTCGAGGAACATCCGATTAAGTTCCTCGCGAATCCGCGCAAGTTTTACTGCCGCCGCCTCAGCCATTGGAATCGATTCGGCGCCGATGCGCCACCTATGAGATTTATCAGACCCGGCGGCAAAATTTAACGCGCAGCCGAAACTCAACGCCGAGCCAAAATCTGAATGTAGACTTGAGTTGAGACCGAAAATCACGCGCCGCTGGACCCGCGCCCATGCTCGCGATCCTCGACGACGCGCTGCGCGACCTCACCGGCCTGCGGCGTACCTTGCCGAAATGGCACGAGGCGATCCCGTGACATGTCTCGGCAGAGTATGTATTATCTGAGAGAATCAGATTATGCGGATCGGGTAATATGAAAACCATAAGCGCAACAGAATTGGCCCGTAACCTCCGTCGCGTTCTTGACCGCATCGTGGCGGAAGGCGAGGAAATTGTGATCGAGCGAAACCACGAGCAAATCGCGCGGCTTGTCGCTGGACCGGGTCGGCAGAATGCACTCGAAGCGATGGCGGATCTCTATCGCACCCTCCCTGATGACGTCGCGGAAACTTGGGAGAGTGATGCGAGGGCGGCCCGCTGGAAAGGGAGCAAACTCGCCAACGGTGTGCGTGATCCGTGGGCTTCCTAATCGACACATGCGTGTGGATCGACGTAGAACGTGGCCTCCTGTCACCAGCGGATGTCGCCACTCTGACCAGCGGCGAGCCCGTTTATCTGTCCCCAATCACCATCGCCGAACTCCGGTTCGGAGCTGAGGTTGCGCAGGAGCCGCGAATCCGCCAGCGGCGCCTCGCCGCGCTGCATCGGATTCGACGCAAACCGCTGGTCGTCGTTGATGCTGTCACTGGCGACATATTCGGCAGTCTGGCTGCCCAAATCAGAGCTGCTGGCAGGCAGCACCGCTACCGTGTTCAAGACCTCTGGCTTGCAAGCCAAGCGCTGCAGCATTCTTACCGTTTTCTGACGAGGAATCGGCGCGACTTCGAGGACATTCCCGGCCTCGATCTCGTGATGTACCGGCTGCCGACCCGAACTTCTCCCGGGGACAGGTAACATAAGCGCTTCGCGCTGTCAGAACTCAGAGCGTGAACGTGTTCTGCCCGGCGACAACGGAGCCGGCTTCTTGCGTGCTGGTGGGTGCAGGGGTCAGCCCCTGCCCCCTGCCTTGCCTGCTCGCCATTGCGGGCGCTACATAAACCTATACGCGCGGGTTCGACGTTTGACCTTCTCGCGGCCCATGGCCCGCGACTCGCGCGACACCAGGAGGCGGCGATGGAAAAGGCACTGGCGGGAATGAAGGTGCTCGATCTGACCCAGTTCGAGGCCGGGACCTCGTGCACCGAGATGCTCGCGTGGCTCGGCGCGGACGTTATCAAGGTCGAGCCGCCGAATCGCGGCGAGCAGGGCAGGTGGTCGCTCACCGAAAAACCCGGCGTCGATTCGTACTACTTCATCCTGCTCAATGCCAACAAGCGCGGCGTCACGCTCAACTTGAAGAGCAAGCGCGGCCGCGAAATGTTTCTCGAGCTGGTGACCAAGGTCGACATCCTGGCCGAGAACTACTCGCTGGGCACGCTCGAGAGCCTCGACCTCGGTTACGAGCGGCTCCGCGAAATCAATCCGCGGCTCATCTACCTGACCATCAAGGGCTTCGGCACCAGCGGCCCGTATAGCAAGTACAAAAGCTTCGACATGATCGCGCAGGCCGCCGGCGGCGCGATGTCGCTCACCGGATTTCCCGGCTCGCCGCCACTAAAGCCAGGCCCCACCATCGGCGACACCGGCACCGGCATCCACGCGGCTACCGGAGTGCTCGCGGCGTATATCCAGCGCGAGCGCACCGGCAAGGGACAGAAAGTCGAAGTCGCGATGCAGGAGGCGGTGCTCAATTTCGTGCGCGTGCCGATGATGGGCACCTACGTGACCAACAAGCCGACTCGGCGCCAGGGCAACCGGCTGGGAGCGCCCGGCGATATTTTCAAGTGCGCGCCCGGCGGCGACAATGACTATTGCTACATCCTGTGCACCACGCCGGAGATGTTTCACAGCCTGTGCAAGGTGATCGGCCATCCCGAGGCCGCCGAGGACGAGCGCTTCAAGGAACCGCGCACCCGCGCGAAGAACCTCGACGAGCTGACCGCTCTTATCACCGAATGGACCGGTCAGCGCAGCAAGCACGAAGTGATGCGCGTCTTGGGCGAGGCGGGTGTGCCGTGCGGCGCGGTGATGGACAGCGTCGAGCTGCTCAATGATCCGCATCTCAACGAGCGCGGGATGATCGTAAAGATCAAGCATCCGGTGCGCGGCGATTTCACCATGCCCGGATGTCCGGTGCGGCTCGAGCACTCGCCGGTCGAGGTCAAATCCGCGCCGCTGCTCGGCGAGCACAACAGCGAAATCTATTCCGAGTACCTGGGCCTCAAAAGTTCGGAGCTTGATGATCTCAAGCGCGAAGGCATAATCTGATTCCGTTCGGCGCGACGCATAAGTCGGAGCGCGAAGCAGTAAGTTGGGCGTGAAAAACAAGTCAGGCGGGAAGCTTACGTCGGAAGCCAAGGGCATATCCGTTAAGATGCGGCGATTCGCGCGCTCCCTCGCCGTCTTCGGCGCGGTCGTTATCATCGCGGGACAACTCGCCACCGCGATTCATACCCATCAGATTTTCCAGACCCAGCGCGTCGGCTCGGCCGCCGAGCTCACGATAGACAATGGGCTCTGCGCGCTCTGCCTGCTGGCGTTCCATTCCAAAGCAACTCCGGGCCCCGCGCCGACGCTGGCCCGTCCCGAAGTTCAACTCCGCGCCGCGCCCGAGGCGGCCGCGTCGAGTATCGAGTCGTTCGATCAGTCCTGCGCGATGACGCGCGGGCCTCCCTTCATCGCCTAACCCGCTCTCGTTCCCGGTCTGATTTTGGACGCTGCATGGCACGGCCATGCGCCGCCCTTCGCGTACGCGAAGATGCGGCGCCGGTGGCCGCGCGCGAACCGAGGGGGAATCAGGTGATGAGGATTTTTTTGGCGGCGATGGTTTTGGTCATCGCCCAGGTACTGACAGTCGGCGCGGCTGATGCGCAACCGCCGCCGAAAATTCGGCAGAATATTTCTGGAACTGTAAAAGACGCTATCGGCAGGCCCGTGAAGAACGTTCAACTCTCTCTGCAAACCAGCGCCGGCAAGACCGCCGCCACCACGGTAAGCGATTCCGATGGTAACTTCACCTTCAAGGATCTCGCGCCGGGCGTTTACGCCGTGGTGGCCGTGAAGAAGAGCTTCAAGACCGCAACCGCGATCGTTTCGCTGACCAGTCAGCGCCCGAAGCCGGTGGAATTGGCGCTTCAGTCGGAAGCGGCGCTCAGTCTCGCGGTGGTCGCCAAACGCCTCGACCAGTCGCGCAACCAACTGTCGCCGACGACCGGTGGCAGCGAATACTCGTTCTCGCAGAAGGCGATTCAGGAGTTGCCGCAAGGTGCGAACACTCCCCTGAATCAGGTGCTGCTGCAGGCGCCGGGCGTCGTGCAGGATTCATTTGGCCAGCTCCACGTGCGCGGCGACCACGCCAACCTCCAATACCGCATCAACGGCGTGCAACTTCCGGAAGGGATCACCGGCTTCGGCCAGGTGTTGAGCCCGCGCTTCGCGCAGAGCGTCAATCTGCTCACCGGAGCGCTGCCGGCACAATTCGGCTTGCGCACCGCCGGCATCATCGACATCAAGACCAAGGACGGATTGCTCGACAATGGCGGCGACGTCGACTTCTACGGTGGGCAGCGGGGGACCACCGAGCCGAGCTTCGAATACGGCGGCTCGCATGGGAACCTCAACTACTTCGTTACCGGCCAGTACCTCGGTACCGATCGTGGAGTCGAGCCGCCGACGCCGGGGCCGACCGCGATTCATGATACCAGCAACCAGGGAAACGCGTTCGGCTACTTCTCCTATCTGCTGGGTCCCACCATACGGCTTAGTTTGATTACCGGATCCGCGATTAATCACTTCCAGATTCCCGCGAACCCGAATCAGCCTGCGGTCTTCACTCTCGCCGGCGTGACGCCGCCGTATCCGTCGGCCAAGGTCCGCGAGAACCAGTTCGAGCAGAACTATTTCGCCGTGTTCGCGCTGCAGGGTGTAGTCGGTTCGAATTTCGATTATCAGATCGCGCCCTTCAGCCGATATTCGACGGTCACTTTCAATCCGGATCACGTGGGCGACCTGATCTACAATGGCGCCGCGTCGAGAGTGTTCCGCAGTGATTGGGGCAACGGCATCCAGGTTGATACCGCTTACCGATACGGCGCGCATACTTTCCGGGTCGGAGGTTTCTGGGATGCGGAGCGCGCGGAGATCGACAATCACGAGTCGACCTTCCCGATCGATCCGGTCACCATGGTGCCGTCGATTTTCCCGATCTCGATCACCGACAATGTCGCTCTGCAGACCTGGATTTACAGCGTGTACGCGCAGGACGAATGGAAGGTCTCGGAAAAGGTGACCTTGAACTACGGCGCGCGATTCGATCTGTACGACGGATTGGTGCGTGCGGACCAGGCGAGTCCTCGCGTCGCGATCGTGTACACTCCCTTCAAGAACACCACGCTGCACGCCGCGTACGCCCGCTACATGACCCCGCCGCCAACCGAACTGGTCTCGGTTACCTCAATCGCGAAGTTCGAAGGCACCACCGGCGCGCCTGCTTCTACCGGCAATGGCCTCCCGACCGTGGAGCGCGACCATTATTTCGATGCCGGCGTATCGCAGGAAGTGCTTCCGGGTTTCAAGGTGGGAGTCGATGCTTACTACAAGAAGGCGGTCGATCTCATCGACGAGGGTCAATTTGGGCCCGCGCTGATCTTCGAAACTTTCAACTACGCGAAGGGCAGGGTCTACGGCACCGAATTTACCAGTTCCTATACTCATGAGAATCTCTATACCTATGCCAACTTTGCCTACAGTGTTGCGCAAGGTACTCAGGTCGAATCGGGACAATTCAATTTTTCGCAGGCCGAACTCAAATACATCAATACTCACTACATCTTTCTCGACCATGACCAGACCTTCTCAGCGTCGGTGGGCGGAGTCTTCAACTGGAAGGACTTCATGTTCAGTATCGATGGAATCTACGGGAGTGGACTGAGAAGCGGATTCGCCAATACCGGTAATTTGCCATATTACATTCAGGTCGATGCCGGAATCACGAAGCGAATTCCGCTTAAGGATGGCGCGCTCGAATTCCGCGGCGCGGTGGTAAATCTCAACGACCACACCTACGAGATTCGCAGCGGCAGCGGCATCGGCGTGTTTGCCGCCCAGTTCGGTCCACGCCGCGCAGTGTACGGCGGCATCAAGTGGGAGCTGCCATCATTGCACGCATCGGCGGCGACCAATTGAACGTATCTGAAGTAGAGTCCGAATCAGGATAACCAATGAATGAACTAGCAACTGCGTGGGAGGCGCTTAAGTTCGGCGGCGTGATGGTCTATCCGCTGCTCGCGCTGGGCGTGCTCGCGCTGGTAATTATTTTCGATCGCGCGGTGATGTACTACCGAAGCGTGCGGATGCCGGCCGCACTGATCGAATTGATCGAGACCTGGGAGTTTTCGTGGAACGAGCTCGACCGGCAACTCGAGGTGGCCGGCCCGCGCAATGCCTACGGCCGCTTCTTCCGCGTGATCGCGGAGAATCGCGGCAAGCCGGCCTGGTGGGTGGAATCGCGCGCTGAAGATGAGGCAGGCTCCATCGAGAAGGTGCTGAGCCGCGGACTCTGGGTTCTCGAAACCATCGTCACCGCCGCGCCGCTGCTGGGTTTGCTCGGCACTATCACCGGCATGATGCAGGCCTTCAAGGTTATCGGCGGCTCCGGGCTGGTCGCGCCGACGCAGGTCACCTCCGGCGTGGCGCAAGCTTTGATCGCGACCGCGCTCGGACTGCTGATCGCGTTGTTCGCTTTGTTCGGGTTCAATTTTTTCTCCCGCATGCAGTCGCAGGCGATGGACCAGATGGAGCGCATGGGCTCGAAGCTGGTCGACCATGTCCGCCTCGACCAGGAGAACGCCGAGAAGGGCGAGACCGAACCGGAGAGCACTCTGCAAGCGAAGCGGGCGGCGCGATGAAGTTGCGCAAGTCGCGAGGCTACCGGCGCGGACGTATCGAGATCATCCCGATGATCGACGTCATGTTCTTCCTGCTCGTCACCTTCATGCTGGCGTCGTTGTCGATGCAGAGTCTCAACTCGATCACCGTAAACCTGCCGCGCGGCGACGCGGAAAACCTGCAGCATAAGGAACCGGTGACACTGACTATCACCAAAGATAGCAAGGTCTATGTCGACAAGACCCTGACCACGCTCGAGAGCCTCGCGTTCGTGTTGAAACCGATAATGGCGGGGCGCGACCCGGGCCTGGTGGTGGCAGCGGACGGTGCTGCGCCCGAGGGAACCGTTGTTCAGGCGATGATCCAGGCGCGGCGCGCGGGAGTCGAGCACTTCCTCATCGCAGTCAAGCGCGATTGAATTGTCCACCAGCGTTCACATCCACCGGCTCCCCGAGCTCGACGATCCGTGGCGCCGGCTGCCATGGCTGATCATCGCGGCGGTCATCACCTGGATGATCCTGCTGCTCGCGTTTTCTGCAGTACTCGAACAGTCCGAGCCGCCGCTCGCCGAGCTCAAGCCGCTCGAAGCTCGAATCATCGAAGTGCCGATAGGCGGGTTGCAGGGTAACGGCGCCGCTGCGCCAGCGCCGCTCCGCGCCGCACCTTTGCCGGTCGCCAGGCCGAAACCGGTGGTCAAGACTCACCCGAAGAAGATAGTGGAACCGCCGCCGATTCCAGTGTCACCGGAGGGCACCTTGAAGAGCAAAGAGGGAGAGCCGGCGCCGACGTCGGGAACGGGAGCGACCGCCAGCACCGGTCCTGCCGGCGGAGCGGGCACCAGCGAGGGTGGACCATCGGGGGGCGGTACCGGCGGCATCGGCACCGACAGCGTCGGCGCTCGCGCGATGTTCGCACCGGTCCCGAGCATCCCGGACGATTTGCGCGACGAAGTGCTCCAGACCGAGGCGATGGCTCATTTCACGGTTTCATATGACGGCACCGTCGCCGTCGCGCTCACCCAGCCGACCAACAACCCGCGGCTCAACCAGATTCTGCTCGACACTCTGAAGCAATGGCGCTTCTTCCCCGCCGTCAAGGGCGGCGTCGCCATCGATTCCGCATTCGACGTGCGCATTCCCATAACCGTGCAGTGAGTTATGCTGATGCCGCGAGGCTCCGGGGCTAGGCGAAGCGACTGCGAAAATCGACAAGACTACAAGAAACTGAGGAATGGCGGACCTTTTCGAAGCGATCGAATTCCTGAAGCGCGACGGAGTGTCAACCTTGTCGCGTTTCGTCAAAACGCACCGCGGCGCGGCTCGCGCCGAGCTGCGCTTCGAGGTGGTCTTCAACCGCTCCGCGGCCGCGACCAACGGTGAGCCGCGCGATGGCTCTGAGAGCGAGAGTGCCGCGTTCGGCTGCGCGGTCGATGTCGTCGATCGGAGCGGCGCCGTCGGCCACGGACAGACCGGCGCCGAAGTCGGCCGCCTCGCGATGCGGTCTGTCAACCTGGTCGCAGTCGTCCGCACCGGCCTGGCCGACGCCTACGATCGCGCGCGGCTCGACGCGCGCGAGAAAGCGGCCTTCCTCAAAAGTATCGGCGGGCGGCCGACCAGCCTCGAGGCTGGCGCGCTCGCGCCGCGGCGTCCGGTTCGCGACGAAGTCGCAGCGACGTTCCGCGACGATCCGCGCGCGCTCGCGCCCGAACGCCTCCAGGCGCTTGCCCTCGAGGCGTCGCGTGCGGTCAGCGCCCTGGGCGGCGAGATTGCGTTCAACGTCGCAGCCGCGACGGCGGAGTTGCGCCACGAGCTTTACATCAGCAGCGAGGGCAGCGTCATCTCGCAAGCCTTCGCGTTCTCGCAAGGCGATTGTTACGTCGTCGCGCAACACGGCGACGGCCACCAGGAGAGCTACGACAGCATTGGCCAGCAACGTGGCTTCGAGTGTCTCGCGGAAGGATCGCGGAGCGAGCTGATGCCGAATCCGGACCTCGGCACGTTCTGCGTCGGGCTGGCGCAGGAGGCGCGCGAGCTCGCCGCGTCGCCAGTCCTCAAGCCGCCCGACGGCGAAGTCACAGTGGTGACCGATCCGCATTTCAACGCTCTGGCTGCGCACGAGATCGTCGGGCATCCGAGCGAGGCTGATCGCGCGCTTAAGATGGAGGCGGCGTACGCGGGACGGAGCTGGTTCCTGCGCTCTTTGGGCGACAGCGAAGTGGGCCACCAGGTCGGCTCGCCATTGCTCTCCGCGTGCTCCGACCCGAGCCTCGACGGGTACGGCCATTATCGCTACGACCACGAAGGCACGCTCGGCCGCCGCGTGATGCATATCGAGCGCGGAGTATTCCGCGGTTTCCTCAACTCGCGCGCGACCGCCGCCGCACTCGGCGCGCAGCCCAACGGCTCGGCACGCGCGAGCGAGGCGTGGCATGTCCCGCTGATAAGAATGTCGAACACGTTTTTCATGCCGGGTGAAACGCCGCCCGAAAAGATCATCGCCGAGGTCGAGCGCGGCTACTACGTGCGTGGTCATCAGATTCCCTCGATCGCGGAGTCGCGCGAGAACTTTCGCATCTCGGCGCGCCGCGTCTATGAGATCGAGCATGGGCGGTTGGGCCGGCTGTATCGCTCCGGGAGCGTGATCGCCGACTCGAAGCGTTTCTTCATGGACGTCGACGCGGTCGGCAATGATCTGCGTTTGATCGCGATTCCGAACTGCGGCAAGGGGCAGCCGATGCAGGTTAAGCGGATGTCGAACGGCGGGCCGACCTTGCGGTCGCGCGCGCGCCTGGGCGGCGGATGATGGTCCGTCTCGCGGAACTCAAGAACTTCGCGCGCGCGGCGGCCGGCTTGATAGCGCGCGACAAGGATATTGCCCAGTTCGAGGTCTATTGCGCCTCCGCCGAGCATCGCATCGCGCGTCTCAATTACACCTCGGACATCCCCTGCCGCGGCGTCGAAGAGTTCAAGTCGCTGCGCGCCGACGGATTCCAGGTGCGGATCGTGATGCGACGCGACGCGCACGAGACTGGCAGCGCATTCGAGGCCGCCGATCTGAGCCTCGACGCGGTGCGCGCGGCGCTCGCGAGCGCGCGCCGCTCCGCGGTCGTCGACCCGCACTTTCCGGGCTTCCCGTCCGCGCCGCGCAAGCTCGCCGCGACGCGTGCGCGAGCCGCTACCGCGCCGGCGGGCGACCACGCGATCGCGGCCGCGGCGTGGCAGATCATCGCGGGCGCGCTCGGTGCCTTCCAGGGCGCCGACGCGGCCCGCGCTGGGGACGGAAAACCCGGGCTCATCATCGGTGGCGACGTCTCGGTGATTCACGACCGCATCG
>DATDGX010000185.1:0-7798 GCA_036521875.1 Binataceae bacterium (SeqCode)
GACCTCGCTGCTGTACCGCGATTCGCTGACGCCGCTGGCGCGCCAGGATTTCGAGGTCGCGCTGATTGCGTACCAGTCCGGGAAAATCGATTTCGTGACGCTGGCCGGCGCGCTGAAGCGAAATTACGACGCGCGAGTAAACTATCTGCAAGCGGCCAACCAGTTTCTCGCGGGCGAAGTTGCGCTCGAACAGGCGATAGGAGCACCGCTGCCGAGATGAGCCGCACCACCTCCATCACGCACGCACTTTTGGCGCTGCTGGTTGCGGCGGCGGTGGCGACCGGATGCCAGGGCGAGCCGAGCCGCGCCGCTCCCGAGCCGGCGCCCCCGCTTCCGCGGCTAGTCCGTCAGTCCGGCGTCGAGGTGATGGAGCTCAGACCCGGCGCTGTGCCGGGCGTGGTGATGGCCGAGGTCAAGGAGGTCGAGCTGCCCGGCGTCCTCGAGACGACCGGGCAGGTGACCTTTGACGATCGGCGCGTGTCGACAATCGTCTCGCGCGTGCAAGGCCGAATCGAAGAGACCCGGGTCTCGCAGTGGGACAACGTGCGGCGCGGCGAGCAGATCGTTGCGCTCTACAGTCCCGACTTCATGACCGGCGAAGCCGAGTACCAGGAGGCGATGAAGACTGTCAGCGGCAGTAACGGCCCGGGTGTGGGCGGCACCGGCGACCTCGCGGCCGCGATGGTCGCGGCGGCGAAACGCAAGCTGGAGCTGCTCGGCATGGATGAGGCCGATATCAAGGCGATCTCCGAGCCGAGCCCCACCGTCTGGATGCGCGCGCCGATTAGCGGCACGGTGGTCGAAAACCACGCGGTGCGCGGCGCGGCGGTGAATCCCGGCGATGTACTCTACACGCTCGGCACCCTCGAGCAGGTCTGGATCACCGGCGACCTCTACGAGAGCGATCTCTCGCGCGTGAAAGTTGGGCAAGAGCTGGAGGCGGTGGCCACCGCGTTCCCGGACGACGTATTCAAGGGCGTTATCGCGCGGATCAGTCCGAACGTCGATCCCAGTACTCACACGCTGCAGATTCGATGCGCGGTGAATAATCCCGGGCTCAAGCTGAAACCGCAGATGCTCGCGCGAGTCCGCATCGTCACCCGGCCGGGCAGCGCGTTGGTGGTGCCGCAGGACGCGCTGGTATTCGAGACGAATAGCTACTTCGCATTCGTTGATGATGGCGCGGGCGGACTCGAGCGGCGCAAAGTGAGCATCGCCTCATGGAACGGGCAGGGCTTTGCGCGCGTGGTATCGGGCCTCAAGGCGGGCGACAAAGTGGTTACCGGCGAGACCTTACAAGTCAACGCGCTGTGGCACGAGGCCCACGGCGAAAGCTCCTAGACTTTCGCGGCTGGCCGGCAGGCGTTGGTGGCTAGACGACTATGATACAGGCGCTGATGGCGCTCGCACTGCGCGAGCGTATCGTGGTTCTGGGTATCGCCATCCTGCTGGTCATCGCGGGTATCTATTCATTCAGCCAGCTCGACATCGAGGCCTATCCCGATCCGGTTCAACCGATGATCGAAATCCTCACGCTGCCCAGCGGGCTCAGCGCCGAGGAAGTCGAGAAGCTGATCACGGTGCCGGCGGAGTTCGGGCTGGGCGGCATCCGCAATCTGCAGACGCTGCGATCCATTTCGCTCTACGGCCTGTCTGACATCCGGGCCTACTTCAACTGGGACAGTGACTACTACTGGGACCGCGTCGAGCTAATCAACCAGCTCAGCTTCATCACCCTGCCGCAGGGAATGACGCCGCAGATTTCTCCGGAGAATCCGATCGGCGAGATTTACCGATACACAGTCCAGGGACCGGATCATGATCTGATACGCGAAAAGGAGGTCGAAGACTGGATCCTGGAAAAGCAAATCCGCAGCGTGCCGGGCGTGATCGATGTTTCAGGCTTCGGCGGACTGACCAAGGAATACCACGTCGACGTTGACCCGAATAAACTGAACTACTACCAGGTTCCGCTCTCCACGCTTATCAGCTCGATCTCGAACGCCAATACCAACGCGGGTGGCAACTACCTGACCGTCGGTGAGCAGGCGTTCGATGTTCGCGGCCTCGGCTTCATCCATTCACTCGACGACATCCGCGACATCGTTCTCTCAGTCAACAAGGCCACTCCGATCCGGGTGGCAAACGTCGCGGACGTTGATATCGGCTACGCGCCGCGGCTCGGAATCGTGGGGATGAACAACCAGGACGAAGTCGTCACCGGGATCGTCCTGATGCGCAAGTACGGCAATACGCTGCAAACGCTCAAAGGAGTCGAGGCCAAGGTCAAGAATCTCAACTCCTCGGGAATCATGCCCGCGGGCTACAAAGTGGTGCCGTACTACGACCGCACCGGCCTGGTCGATACAACGTTGCGGACCGTGCTCGAAAACCTGACCATCGGGATGGCACTGGTCTTCCTGGTGCTGATCTTTTTCCTCGGCAGCATGCGCGCCGCGATCATCGCCGCGATCAACATCCCGCTGGCGCTGTGCGGCGCGTTCACGCTGATGCATCTCAGCGATACGCCGGCCAACCTGATCTCGCTCGGCGCGATCGACTTCGGAATCATCATCGACACCACCGTCATCGTGATCGAGAACATCGAACGCACTCTCACCACCGAGGAACTGCACAGCGGCGTGCGGCTCTCGATCCTGCACGCGGCGCAGGAAGTCGGAAGCCCGATGCTCTTCTCGACCATCATCTTCGTAATCGCATTTCTGCCGCTGTTCACGATGCGCGGGGTCGAAGGCGTGATCTTCTCGCCGATGTCGCACACATACGCGTACGCCCTTGGCACGGCGATCCTGCTCGCGGTGACGCTCTCGCCGGTGTTGAGCTCATACCTGTTCGCGAACGGACTGAAGCCGGCACACAATCCGGTCTGGTCGGCGATCGCGCGGTTCTACCACGGCCTGTTCGTGCGGGTGCTCAAATGGCCGGGGCTTACGCTTACGCTGATAGGCCTGCTGGTTCTGGCGGTGCTGTCCCTGTTCCCGCTGCTGGGCGGCCAATTCCTGCCCAAGCTCGAGGAAGGGAACATCTGGGCGCACGCCACGATGCCGGAGACAGTCTCGCTGGAACAGGGCGCGAAGCTGGTCTCCAGGATGCGCCAGGTGTTCATGTCGTTTCCCGAAGTGACGAATGTGGTCTCACAGCTCGGACGTCCCGACGACGGTACCGAGACCACCGGCTTTTACAGCATCGAATTTTCCGTCGACCTGAAACCCGATAGCCAGTGGCCCGCCGGGATGGACAAGGTCGAGCTGGTGAAGGAAATCGATCTGAAACTGCAACGGCAATTTCCGGGAATCAGTTTCGGCTACTCGCAGAACATCGAAGACAACGTCAATGAAGCCCTCACCGGTGTGAAAGGTGGCGACGCCGTGAAGGTCTTTGGCCCGTCGCTGGAACAAATCGAAGCTACTGCGAATCAAGTGAAGGACGTGATGGACCGGGTTCCGGGGATGGTCGACACGGCGGTCTTTCGTTCCCTGGGCCAGCCGAATCTGCTCATCGAGCCGGATCGCGCGGCGTGCGCGCGCTATGGGTTGAATGTCGGCGACGTGGACGCTGTCGTTCAGGCGGCAATTGGCGGACAGCCAGCCACCCAGGTTCTCGAAGGCGACCGGCGCTTCAATCTGGTGGTTCGCTGGAAGCCCGAGTACCGGCAGAGCCTCGACGCCATCCGCCATATTCGCGTGACCGTTCCGTCCGGCGGATATGTACCGCTCGAGCAAGTCGCCAACATCAAGACCAGCGAGGGTGCCTCCACCATCTACCGCGAGGATCTGGAGCGATATGTTCCGATAAAATTTGCGGTGCGCGGACGCGACCTCCAAAGCGCCGTCATCGATGCGAAGAAGCTGGTGGCCGAAAACGTCAAGCTCCCTGAAGGCGTGCATCTGCAGTGGGCCGGCGAATACGGCGAACTGCAGGCCGCCAATCGCCGCCTGATGGTGGTGGTTCCGTTCGCGCTGCTGCTGATCGCGGGCGTGCTCTACGGCGCGACCACTTCTCTCATCGACACGTTCATCATCATGGCGCAGATTCCGGTCGCCTGCCTGGGCGGAATCCTCGCGCTGATCATCACCGGCACTCCGTTCAGCATCTCGGCGGCGGTGGGATTCATTTCGATTTTCGGCATCGCGACGATGGACGGAATCCTGCTGAGCTTTTACATCCGGCAGCTTTGGGACGAGGGCCACCCATTCGAGGAATCGATCGTGATGGGCTCCGACCGGCGCTTGCGCGCGACGATGATGACCGATCTCGTCGATGCGTTCGGATTGCTTCCGGCGGCGCTCTCGACGCGGATCGGCGCGCAGACGCAGCGGCCGCTGGCGATCGTGGTAATCGGCGGCGCACTCGCGATCATGCTTCTGACCCGCATCCTGCAGCCGGCGCTGATCTATCTCTGCCACACCCGCCTGCGCCGCGCCGACCTGCACAAGACCAGCCCGCTGACGCCGATCACCTGAACTTCCGCGCGCGCTCGCAGAGCGGCGCGCATCCGTGGTAAACGGCGAGCAGGAGGAAGCGAGCGATGCAGTTCGAGACTCTGGCAAGTGGCTACGGTTTGCTCGAAGCGCCGCGCGTCGACGAGCATTGCCGGCTGTACTTCAGCGACATCCCCAACGGCGGCGTCTACCGGCGAAATCCCGACGGCAAAATCGAAACGGTCATCCCCAAGCGCAAGGGCGTCGGCGGCATGATCTTCAACCAGTCGGGCGGACTGGTAGCGACCGGGCGCGGGCTGATTCACTTCGACGACAAGACCGGCAAGAGCCGCGACCTGTTCGTTGAATGGGAAGGCAAGCCGCTGCAGGGCCTCAACGATCTCACCACCGACGATCGCGGCGGCGTCTACGTCGGAAGCCTCAACTTCGATCCGCTGAGCAACAACAAGATGATGCCGGGAAGCTTGTTCCGCGTCGATCCGCCCGGGCGCGTGACCAAGCTATGGGATGGTATCGAGGTGACCAACGGCCTCGGCCTCAGCCCCGATCGCAAGCTGCTGTACCATAGCGACTCGAGCACCCGCGCGCTCTGGGTTTATGACGTCGCGTCCGACGGCAGCGTCAAGGACCGGCGCGTGTTCGCGAAGATGCCCGAGGGAATGCCCGATGGGATGGCGGTCGATGCGGAGGGCGGTGCGTGGGTCGCGGTGGTGCGCGCCGGGGAGGTGGTTCATTTCCAATCGGACGGGACCGTGAAGAAACGGATCAAGGTGCCGGCCACTATGGTGACCAGTCTCGTGTTCGGCGGACGCGACATGATGGACTTGTACATCGTGACCGCCGACAACAGCGAAGATCCGGCGCGCAAGGGGACGATACTAAAGACCCTTGCCGACGTTCCCGGACTGCCGGTTCCGAAGGCCAAATTCTAGCTCAGGATTTCAGGCGCGAGATTTCACGCGAAGGCAGCGGCCGATCGCAGTTGCGCCTGTAGCGTTCGCGAAAAGAGGACGCGAGCCGTCGCCGCTCAGGCCTTGAGCTCGCGCATCGCGCCGCCGCGTCGAATCTTGAAGCGCCTTCCCGCCCACACCACTTTGTTGCTGAGCAGGCTGGCGAACCAGATTGCAGTACTCAGCAGGTCCCGGACCGGGACCAGCGCGAGATCGCCGGTCAAGTCTTTCAGTTTCGCGACTCTGCCCAGGAGCACCGCGGACATCGTGATTCGTGCCGCGAACACGGCGAACACGGACCACAAGGCCAGCGTACTGAGCGGCGTGCCGATCGAAGCGAAGAACGCGACCAGCGCCCAGAACGGACCATGGGTGACGATGGTCGCGAGGCTCACCGGGCGCGCGGTGCGATAGGTGCGCGCCCATCTGAGCTGATGCCTCCAGAATTCCGCGAAGGTCCGCTCTTCACAAGCCACCGTCACCAGCGAGCTCGAGAGTTTCACCCGCCATCCGGCCTTGGCGGCTTTGTAGCCGATATAATAATCGTCGGCGAGCACGTCCTTAAAGGCGCGAAAGCCGCCGATCGCTTCCAGCGCCGCGCGCTTGATCGCGATAGTCGCGCCGAATGCGTGGCGGAGGGGCTCAATCGCGTCGGACAGAAGCACCTGCGGCAGAAAGTCGGTGTTCACGAATAACGCTTCGAGGCGTGAGGCGAAGGTGCCGATCGGACGCGCGCGATACGCGCAGGTGACGATGCCGACGCGATCGTCGGCTATCAGTTCACCGACCAGCCGGCGCAGGTGCTCAGGCGAGACCGACACGTCCGCGTCGCTGAGCACAAAAATTTCCGCCTTGGTCGCCCGGTCCGCCATCCTGATCAGCGCGCCCACCTTGTGGTTCGCGCATCCGGGTTCCTCGCCAACCACCAGCGTGATGTTGCTGAACTGGTAGCGGGTGCGCAGCACGACCGGCACTTCCGCCGCGCGGTCGTCGTATCCGGAGACGCCGAAATAATATTCCGCGCGCGGATATGAGTTCTCGAGGTAGGTGACGAGATTCTCGATGAGGCTGTAGGTCAGCCCGTGAAGCGGTTTCAGAACCGCCACCCTGGGCGCGATCTTCGGCAGCGTGGGCATCTTCCGTTTCGAAGGCCGCACGTACCAAAGGGCAGCCATCGTGGAGGCAAGGTAATAGGCCAGCGCGGTGATGACGCACGCGAAGGCGAGTTCCTGAAGGTAGATCATCACGGCAACGTGACTGGCCGCACCGCGCGCCCTTCAGGGCATGCGGACAGGCGTTGGGAGCGCCTGTGTCATGAGACGCCCGAGAATGGTTCAGGCCGCCGCGTGCTGGCCCAGTTGATGGCGCCGCTGGCGCATCGTGGAGAGAAACTGCATCCCTTCTTTCAGCATCCGCTTGCGCTCGTCCGGCGACTTGATCATCTTGCGCACCGACTTGAAGATGTAGCGCGGACGGAAATAAAAGCTGCGGTAGAAACGCTCGACCGCGCCATAGATTTCATCGTTGGTGAGGCCCGGATACGTGATCGTGCACTTCTGGTAGCCGTCGCCATCGAGCAGCGGGTCGACCGCCAGGAAGCCATTTTTGGTGACGTAGTCGAACAGCTCGGTGCCCGGATACGGAGACGCGAGCGACACCTGGATGGTCTCGCAATCCATCTCCTGCGCGAAGCGCATCGACTCCGCGATGGTCTCCTTGGTCTCCCCCGGGAGTCCGAGGATGAAGGTGCCGTGGATCAGGATGCCGAGCTCGCGGCAATCGCGAGTGAAGCGGCGCGCGCGCTCGAGGCCCACGCCCTTCTTGATGTTCTTGAGGATCTGCGCGTTGCCGGTTTCATATCCAACCACGAACAGGCGCAGCCCGCCGTCCTTTAGAATCTTCAGGGTTTCGTAATCGACGTTCGCACGCGAGTTGGTCGACCAGGTGATGCCGAGCGGTTTGAGGAGCTGCGCGATTTTGCGCGCGCGCGCGGGGTCGGCGGTGAAAGTGTCGTCGTCGAAGAAGAGTTCCTTCATCTTCGGGAACTTTGCCTTCATCGCCGACACTTCCTCGAACACGTTCTCGGGACTGCGCACCCGATAGCGATGGCCCTGCGTGACCTGCGGCCACAGGCAAAAAGTGCATCGCGCCGGGCATCCGCGCCCCGTGTACATCGAGACGTACGGATACTGGCAGTAGGGACTGTTGTATTTCAGGTAGTCGAGATTGTTTTCGTAAACTTCGGTGACGAACGGCAGCTTGTCCAGTTCCTCGTTGGTGAGCTGCGCGCGGTCGGGGTTGTGATGAATCGCGCCGTCCTTGCGGTACGAAATTCCGCCTACCTTGCTCCAGTCCCAGCCCTGGGCGACTTCGACCATCGAGTGG
>DATDGX010000186.1:0-47946 GCA_036521875.1 Binataceae bacterium (SeqCode)
CAGGCTGTTGAAATATTCCCATCCGATCGGATCGACGGATAGGTATGCATCTGTATAGTGGAAGGAAGCGAAATGGGATGAGGTTGAGGAGGAAGCGGAAGATGCGGGGACATGATAGGCCACAGGTTACGATGCTGACGCTGGTGAACCCTGAGCAGCGGGTTCCGGGCAATCATCCGATCAGGCTGATCAAGGCGCTGGCCGAGGTGGCGCTCAAGGAACTCTCGCCATTGTTCGAGCAGATGTACAGCGAAGTGGGTCGGCCCTCGATCCCGCCGGAGCGGTTGTTGAAAGCTTCGCTCTTAATGGCGCTGTACACGGTGCGCAGCGAGCGGATGTTCTGTGGGCAGTTGGACTACAACCTCTTGTTCCGCTGGTTCCTGGATATGAACTGGGACGAGCCCGGTTTCGACCACTCCAGCTTTAGCCGCACTCGGGCGCGCTTGCTGGAGCACGATGTAGCGGGCGAGTTTTTCCGCACCGTGGTGGCGGAGGCGCGCGAGCTGAAGCTGACCAGCGACGAGCACTTTACGGTGGACGGCACGCTGATCGAGGCGTGGGCGTCGCTCAAGAGCTTTCGTCCCAAGAGAGAGCAGCGCAGCAATCGCACCTCTCCGGATGATCGCGGCAATCCGAGCGTGAACTTCCATGGTGAGCGGCGCCAAAACGCGACTCATATACGACTTGCGCGCTACCACGAGCCCTGTGCGCTTGCTTGCGAAGCATGGTCATCGCGACGAGGCGCGCGTGATGCTCGCCGAAATCTACAACTGGTTCACCGGGGGCTTCGACACCGCCGATTTTAAGGACGCCAAGGCGCTGCTCGACGAGCAAGCGAGTAGCAGCGCCTGCCCGGGTTGAACCGCTGACGACTCGCCAGACGATTTCGATCGGATGGGTAGTGAAACGTCTATCCGCATCTCGCGGCCTGCCGGTGCAAATCGCCAAGCGCGTCCATAGAGTTGCTCGCGACTCCACTTGTGCGCTGGCATCGGCTGAGTTTCTACGCTTCCCCCGACGTTCGAAGGGTCGCATAGTGGTCTCGCACTCACCGGATGAGGGTTGATCTACAAGACGGTAGCTTCCCGAAGCGCCTCCGCCGCCGAAAGATCCAGCTCCCCCCGATCTGAATTATGCCCGCGGATGATGCTGTTCCAGTATCGCACCGCAGGCATGAATCGCGGTGACAACTCCGTCGGCGACCCGGCCGGATCGCACCTTCGCGAGAAAGTCACTTACGATTTTGTCCCAGGTGCCCTCCGGGACCAGTGAATGGATGCCGCGATCGGCAATGACTTCGACGTAGCGCTCGCCGACTGAAACGAAGAACAGAAGATGGTTACGATGGGATGCCTGGGTGACACGTGCGGCGAATTCGCGGTGCGCCAGCTGGCGCGCATAGCCTTGCTTGATGCGTTTGGGTACCAGTGCGACCCGGATCGGAAGCCAATCGAATAGTAGCGCAAGCACGATCGCCGCGGGTACCTGGATGAGTATCGAGGCTCGTATTCCGAGTCCCGGCCGCAACGCCGAGACTATCGCGACGATCAGTAGAGCGCCTGACTGTCCCCACACCAGCGGATAGAGAGAATAGCGATCGCTGGCGCGAGTCACTACGACGCAAAGATTTGCCGCACTGCTTCGCCCGACCTCGGCGATCGCAGCATCGATGCGCTTGTACTCCTCGGGCGTGAAAGGCCGTTTCTCCGTCACCAGCTTCCCGAAGCGCCTCCGCCGCCGAAAGATCCGCCTCCCCCCGAGAAGCCGCCACCGCCACCACCGCCACCACCGCCACCGGAAGATCCTCCCCCAGAAGAAGATCCTCCGCCGGACGAGCTATCCGAATCCCAGCCATGGCTGCCGCCCTGCCGAGATCCGCTACGTAATGAAAGGAATATCAACAGGGCAAAGAATAGTGTGAAAGGGTTTAATGCCAGTACCAAAAGCATGGCGGCGGCCTGAACATAGCCGAGACGCTTGAATTTAATTGCGGCTGCCGGTTTGAACTGACCTTCGGCCGGTGATGGCGCGGGTTCGCCGGTCTCGGAGGGGTTGCCGCCGAGCACGCGCAGCATCGACGTGACGCCGGCGAGTACCCCTGCGTCGTAATCGCCGCGGTGGAAGGCGGGCAGGATGTCGCGCTCGATGATCGCGCGGCTGGCGGCGTCGGTAAGCACGCCCTCGAGGCCGTAGCCGACCTCGATCCTGACCTTGTGTTCCATCGGCGCCACGATGAGGAGCGCGCCATTGTTCCTTTTTTTCTGCCCAATGCCCCAGTTGCGTCCCAGTTGATAGCCGAAATCCTCGATGGTGTAGCCCTGCAGGTCCCGCAAGGTAACTACCACTACCTGATTGCCGGTCTCGCTTTCGTGCTGCGCGAGGATGTCGTTGAGCGCCATCCGCGTGGAGCCGCTGAGAATGCCGGCATTATCCACCACCCGGCCCGTAAGCGGCGGAAACTTCGGCTCCGCCGCAAGCGCCGCACCCGATAGCAACGAAAAAATGAGCAGCACGTGAAGGAGCGAGTACCTCGGCCAGCGAGCGGTCGCGGGCCGCGAGCGCATCAAGGCGCTCAGCGCGCGCAGCGCCGCTGACTCAGGTGCTGCAGCGCTGCGGACGCCTGCCGCGCCTCTCAGGGGTAGGCCTGAGGGGCGCGGCGGGCGTCCGCAATTCGGCATCGCGTCGCGCGGCGCGTATAGCGCGGCGCGCACGCTACCACTGCTCGTAGTGGACGGCGCGGCGCTCGTAGCCGGCGCCGCGCAACAAATCCCGGATCCGCACGACGCCCTTGCCAACTCCGCAGATATAAAACTGCCGCGCGCGGTTCGCGTCGGCGCTCACCCATTGCCGCTCGACGCGTTCATGAATCCGATCGTAAAGCGCAGCGTGCGCAACCTCACCGATGATCGTTTCGAATGCGAACCGCGGATCGCTGGCGGCGATGCGCTCGAACTCGGCGCGATACAGCAGATGCTCGGCGCGGTCGGCGGCATACAAGAGATGTATCGGCCGATGATCCGCCGCGGCGCGCGCGCGGCGGAGCATCGGCCGAATCGGCGCTATCGCGGTGCCCTCGGCGATGAAGACTGCCTCGGTCTCGGGCGCGCGATCGATCGTGAAGTTGCCGAACGGCCCGGTGAAATCCATCACGTCGCCCGGCGCGCGCTCGAACAGCCATTGGACGCCGCGGCCGCCCGGCACGCGATTGAAGACCAGCTCGAGTGGCCCGTCGTCGTCGGGACTCGAGGCGATCGTGTAAGGCCGCGTCCGCGTCTCGTCGGCCAGCGGAATCGAAATCGAAACGAATTGCCCGGGCGTGAACTTGAGGCGGCCGCCGCCGGCCAGCGACGCAAAGATCGAGCGGGTGTCGGGCGCGTGATCGAACACGCGCTCGACACGCAGGCTTCCCGCGCCGCGCACGCGCGGCGCGGCGGGCGGCGGCGCCGCTCCGCTCATCGGCGTGCCCGCCGGCGAATCGCATCGATGCGTATGCGAATGCGCATCATTGTTATTCTTCCGCGGCCTCGCTGATCTGATTGATCGTATAGCGCGGCACCACCACCACGATTTCCGCGTCGGGATCGTCGATCACCGCCTGGCATCCGAGGCGCGAAGTGGGCGTGAGCCCCGGCGCCTTGTCGAGCAGGTCTTCTTCCTGCTCGCTCGCCTCGCCGAGCTTGTTGAAACCCTGCTTCACGATCACGTGGCAGGTGGTGCACGCGCAGTTTCCGCCGCATGCGTGCTCGAGATGGATCTTGTTGCCGAGCATCACGTCGAGGATCGAGCCGGGCTTGCCGTCGTGATGGAACGGCGCCTTGGCGGGATCGAACTCGATGACGCGTTCGGGGTCACCGTTTTCAAATATGATGCGCAATTTCGCCATCAGGGGTCAGCCGCTCGATTCAGGCGCGCACCGAAGTGGCAGCCTCCGTCAATCAGTTGTCAACTTGGTGCCGTGCGGATTTTCGCAGACACGCGCCCGCCAATCCGAGAATATGCGTCAAGCTAGACGGGCGAAACCCCGAGTAATCGCCCGCGCCGACTCAGTAATTCGTTCACCAATGCGGGGTCAGTCGTCGCCCGCTTGCATCTTCGCCATATATTCGCCACTATGTTGTCAACCTTGTCGCTCTCGCGACGCCGGGGGACCCGCAACTATGGCCACGCTCACCAAGCGGCAGAAGCAACTGGTCGACTATCTGGAGAACTATATCAGCGAGCATGGCTACGCGCCGACGCTCGCGGAAGTTGGCCAGTACTTCGGGCTCTCGTCGCTCGCGACCGTGCACAAGCATCTCAACAACCTCGAGCAGAAGGGGTACATCCGCCGGGTGCACAATCACAGCCGCGCGCTCGAGGTCGCGGTCGAGCGCAAGCGTCCCCCTGCGACGCGCCTGGCGCTGCTCGGGCGGGTTGCCGCAGGCGCGCCGATCGAGGCGATCGAGACGCCGGAGACTATCAGCGTCCCGGAGGACTTCATCCGTCGCGACGACACTTTCTGCCTGCGTGTGAAAGGCGATTCGATGATCGAGGACGGCATCCGCGACGGCGATTACATAATCGTCGAGAGCCGCGTCTCCGCCGACAACGGCGAGACGGTAGTGGCGTTGGTCGGCAACGAAGCGACCGTGAAGAAGTTCTATCGCGAGTCCGACGGCAAAGTGCGATTGCAGCCAGCGAACGCGGCGATGCAGCCGATCATGGTGAGCGACGGCGACCTGGCGATTCGCGGCGTCGTCGTCGGCCTGATGCGCCACTACCGCTGAACGACGCGCGTCGGCTCATCGACGCGCCGATGAGCGCTCGCAAGTGCCCGCTTCATCGGTGGTGCGATCTCCCAATCGCTTGAACTATACTTGCTCGGTTCCTGCGATGGGTAACTTCCGCTTCTATCGCCGCGTGCGCATCTTTCCCGGCCTCGCGGTCAACCTGTCGAAGTCCGGGCCGAGCGTGACTCTCGGCATGCGCGGCGCTCACGTGACGCTCGGCAGCACCGGCATCCGCAAGACCTTCGACATTCCCGGCAGCGGATTCTATTACACCTCGCATCAGGGCTACCATTCGGGGCTTCATTCCGCGCATGTCGAGACGCCGATCACCGAGGCGCAGCAGAACCGCGCGCACGGCGCCGCGATGGTTATCATGATCGTCGCCGCTCTCGTGATCGGGGTGGCGATCGGCGCGGCGTACGTCCACAGCTGATTCTCTTCGCCGACTTTGCCCGACTATCGGCGGGCGGCCGCATCGCACAGGTTTCATTCCGTACCGTTGCGCGTGTTAGATTCCTCACGTGAGCTCGGCCGAACATCTGATCGTGGATTGTGACTCGCACGTGATGGAGCCGCCCGATTTGTGGGACCGCTACATCGAGCCGCGCTTTCGCGACCGCGCGATCCGAATCGTCAAGGACCCCGCCGACGGCATGGAAGTTCTGATGATCGACAATCAGCCGCTGCTGCGCGGCACGCTCGGCGGACTCGGCGGCGCCAACCTCCCGCGCCACACGCTCTTCATTCCCGGCCAGGTCAGTTATCTCGAGGGCTGTCCGCTCGCCAGTTACAACCCCGAGGAGCGCGTCAAGATGCTCGACGAATGGCACGTCGACAAAGGCGTGCTGTTTCCCACCGTCGGTATCCTGTGGGACGTTCCGGACAACGAGCTCGCCTCCGCGTACGCCCGCGCTTATAACAACTGGGTATTCGAGTTTTCCAGCCGCGCTCACGGCCGCGTGATTCCGATCGCGCATCTGGCGCTCCAGGAGCCGGTGTCCGCGCTCGCAGAGCTGCGCCGATGCCTCAAGCTGGGCTTCAAGGGAATTTTTCTGGCGCCTGAAACGATCAACGGCAAGCGCTTTTCGCATCCGGACTTCGACGCTATCTGGCACGAATGCGAAGACGCCGGCATCCCCGCGTGCCTGCACGTGATCGTGCGTTTCAACCGCGCGCCCGGATTGCTTGGCACCTTCTACCAGCCCGGCGAGTTTCGCGCCGTCTATGGCTTCGCGCTCGGCGGGTTCGCGATGGTGGTGCCGGCCGCGATGACGATGGTGTCGGATGGGCTCTTCGACCGCTTCCCGAGGCTCAAGGTGCTATGCGTCGAGGCGGGATGCGGATGGGCACCGTACATCATGGATCGGATGGACGAAAAGTATGAGCATCTCGGCTGGACCTACCCGACCGCGCTCAAACCGTCGGAATATTTCCGCCGCAACATCTGGGTCGTCGCTGAGCCCGAGGAGCGGACCATCGGATCGGTGATGGAACTGCTCGGCGAGGAGCACGTGTTGTGGGGTTCCGACTTTCCGCATATCGATTCCACGCTCGAGGCGCCGCGCCTGATTCGTGAGAATATCGCGAGCCTCAGCCTCGAGCGCCAGCGCAAGCTGCTCGGCGACAACGCGCGCGGCGTTTTCCCACTTTAATTGTGATCTCCGATGCCATCTGAAAAAGCCAAAGACAACAAATCCCTGGTCGCGACTTGCGTGGCCTGTGGCAAGTCCGTCTCCACCGAGAGCGCGGTCAGCCTCACCGGCGCCGAGGACGGCCGCCGTAAGTACTTCACGGTATGCTTTCCGTGCGCGAACAAAGGATGGCGTCCGCCCGGCTTCGCCGGCGTCTACAATATCCGCCCGACTTGATCGCGCGCGCGGCTCGCTGCGGACGAGCGCAATGGCAGGCGCAGCGGGTTACAAGAAACCTCATCGAGGTTTCAGACTTCCCATTAAGGGCGACGATAAGAAGGGAAGCGGCCGAAAAAACCCGAGTCGGGTTTCTCAAGGCTGATATTGTGGAACTTGAGCGAGCGGCGCCGAAGCTGGACGCTACTGGTGCGCACAAACAAGACCGCAGGCACAATCAGCCGTGCAGCGGCCTGCGGGCTAATGCGGAGGAAGTGCCGCCGCGATAAATCCGCTTATTGCCTGGGTTGCGACTGTAGGTGTTCGCTCTACCGCAATCGCCACGATCGGATCTGCTGGCGTTCCACCCGCGGGTTCGGACCTGAGCGTCACGTCACGCGCGATTCCTTCCTCGTCGCTTACTACTTCCCCGGCGCGAGGCCAGTCAATTTGACCATCAATCCGACTGGCCTGCGCAAGGGCCCGCACTGCTGCGATTCCGCCGGTGCCCTTGCGATAGATGTCCCGCTCGCTCTCCAGGAAAATTCGCCCGTCGTCCAGCCGCGCCAGCATCACAGGCAAGTAGACGGTTTCGCCGCGATCATTCAGATCGATGGCATTGAACAGCGCTTCGATATCGTCGGGATGCAACCGGACGCAGCCATGGGTTCGGTAGCTGTACACGCTTATCGGATGATTGGTGCCATGAATGCCGATCACCGGGAAACTCAGCCCGATCCAGTATTTGCCGAGCGGATTATTGGGTCCAGGTGCGATCTCGTCCACGACGTCCTTGCCTTGTTGTTCCTCTTCGCGCTGAATCGACGCCGGCACCCGCCAGGTCGGATCTTCGCGCATCTGGATCACCGTGAAAGAGCCAATCGGAGTCTGCCACTGCTTGCCCGGTTGCCCGATCGCTACCGGATACGCTCCGCTCAGCCGGCCACTCTCGAAATGAAAGAGCATTCGCTGCGGCAGGTTGACCTCGATGAAATCGGATTCTTCGATGGGGACGATATGACGATTGTCGACATGGATAGTGTCGCCGGCATGCAGTCGGTCGGTAACCTGCTCGCCGTTGTCGAGGGCCAGTATTTTGGGGCTCTCACCGAATCGCGAACCGATGCTCGTAAAAGAGTTGCCATCGACGACGATGAAATCGAATTCGCCGCCCACGATCCGACGCGAAATCGGCGCGAGCGCCGTTCCGGGCTCAGCGGCGCTGGACGCGGCAGGGGGCGGGTTTGGGGCAGATGAAGGAGGAAGCGTGGCAGGTGCACTCGCGTCGGATGCGCTGGAGCGCGTCGCTATGAGCGCGCACAGGAGGAATGCCACGAAGATTGCGTAGCTCAGGTTTCGAATCGAAGTCGTCACACTTCAATGATGACGAATTCTGGAACCCGACGCGTTAGCAGTTCGCGAAGAAGGGGTCTTATGGGCACCTTAAAGTCGCATATTGAACGCACCTCGACGTTGATTGAGCGCGAGCAGCGATCTGCACGGTCTACTTCTTTTCCTTCTTGTTCGCTGCCTGACCCCGGCCATCCGCTGGGGAAGCCCCTTCAGTCCCGTCTCCACCGAGAGCGCGGCGAGCCTCACCGGCGCCGACAACGGCCGCCGCAAGTACTTCACCGTTTGCGTTCCCTGCGCGAACAAAGGATGGCGTCCACCCGGCTTCGCCGGCGTCTACAACATCCGTCCGACCTGATCGCACGCGCGGCTCCCGAACAATCGGCGAAAGCGGGCGACCCGACCCGAAGAAAGCGCTGTCGGATGACGTGACGATAACTCCGCGCCGGTCTGGGCAAATTTTCCGCCCGAATGAACCCAGTCCAATTTCTGCAAATGGTTCAGTCAGGATGGATCAGATGAGCCAAAATTCGGACGGCGCGCGTCAGACGCTGTACAGGCGCTTCGCTTCGGCTGCGAGCTCGGAGCGAAAGTCGGGATGCGCGATCGCGATCAACTCGTTGGCCCGCTCGCGAATCGATTTGGCCTTGAGCGTCGCGATTCCATATTCAGTGGCGACGTAGTGAACGAAGCCGCGCGGCGACGTGACCACGCTCCCCGGCGGCAGGCCCGGCATGATCCGCGACACCCGCTGCCCTTTGACCATCGCGGTCGACGGCGTGACCAAGATGGTCTTGCCGCCGCCCATGCACGCGCCGATCGCGAATGCGGTCTGGCCGCCGGTGCCGGTGTACATCATCGGGCCGATCGATTCGGCATTGGCCTGTCCGGTCAAATCGATCGCGAGGATGTTGTTGATCGAGATGAGCCCCTCTTCGCGGGCAATGAGCCGGATATCGTCGGTGGTGTTGAAATCGTAGAGCTGGAAGCCCGGATGGCCGTCGGCGTACTCGAGTTCCGCGCGCGGAGTAAGCACCGCGAATCCGCTTCCGACTACCAGACCCGGGAAAATTGTCTTGTACTTGCCGGTCAGTACGCCCTCGCGCACCAGGGTCGTGGTGCCCCACGGGATTATTTCGGTCTGCATCCCGAGATCGTGATGGTCGTGCAGGTGATGCATGATCAACCCGGACATCGAGCCGACTCCAACCTGAATCGTCGCGCGGTCGGGGATCAGCTCCTTCGCGACCATCGCGCACACGGTCGCGGTGATCCGCTGCTCTTCCTCGGAAGGCGGCGCTATCGGCAGATTGGGCGGGCCGATGGTGCGCTCGACGAAGTAGTCTATCTCGGAGACATGAATCGAGTTGTCGCCGCCGATACGGACGAAGGTCTCGTCGATTTCGGCGATCACGAGAGTGGCAGCGCGCGCGAGGAGCTTCGACATGATCTGCGCGTCGCCGAAGTTCACGAAGCCGCGCTCGTCGGGCGCCGAGACGGTCATGATGAAAACGTTGAAGTTCTCGAGCGCATGCGGCAGCACGCCCGCGCGGTAATACACCAGCGGCTTGAACTCGGCGCCGCCGCGCGCGTAGAGCGCGCGATCGTATGGACTGACGTAAAACGTCTCGAGCTTGAAGCGCTCGCCCAGTCCGGGGAGATCCCAGTTGAATGCCGCCGCCGCGTGGTTGAGCACCACGTTGTCGATTTCCATAAGCCGGGCCGCGAGCGCCGGGCACATCGTGAACGGCGTCGCCTGCGCCAGCGACAAACAGACGCGGTCGCCCGACTTGACGTGCGAAACGGCCTCTTCAGGCGATACCAGGCGAGAACCGAGTTGCGCGCGCCAGTCCGTGCCGGCGCCATTGACGCGAACCGCGGTGGCCATCAGGCGGCGGCTGCGAGGTTGGTGTCGATGCCCATCTCATTCATGAATCTGGTCGTGCGCGCGTTCAACAGGCCGACCTTCTTCATGTTGGTCACGACGGTGGTATGCATCTCGCGCTTGAAGAGCTGGCGGAAGTAGGCGAAGTCGTTGCCCGATGCGACGACTTTGCGCGCGCGGCGCACCGCTTCGATCTCGGCGCCGCTCATGCCGACCGCCTCGTAGGCTTCCTTGGGGAACTGCCCGGTGAGCACCAGGACCAGTGCCTCGCGCGTGAAGTCCTCGAGCTCGTGCAAGTCGCCGGCGTTCAAACCGCGAATCTCGTCGGGCAGGCTGAGCACCGAAAATCCCATGTGGCGCGCTTCGTCGGCGAGAATGCGCCGGCAGATTTCCTTGAGCAGGGGATCCTGCGCCGTCTCCATCAGCATCCGGAACAGCGCGACCGCAAAGGTCTCGGCCAGAAGCTGCAGCCCGACCGTCTTAACGAACCATTTGCCGTTGCCGAGGATATAGTCGAACAGCGTCTTGATATTGCCGGTCATCGGGTAGATGCGGCCGCCGCATTTTTCGGTCAGATAGCGGCTCAAGACTTCGGTGTGGCGCGCCTCGTCAACCACCTGCGTTGCCTGAAAAAATTTGGCGTCGTTGCCCGGCACCATGTCGACCAGTTGGCTGCACGCGAGCATCGCGCCCTCTTCGCCATGCAGGAGCTGCGACAGGCGCCAGCAGGAAAACTCGACGTTGAGTGCGGCGAACCCGCGCTTGTCGAGATGGTCAAGCGACCCGGTGCCGTGGCCATCGATCAGCTCGTCGGCGAAGATGCCGCGCTCGAGGTCGACTGGCGTCGTCCATTCGATATCGCGCGAAGCGTTCCACTGATCACGCTTGGCGTTCTCGTAGAGCCGCCGCAAGTCGGGCGCCTCGGAAGCGTACGAGCGCTGAAAGCAGGTATCGAAGGTGGTCGGAATAAGACTGGACATGGAAATGGAAGCCATCGTCACGCTCCTCGGCCGCGGCCTCGTAACGTTCCCAAGCTAGCAAATTCCGGCGAAGTCCGGAAAGCGCGCGTGCGAAGCCGCTGCGTCAGCGAATCATCGCGGCGCGCGCTTGACTGTTCTGGTTCGACAATAAATGCTGCAATGCTGCCGAGACGCGGAGAGGTTCGGGAGTCTGGTTTAACCGGCGTGACTCGAAATCACGTGTCCCCTCGTGGGACCGGGGGTTCGAATCCCCCCCTCTCCGCCAACGAGTCTGGAGCGAATCGTAAGATTCTCCCCGGCGCTAGAATGTCCGCGCAATTCGCGGGTTCGGCGCGGTTCTCAATTTACTGGCTACTCTCTCTGGCGGGGCTCCATGGCTGCACGTTCTAGCAGAGGGACTCGGCAAAGCGAAACGCGAACGACCGCGAAAATGAAGGGGCTCGAAGGTTCAAATCTCCCTCCCTCCGCCAAGCAGTCCGCCGCTAATCAAGTCCGCGCCGTTAAGCTACGCCCAATGGCGTCCCACCGTGCCTGTTTGCTTTACCGGACAGGTGCGAGATAGGAATGCACGTGGACAAAGCACCAAACTGATGAGGTCTTCGACCCTTCGATGCTGTGGGCGTTAACGGCGTACTTCAACCCCTTGGGATATAAGAGCCGGCTGGAAAATTACCTCATCTTCAGGACCCATCTGAAGGCGCCGATGGTCGCAGTCGAGTTGTCCTTCACCGAAGATTTCGCGCTTCGTCCCGGCGACGCTGAGGTTCTCGTGCAACTTACCGGAGGTGACGTGCTCTGGCAGAAAGAGCGCCTGCTCAATGTGGCTCTACGCCATCTCCCGCATGAATGCGACGCGGTCGCGTGGCTTGATTGCGACCTCGTCTTCGGGGACGACAGCTGGGCAGAGCGCGCGCGTGCCGCGCTTGAAGAGTTCTCTCTCGTTCAGGTTTTCAGCCAGCATTACGACCTCGCGCCCGGCGCGGGAAGCGATTTGTCGGGCTGGTCTACCCTGAATTCAGCCCGTTTCGGCACCGGTTACGAAATTGTCGACTGGCGGGCGTCAGCCGGTGATCCTGGCGCCCGCGATCCGCTTCCGAATCATAACGGCAAGCCGGGAGTCGCATGGGCGGCTCGCAGAGCGTTGATCGAGAAGCACGGGTTCTACGATACTTGCATAGTCGGCGGCGGGGATTGGGCGCTGGTCTGTGCCGCCATGGGCAAATTCGATTACGCCACTGATATCATGATGATGAATGAACGCCAGCTGGAGCACTATCGATCATGGGGGGACGGTTTCTCCGCTGAGACACGCGCGAACGTGGGCTGTATCGAGGGGAGCGTCTTCCATCTCTGGCATGGCGAACGCAAAGACCGCAAATACCGCGAACGGCATCGAGGTCTGCATAGGTTCGGCTTCGACCCGTTCGTGGACATTGCCATCCACCCGGACGGTTGCTGGCGCTGGAACACCAACAAGCCGGAGCTGCATGAATACGTAAGGGACTATTTCTATTCCCGAAATGAAGACCAGGGGTTGTGAATTGAGGGCGCTGAATCTCGTGTCTCCGCAATCAGGCCCGGCCATTTGCTAAGGAGACCTGCGGATGAACTATCGCGATCGATTGCGCATCGAGTACCAAAGTCAGGGTACCAGCGCATGGAAGGTCACCGATGCCGCCAGGAATCATGAAGTCGAGGGATACGCATCGCTAACCAGCGTCAACGCCGGCGGACAGATATGCCTGTTTGTCAACAGCACGGACCCGCAATACTCACTCACGATCTACAGAATGGGATACTACGGCGGCCTGGGCGGTCGGCAGATGACGTCGCCGGTGACCCTGACCGGAATCCGCCAACCTGTTCCATCGCCGGACCCCGCTACCGGGATCGTCGACTGTTCGTGGTCCGATCCCTACTTCTTCACCGTACCGGCAGATTGGGTGAGCGGAGTTTACCTCGCAAAACTCACAGGACTCGGATCGGGAAAGCAAAGCTACATCATGTTCGTCGTACGTAACGACGGCTTCTTTTCGGATCTTCTTTTTCAGAGTTCTGTGACTACCTACCAGGCTTACAACACGTGGGGCGGAAAGTCGCTCTACAGTTTCAACAGCACTGAGAACCAGGCTGCGGTCAAGGTTTCCTTTAACCGGCCTTATCTCGGCTCGAACGGCGCCGGTCACTTCTTCAACTGGGAGTTCGACATGATCGGCTTTCTTGAGAAAGAGGATTACGAAGTGACGTACGCGACCAATATCGATACGCATGAGAACCAGTCCGGGCTTCTTTTTCACAACGGCTTCATGTCCGTGGGACACGACGAGTACTGGTCATCGGAGATGCGCCAAAACGTTCAGCGCGCGAGGGACCATGGAGTGAGTTTGGGTTTCTTTGGTGCAAACGCGTGCTATTTTCAGATAAGGCTTGAGCCCAGCCTGATTACGGGAACGTCGGGAAGGACCTTGGTGTGTTACAAGTCTATGTGGCGACAAGACCCTGCAGCCTGCGATCCATCCGCGCATCATCTCGTGACCAGGCGCTGGCGCGATTCACACGCCTCCCTGCCGGGGGATCCTGAGGAGGCGTTGATCGGGGTGATGTACAACGAGCGGCAACCGGTTGACGCCGACATTCTGATAGACAGCACGTCGAGCTGGGTCTTCGACCACACCGGGCTCAAGCGCGGCGCCGTGCTGCGCGGCCTGGTCGGTTACGAAGCGGACCGGATGTATGATAGCGCGCCGCCGGGAACAGTGCGGCTTACGCACTCGCCGTATCTCTTTACGGACGGTACTATGGAATACTCAGACATGTCTGTATACCAGGCTTCGAGTGCGGCGACCGTTTTTGCCACCGGCACCGTGCAGTGGTCATGGGGACTTGGCCACATCAGTCCAGGGAGTCCAAACCCGGCGCGCGTCAATCCTGCTGCGCAACAGATCACTCGCAACGTTCTTGCCCGTTTCAGCAGGCGGTCTTGGATTCCCGGTCGTGGCGTATGAATTCCCGACCGCCGCTGTAAGGTATACGAGCGGCAAGTTGGTGGTGCCGCTGAACCGGGCCGGTCCGTGGACCGCCAGTCGCGATGATGCCACCAGTTTCCCCGCATCAGCCTGCCGAACGAAGGGAACCGGAGAGATCCGAAGCAGGGCCGAATCTCAGGCGAACAAATTCTCCCCGGCACGGATGTTTTTGTTCGGGCCGAATACTACGCCGAACACGGGACGAATTCCGCCCATAGGAGCCTGAAGGGTCTCAGGGGTTCAAATTCGCCTCTCTCCGGCGGCCAGTCCTGGATCCGAATCGGCGCCTCCCCCGATTGCAGACCGAGAGCGGCAAGAGGGAAGGTCCCATCGCGCTCTCCCCTGAGCAGGTGGGACCGGGGGTTCGAATCCCCCCCTCTCCGCCAACGAGTCTGGAGCGAATCACTGGCTTCTCCACGGAGCTGAGAATCGCTGCGCAATGGCGGGTTCGGCGCGATTCCCAAATTGTTGGCTACTCTCTCTGGCGGGACGCAAGGGCAATTTTCGCCCTGGCTCGGGCCCGTTTCTCTGCTGCGATTTCGCCGGTCCCATTCGCCTTCCAATCGCCGAGATCGTCCATCGATCTGCGCCAAAGGCGACTTTTCTTTCGCGCGCAAAATGGCGCTGGCAATGGGTAATCACTCGCTTCATGCGCGGAACAGAGCGAACATCCTCGCGAGCCGTCACGGCTTAGGAGATTAGAGCGAATGGAACGCGCGGAATTAGCAAACAGAAGCATTCATCAACTACCGATCGGACGTCCCACATCGTCCGCCGGGCAAGCTCAGATGGACTCGGCGCGGGCGGCCAGCGTGAAGGCTGCCCCGAAGACGGCCCCGAAGAAGACCCAGCGTGCACGGTTGATCCAGAAGGAGATGCGAGGGGGCAAATCGAAATCAGAAAAACTGGTTTGCCGCTACTGCGGGAGCGATGACCTGGCTCCGAGTTTCATCAAGCGACGGGATCGCCGATGCCGCAGATGTTTCAGCAAACGCTACGGATCGGCGGCACGGGCAAGGAAGGCGAAGGTCAAGAAGTAGTAGCTTGACCACGACCTGAGATGAGAGGCCAGGCTCGACTGTTGTCGCTGTCGCTCGAGCCGGTCATTGACGGCCTTGCGCCGGCTGGCGTCACTGGCTCAAGGTGGCATGGTGGCCGGTGATCTGCACGATGTGAATGCGGAAGAAGAGCGGCTCCAGCTGGCGATCTGTATGGTGCAGCATCGTTTTCACGTAACCAGGCTCCCACCAGATGGCGTTGCGTTGCTGCAGTTTTTTGTAGGCGTATTCGCGAGCATCGCGCCATTTGGGTGTATTTGGCAGCTCTTCGTAGTGACCGAAGACGATGACGCTCATCCACTGCTGCGGGCTTATCACCTCGTCAGCTTCAACGCAGACCTTTGGGTTAGCGCGCATCCACTCGACCTTTTGCCCGAAGGTAGAGAAGCTATATAGGTAGTCATGGTCGTAGGCGAAATAAATTGGCACGATGTATGGTTGGGTCTCCTGGGAGCACCCCAATCTACCCAGACGTGCACGAGCAAGCAGGTCCAGACTCTCTTGCCTGGTCAGTTCCTTGATCAACACGATTGTGGCTCTGCGGCTTCTGTCACTGTGATGCGGCCAAGAGGTTGCTCGTGTTCACGGGACAGCGCCTGGATGTCAATACGTTTCCTAAGCGTTCGTCCACTTCCAGTCGCTTATTTCAGGAATATCATGTCGAACGGCGTCGTAGTCGTGCCCTCCTCGATGGAGCCACGCACATGAAAGCGCTCAGCATTCGTTCTGCCATTGAGAATTTCATGGATGGCGCGCGGGTGCCCATGGAACGCGAAAATGATGTGAGCATCGCTGGTGAAAAGATCCACGAAGCTCTCCTCGTCCATCCCGTGTGGATGAACCTCCGGCGGCCACAGCCGCATCAGATCGACGACATTTACCACGCGCACCCTCATTTCGGGCAAGTGCTTGCGTAGCAACCACGCCGCGGCGAGAGTCTCCTGAGTTGAGACGTCGCCGGCGCAGGCGAGCACGATATCCGGCTTGCTGCCCGCGTCATTGCCGGCCCAACTCTATATTGAAGCGCCGCGCGTGCAGTGCTCGCGCGCTGCATCGTCGAAGCCAATTGTTCATGCACGGCCATGGGTTCATCGCCCGCGACAAAGTGAACTTCGTATCCGTGGCCGGTCAACAGGTGACGGATTTGTTCATCGAGTTCGCGTCCGAGGACCGTCGGTCCCGCAATTTTGTAGCCATTGAGGTGCAGTATCAGGAGCACGGCGCCGTCGCGCGCGGGATTCAGGAAGTTGATTCCTTTCCATGCGCCCTCGGATAGTTCATGGCAGAAGAGGTGATTCTCAATCTTGAAGTCAGCCTCCAGCGTGGCATGAGCGAGATTGAACGGCGCAAAGGCGAGGAACTGCCGAAAGCGCGGCAGCATGTGGAGCCGCCGTTCAACGTGATCGCGCATGCGTGGAAAATCGATAACGCCGTCGAAGAGGCCGAGTCCTCCGAAATGAAGGGGACCGCTTTCCGATTCGCCGTAGAGGAAACATGCGTCTTACGTCGTCGGCCTGCGCGCCAGTTTGATCAGTGGCATAGCGAGCCCTCCGCTAACAGCCCTCTGACCTTGTTCACAAAAGGGCGTGAGTCTCACACGTTGACACTTTAAGCAGCGGGCGTGCCACAGAGGTCGTAAGAACGATCGCCTGAGAATGCTGCGACGGTAGGGGAACTAACGAGAGCGGCGGATGAAGGGGGCCTATCAGCGATGGCGCGAAACGAATCACGCGTGGGTCTTTCGGATGCATTATCGACCTTTTGGTAGATATATCCACCGACCTATTGTCCTGACGGTTTGCTGGTTTTCTGACACCGAGACTCGGCAGAAACCTTGCTTAGAATGGCAGCCTCTCCAAGGTGCCGAGGTAACGGCAGATGCTTTACATGATTGGCGGTGCTCCGCGTTCCGGTAAAACCATCCTCGCCCGACGGATGCTCGCCGAGCATAGACTCCCGTACTTTCCGATTGACACTCTCATCGCCAGTCTCGCGAGCGCGGAGCCCGCACTCGGACTGCGGGTGAGCGATCCTGCGCTGAAGCGAACAGAAGTAATCTGGCCGATACTCCGCCAGCTCATCAGCGATGCAGCGCACAGCGGTGACGAACTCCTGCTGGAAGGCGACGTGCTTCTACCCAAGCATTTGATGGAATTTGGCCACGGTTCTCACACTGGCATCAAGGCATGCTTCATCGGCTATGCGGATGTGGACCCCGCAAAGAAGCTGCACGCGATTCGGCAGTATGCCACGGGCCGAACTGATTGGACGGACGAACTCGACGATGTCCGTCTACTCAACTTGATTGGCGACCTTCGCACCTTCAGCGAATACCTGCGACACGAATGCTGCCACTATAAGATTCCGTATTTCGACGGTTCCAGGTGTTTTGCGAGCGCGCTTCGCAACGCCGAAGCCTATCTGCAATCGGGCGCTTGGATCGATCATGGCTGGAAGCGCTCGCGCGATTCTGCGAATTCGTGGGCGAGGATCCCGATATGATTATCGGGCGATGCTTTCGGGTTCGGAAGGTAGACGGTGAGCAAGTAATCAACGCAAAATGGCGCGCCTATTACGCCCAAAAGATTCGTGAGTTTCGCGAACACAACCCGGACCAGGAGTCACAACTCCTTGGCGCCAATGTGCTGAGTTTTTTAATCCACAACGGTGTACTGGTCCAGATCTAGCAGCATGGGAGAGATCTGTTCGTGCATTTCGAGTTCGAAATTTGGCCGCTGGAAGCAAAAGTCCTGTCCCCTGAGCACTGAGAGACTCTGACGTCTCGCGAAGAATACAGCCTCGGGATGCCCCTGCGCATGCGCTTTAGGTCGTCCTCCCGATGATCATCGGCGAGCTGAGAGCGCCGGAGAGAAAATCCCTCAGTGAAGCGGCCGGATAGAGCGGCAGCGCCGGAGCAAAAGTCCGGCAGCCGAAGGTCTTCTGCCAAGATGGGCAGAGGGCGGAGGGATGAAAGGCGTGGAACTGTACGGGCAGGTGCGGCGAGCGGTGTATGTGGAGGGGATGAGCCGACGGGAGGCGGCGCGGCGGTTTGGGATCGACCCGCGGACAGTGGCGAAGATGCTGGCGTTCTCGGTGCCGCCGGGATACCGGCGGAGCCGGCCGCCGGCGCGGCCGAAGCTGGATCCATTCGTCGGGATCATTGACCGGATCCTGGAGGAAGATAAGGGGCGGCCTGCCAAACAGCAGCATACCTCGAAGCGGATCTTCGAGCGGCTGCGAGACGAGGACGGATATACCGGCGGGATCACGGTCGTAAAGGACTACGTGCACGAGCGCCGCCAGCGGCAGCGCGAGATGTTCGTGCCGTTGCGACACGATCCGGGGCACGCGCAAGTCGACTTCGGCGACGCGCTGGCGGTGATCGGCGGGGTGGAGCGGAAGATCCACTTCTTTGCCATGGACCTGCCGCACAGCGACGGCTGCGTGGTGCAGGCCTATCCGGCGGAGAGCACGGAAGCCTTCTTTGAAGGGCACAACGTCAGCTTCGAGTTCTTCGGTGGGATACCGCGCTCGATCCTGTACGACAACACCAAGCTGGCGGTGGCGCGCATCCTAGGAGACGGCAGGCGGCTAAGGACTCGGGTCTTCAGCGAGTTGCAGTCGCACTATCTGTTCGCCGACCACTTCGGCCGGCCGGGCAAGGGCAACGACAAGGGCAAGGTCGAAGGGTTGGTCGGCTACGCGCGACGCAACTTCATGGTGCCGATTCCACGGGCTGCCAGCTTCGCTGAGCTCAACGCGCACTTGCTGGAGTACTGCCGCCGTCGCTTGAACGACCGGCTGCGTGGTCATGCTGACACCATCGGCGAGCGACTGGTGCGAGACCGGGCCGCCTTGCTGCCGCTGCCGGCGACTCTCTACGAAGCCTGCGAGAAGAAGGCTGCCCGAGTCAGCTCGTTGTCCCTGGTGCGCTACCGCGGCAACGACTACTCGGTGCCGACTGCCTACGGCCACCGCGAGGTGCTGGTCCGCGGCTATATCCACGAGGTGACAATCGCCTGCGGCGCCGAGGAGCCAGAATCGAGGACAGCGTCCGAAAACCGCCAACCCGTGTTGCCGCGCACTTTTCTATTGCTAGGCACAACAAATGCAAATCAACTGTTTGGTCGGTTTCAGCCGGAGCAAGCCGCGAGCCATGAAACGCTGGACAAGGCCGGAGGTATCTTTCGATGCCCGATGCGACTTTTGACGCCATCATCATCGGTGCGGGCCATAACGGCATGGCGCTGGCCGCTTATCTGGCCAAGGCTGGCTTGAGCGTCGGCGTCTTCGAGAAGCGCACCGAAGAAGGCGGCGGCCTCTGCACCGAGGAATTGACGCGGCCCGGCTTCCTGCACAACGTGCACGCGAACTATCACACGCTGGTCGGAATCTGCCCGGTTTACGATGACCTCGAACTCACCACGAAGCACGGATTGCGGTACGTCCAGCCACCAGTGCAAATGGCGAGCGTGTTCAAGGACGGCTCGGCGCTAGTGGTGCATACCGACCTGGACAAGACCTGCGAATCGATCGCGCGCTTTTCGCACAAGGATGCCGACACCTTCCGGGCCGTTTATGAAGAGGCGCGCGGCTACCGCGATCTGATTCTGCGCACGCTGATGTATTCGCCACCGACCTCGATTAAGGACATCACCAAGGCGCTGGTCACCTGGGGTGTCGAGGAAAAGAGCAAGTATCTGAGCGTTCATCTGCGCCATCAGACGATCAATGAATTCCTCGACCACCATTTCGAGAACGACCGGGTCAAGGCTCATCTCTCGTTTCACGCGGCGCTCGCCGGCTACGCGACCGATCGCCGAGGACTCGCGGTTTCATTCCCGCTGCTGCTCAGCAAGATCGACAACTGGCACATCTGCATTGGCGGTTCGCACGCGCTCGCCCATTCACTATGGGAAGCGCTCGCACAAGCCGGTGGGCGCGTTTTCCTGAATCATGGCGTCGAGAAGATCCTGGTCGAGAACGGAAAAGCCGTCGGCGTCCGCCTCGAAGATGGCAGCGAAGTGCGCGCGAAGCATCTGGTCGCGAGTTCGATCAGCCTCGAGCAGACTTTCTTGCAAATGGTCGGGGCCGAGAACCTGCCCCCTGCGCTAGCGGCCGAGGTCAAGAACTTTCCGCACATGGATTCGACGTTCTTCAGCGTCCATCTGGCGATGACGGCGAAGCCGGCGTATCGCGCGGCCGCGTTCGATCCCGACGTCAACCAGGCCTGGGTGGTTAACCTCGGCTACGAAAATCAGAAGCAGTTCAATGACGATTGGCGCGATTTGCGCGTCGGCAAACTTCTGGATCCGCGGCCCAACGCCGCGGTCAATTCGCTCTACGATCCGACTGACGCGCCCGACGGCTTTTACACAGGCCTGCTCCGCCAGATGGCGCCATACAATCTCGCCGCTGGCGGTCCGGCCGCGTGGGACAAGATCTCCCGCGAATACGGCCAGCGATGCATCGACGTGTGGAAAGAGGCCGCCCCCAACCTGAGCGACAGCACGTTTCTCGACTGGGCGACCTATTCGCCGCTCGACATCACGCGGCGGATGCCGAACATGGTTCAGGCCGACTGGATCGGCGGGCTGATCGATCTGGGCAACATGCTGGACCATCGCCCCGGCCCGATTCTTTCAGAGTATCGGACTCCGATCGGGAATCTGTACATGTGCGGCGCCACGCAGCATCCCCACGGGTTCGTGACCTTCGCGCCGGCTTACAACGCGCTCGAGATCATCGCGCACGATCAGCACCTAGAACGCTGGTGGCAATGATTTCTGCGGACTCAAAACTCGAGGTTTTACTCGTCGAAGGCTCGACCAGCGGGCTCGCGTCGATCGTGCAGCAGTTCCTCGAACAGCAGCTGGCCGACTCAGTATCGCGCCGGCGTCGCGCCGGGCGTTTGCGCGGACGCCTGGGGCTGACAGCAACCGATTATCGCGCGTCCGTCACCGTTGATTTTCGCGGCGACCAAATCGCGGTGTGCGACGGCAGCAAGGAGCCGCTCGATGCGAGCATTGCGGGACCATACCGATCGCTGACCGAGCTGCTCCAGGGCCGCAGCAATCCGCTAGTCGAGCATCTTCGTGGACGTCTCAAAGTGACGTCGCGGCTGCGCAACCCTTTTCTTCCCTTTCGAGTCCACCGGCTGATGAAGCTCGCCCGCGACGGCGCGCGCTAGAGGAGGCTTATATGGCAGACGCATCTTATGACGCGGTGATAGTCGGGGCTGGCCACAACGGCCTCTGTCTTGCCGCTTATCTCGCGCGCGCAGGCTTGAAAGTCGCGATGTTCGAGCGGCGTCACGACGAAGGCGGTGGCGCGCACACCGACGAGGCTACCGTGCCCGGCTTCTGGCACAACCTCCATGCGCAATACATGGAGTTCATCGAGACCATGCCCTTCTATCGCGACTTCGACCTGCCGAGCTTTGGCGCGCGGATGATCAAGCCCGATGCGCAAGTGGGGATTACGTTTGCCGATGGCAGACCGCCGCTCGTGATCTACCGTCCCGAGTTCGCGGACAGGACCCGCGAGAGCGTCGCGAACTACTCGCGCCGCGACGCCGACACTTTCGATACGATCCGGCGCAAAGTGCTGGATGCCAACAACTATATCGCGGCGATGCTCTATAGTCCGCCGGCCAACGAAGTCGCGTCTGACGGGCGCAGCGAAACGATCCTGGGTCGGATGATGCAGTTGTGGCTCGATATCGGCTTCAAACCACAGGAACTGAACAAGAGCCCGAAGGTGCTGATCGACGAAGTGTTCGAGTCGGCCGAGATGCGGGCGACGATGTATCGCCAGTGCGTCGAATGGGGAGCGAACCTGCACTCCGGTGACGGCATGGGATTCGTGATGGCGGTGATCTGGCTGTGCGGCAATCATTACCTGTCGGTCGGCGGCACCCATACTCTCGCGCATGCGATGGCAAGTGCCGCGCTCGCGGCTGGTGCGGACCTGCGCTACAACAGCCCGGTCGTCGAAATTCTCAATTCGGGAGGACGCGCTACCGGCGTGCGGCTCAAGGACGGGCGCACCGTCGAGGCGCGCAAACTGGTAGCGTCCAACGCCGATCCCAAAACCACCTTTGTCGATCTGATTGGATGGGAGCAGCTCACCGACTTCCGCAAAGAGCGGATGGCAAACTGGCGCTTCGGTCCTGAGCACGTGCTGGGGACGCCGTCATTCGCATTGCGCAATCCGCCCGACTACAAATCCGCGCGGCACAATCCCGACATCAACAAGTGCTTCTACACGATCGTCGGATTCGAGGACGATCACCAGGTGTCCGACTACATCCTGCAGGCCTACGGCGGGCAGATTCCAGACCGTCCCGGCGCGGGCACGTGGGTCAACTCGCTGTGGGATCCGAGCCAGGCGCCTCCAGGAATGCACTCGATGAACGGATGGTTCTTCTTTCCGCGCGCATCGTGCCTGAGCCCGGAGGAATGGGACAACGTCCGGCGCGACTACAACGGAAAATTCCTGGATCTCTGGAGCACCTACGCCCCCAACATGACGCGCGACAACGTGCTCGCCGACAAGCTATATGTCTCGCTCGACATGGAGCGTCGGATCGCGATGCCCGAGGGCGATTTCTCGCACGGCAGGCTCGGCCATATGAATCCCGGGCTGCCGCGCGAGCACATCTACCGCAGCGAAATCGAGGGACTCTACATGTGCGGCGCGTCGGCGGGCGGCGGCGGAATCAGCGCGGCCGGAGGTTACAACGCGTACAAGGTGATCGCACACGACTTTGGTCTGCCGAAAATCTGGCAGCAGGAAGGACGGCTCTACTAACGGAGGATCAATCATGCCCGCGATTTACACCACTGAATGGTACGACGCTCTGAAGAAGCTCCTCAACGAAAATCCCGAAGTCGATCGCAATGCGCCGCGCGGCACTATCAACGTGTTGGCGAAGATTGTCGGCGATGCGCGCTCGCCATATCTTACAGATGGCGAGGTGCGCAATTTCGTAGTGGTGTTGTCCGACGGCAAGTGCATCGAATACCGGCAAGTAGAGATCTCGCCGCCGCGCAAGGGTTTCGATTTCATTTTCGAGTTACCTGCGACAGTATTCGAGGGAGTCGCCGCCGGACTGATCGACCTGATCGACGCCGGACTCAAGGGCAGCATCAAGATCACCGGCGACATGAGAGTCCTGATCAAGCATGCCGAATTGGTGAATGTGATCTACGACGTTTACGCGCAAGAGATCGAAACGACTTGGCCGAAAGGCAAGCCGGCGAGCGTTCCGCAGGCAGGAGCGCAGGGCGCGCATTGACCGGCCAATGGCATTCAACGAATACGCTTCCCTTGACGGCCTGGCTTTGGGCCGCATGGTCCGCGAGCGCAAGGTAACACCGGCTGAGCTGATGGACGCGGCTATCGAGCGCGCGGAGAAACACAACACAAAGCTGAATGCGATCGTTTTCAAGGACTATGACCGCGCATGCGCCGCGGCGCTCGCGCACAAGGTCGGCGCCGCCCCGTTCGCGGGTGTGCCGCTGTTGCTCAAGGACATCATGGGCGACTGCGCGGGCATGCCGACGCGCTCGGCGTGCGCGTTCGTTCCGGCGACGCCGATGCGCGCGGACTCGGAGGTGGTGGCCCGCTACAAGCGCGCGGGCTTCATCCCGTTCGCCAAGACCAACGCGCCCGAATTGGGAATTCCCCCCGTGACCGAGTCGCGCCTTTACGGGCCGGCGCACAACCCGTGGAATCTCGAGCGTACACCGGGCGGATCCAGCGGAGGCTCAGCCGCCGCGGTCGCGGCGGGAATTGTGCCGGTCGCTCACGGCAACGACGGCGGCGGCTCGATTCGGATCCCTGCGGCCTGCTGCGGATTGGTCGGACTCAAGCCGACGCGTGGACGTATCTCGCTCGCGCCGAATCTCGGCGACATCCTCGGCGGCTTCATCGTCGAGCACGTGTTGAGCAGGACGGTCCGCGACAGCGCGGCCGCACTCGACGCGACCGCGGGTCCGATGGCTGGTGATCCGTACTTCCCAGCGCCGCCTACCCGGCCCTATCTGCACGAAGCGTCCACGCGGCCGAAGCGGCTTCGAGTCGCGTTCTCGACGGAGAATCCTCTCGGAGGCGCCATTCATCCGGACTGCATCGAGGCTACGCAGCGGGCGGCGAAGCTGTGCGCGGAACTTGGACACGAGGTCGAAGAGGCGGCGCCACAACTCAACTACCAGATGCTCGCGCAGCTCTTCGAAACTGTTTACTCGGCGGGAGTGGCGCTCTCGATCGAGGCGACGCGTATGCTGACCGGCGCCCAGCCGACGCCCGACAAATTCCAGACCTTCACCTGGAACATGTACGAGCGCGGGAGGAATGTATCGGCGACGCAATATCTGATTGCGCAGGCTTTGCTCCAACAGGCCTCGCGTCAGTTCGCGGCATTCTTCGAATCGCACGATCAGTTCCTGATGCCCACGCTAGGTCAGCCGCCGCTCAGGATCGGTGCTATCGACTTCATGAGTCCGGCCACGACGCTGCTGGACGAAAAGATGACGAACTTTGCGGTTGCCTGCCCCGTCTACAACATTACCGGTCAACCGGCGATTTCATTGCCGCTCCATTGGAATCGCGAGGGCTTGCCAATCGGAGTGATGTTCGGTGGGCGCTATGGCGATGAAGCGACACTAATCCAGCTTGCGGGCCAGCTCGAGCAGGCGCAGCCGTGGATCGGTCGCAAGCCGCCGGTTTGGGATTGAATGTTCAGGCGCGCGCGAGGCCGCAGAACACGCGAGTCAGTGGGATGAGCAGGGCGCAAAAGGAGTTCGTCCCGGACGAGCGTACTATCTTCGACTGGATCGAAACCATCTTTGCCCGCGGGGTTCGGCGACCCGGGTATGCGGCCGATCGCTGGACCGAGAACTTCTGCCTCGAGCGGTTCCGTCAACTCGGACTCGATAACGTCCGGTTTGAGCCCGTGATCCTCCCTTACTGGGAGCCGCTTGAGTCAGCAATTATCGTGCGGGCGGATGGGCGCGAGTCGCGCATTCCATGTTTCTCCCTGCCACACTCGGCGGCGACCGACGGTCTCGACGCACCGCTCGTCACATGGCGTGGCGAAACGCCGAGCGCTGTCCGTGGCGCGATCGCACTTGTCGATGTGTCCCTCGTGCGTTCTCCTGCGGATTTTCCGCTGCTGCTCGCAGGTGCAGTGACGGGGGAAGCCGATACCAACTGGCGTCGCTACGACCCGGGCTGCACGCTGGCCGACGTCAACCAGGTGCTGCCGTTCAGCCGCTACTTCATGGCCGTTATGGATGCACCGCTAGCGGCGGGGGCGCTGGGATTCGTAGGAGTGTTGAGCGATTACCCTGGCGACTCGAACCGGTACTACGTACCCTACGACGGCTTGGCCCGCGCGATCCCCGGAGTCTGGATCAACGGCAGCGACGGTGCACGGCTGCGGCGACTGTGCGGCGCAGGTCCTGTGCAGTGCAGGATGGTCAACCGCGCGATCCGCCACGACATCACCAGCTATAACGTCGTTGGCGAACTGCCGGGCGCCGACGACGACAGCGTCATCGTTGGCTCTCACCACGACGGCCCGTGGTCCTCGGCCGTCGAGGACGCGTCAGGCGTAGCGCTGGTCCTGGCGCAGGCTACTTACTGGTCACGCGTTGCGCCGGTGGAGCGCCCGCACCGCCTGGTCTTCCTCCTCAACGCGGGACACATGGCCGGCGGCGCCGGTGTACACGCGTTCATTGACCGGCACAGGACGGAGCTGGCTCGCGTGGTGCTCGAAGTCCACCTCGAGCACGCCGCGAACGAGATAGTCGAGCATGACGGCCTGGTAGACTCCGGACACCCTGAACCACGCTGGTGGTTCACGAGCAGGCTCGCACCTATCGAGGCAATCGTGCGCGAGGCGATCGTCGCTGAGCAGCTCGAGCGGTCGCTGATCCTTCCGCCCGATGTATTCGGCCCAATGCCAACCAGCGACGGCGGCCCCTTTCATCTTGCGGGTGTGCCGCTCGTCAACTTCCTCACCGCCCCCTTCTATCTCTTCGACGCCATGGACACACTCGACAAGATTCACCGCCAGAGCCTGGTGCCCCTGAGCCGTGCCGCTATCCGCATCATTGCTTCGACTCACGGAGTGAGCGCGTCCGCGATGCGCGAAAGCACCGCCGCTCCCTCGCCTCGGTAACGCGGCGCAACTAGACTTGGCGCATGAGCGGGTTCACGTCATGAGTTCGGATCGCGCCCACGTCGTCGCCAATACCGAGCGCTTCTCGGGCTTCGCCGAACTCTACGACATGCACCGGCCGAGGCCGCCCGAAGTCATCGTAGATCTCCTGACGCAGTTGGCCGCAAAGCAACGGCCCGTGGTCGTCGATCTCGGCAGCGGCACCGGACTTTCGACCCTCCTCTGGATGCGATCCGCAGCCGAGGTCGTTGGAGTCGAGCCTAATACCGACATGCGCGCGCAGGCCGAACACCGCGCGGCCGACTCCGGTGCGAGCACCGTCAGGTTTATCGAAGGGCTCTCGACCGCGACCGGCCTTCCCGACCGATACGCCGACATCGTGACCTGTTCGCAGTCGCTACATTGGATGGAGCCGAATGGCACATTCGCCGAGGTTGCGCGCATTTTGCGCGATGGCGGCGTGTTCGCCGCTTACGACTGCGACTGGCCGCCGACGCTCAACGCCGAGGCCGAGCAGGCTTACAACGCATGTCGAGCGAAAGCAGAGGCGCTCGAGCGCTCGATCCGCCTCGCGCCGGGGGTTCATCAGTGGAACAAGGGCGGGCATCTGGAAAGGATTAGGCAGAGCGGAAGGTTCCGTTACGTTAAGCAAGTCGGGCTTCATCACGTCGAAAGTGGCGGCGCAGAGCGGCTGGTCGGGCTCGCGCTCAGCCAAGGCGAGATCTCCACGCTGCTCAAGCACGGTGTCGGCGAGGATGAGATCGGGATTGACGCATTGCGGGAGGCGGCGCGCCACGCTCTCGGCGACTCTATCGTGCCGTGGTTCTGGAGCTACCGGCTCAGGATGGGCGTGAAGTGATGGAGCCGGCGCAGCGACCGAATCTCTTTTCCGTTTCGCCCGAGCCGACGCTCAACGGAGGACATTGCCGGGCCTGTGGCTACGTATTCTTTCCGCCGCAGAGCTATGGTTGTGAGTTTTGCGGCGCACCGCCGGAGAAACTCGAACCGAAATCGCTCAAAGGTGAAGGCGTGCTAAGTTCTTTCGCCACGTTCAATCTGCATCAGGACCGGGGGATAGAAACTCCGTTCACGGTCGGCGTGATTGTTCTTGATGACGGTCCCGCGATTCGAGCGGTTCTGACTCACAAAACCGACAAGGGCTTGAAGATCGGAGATCGGACGCACGCGGTTGTGGTCGCCGACGATGACGAGCGCGGTGGGCCCGTAAACGAACTCCGTTTCGCGCAGCGGGAGACTCAGCGATGAGAAAGACGCTGCGCGAGATGCGTCCCGTGTACGTTGTGGGAATCGGGCTGCATCGGTATCAGCGCATGAGCGAGACACCCTATGTCACACTCGGGCTGACCGCGGTGCGCGAGGCGCTCGGAGACGCGAATATCGAGTGGCGCTCAGTTGAATCCGCGTACACCGGCACCGCGCTGGTCGGAATGGCGGCGAGTCGCCCGATGTTGCGACATCTCGGAGCTACCGGCATACCGATGGCGCAGGTGGAGAACGCATCCGCTTCGGGTTCGACCGCCGTTCGCCAAGCCTGTCTCGATGTCGCGAGCGGCATCACCGATGTCTCAATCGCGGTCGGAGTGGACAAGCCGGGACCAGTGGCGATGGCTCCGGCAAAGACCAACATTCATGACCTGGTCGGGCGCCGCGTCGTTCCGTATACGCATTTCGCGCTGCTCGCCAACGAGTACATGAATCGTTACGCCGCCACCGCCGAGCAGGTCGCGGCAGTGGCGGTGAAGAATAATCGCAACGGTGCAAACAACCCGTATGCGCAGCGACAAAAGGCGGTCACCCTGGAAGAGGTGCTCGCGGGTCCGCAGATTTCCGGCTCGTTGACGCGGCTGCAATGCTGCCCGGTCGGCGAAGGAGCAGCCGCGGTGATCGTCGCATCGGACGACGCGATCGAAAAGCTTCGAATCAATCGCTCCCGCGCGGTGCGTGTAACTGCGTCAGTCTCGCGGAGCGAAAGGATTTACCGTGGCGAAAAGAACTTCGATGCCGAACTCACTCGCGAAACTGTTTCGCAAGCGTATGAGCACGCACAAATTTCGCCCAAGGACCTCGACGTAGTCGAACTGCACGATGCGTTCACGATCGAAGAACTGCTGTACGTCGAAGCCATGGGCCTGTGCGGCGAAGGCGAGGGAGTGCGGATGATCGCGAGCGGCGCGGCCGGCATCGGCGGGAGATGCGCGATAAGCGTCTCGGGAGGATTGCTCGCGATGGGCCATCCGATCGGACCCACGGGAGCGGGGCAGGTGGTTGAGATTACGCGTCAGTTACGTGGAGAAGCGGGAGTGCGCCAGCAGGAGAATGCGCGAATCGGACTCGCACATATGGTCGGTATCGGCGCGGTCTGCGTCGTGCACGTCCTGCAGAAGGCTGCCTGAGCTACGCTCCCCAAACGCGCTGCCGAAAAAACGCAAAGCGCCTGTGGCACTAGTGACGCCACGAGCGAATCTCGGGCCGTCAGTGCTCGTAACGTACCTGTGACGTTGCTTAAGAGAGCATCGTGGCAAGGGTTTGGAACCCGAGTCTCACTCCGGCAGATTCAGCTGCTTCGCCAGGCGACGGAGTTCGTCCTTGCGGCCCGGAAGCGGCGCCGGCGCTTGCAGCATCTTTGATTTCTTCAGCTCCTCGACGACTTTGGGATCGCGCGGAAACGGATTTCCGTACCTGCCCAGGAAGTATTGCTCCTCGAACGGAGGCCGCGGCCGCTGGCCGCCCGCTTCGCGAGACTCCAGCGAGTAGCCGATGTTGAGCTGGTAGAGCGGGAACCAGTCCGCGGGCGGCTTGGTGATCGCGCCGATGATAGGTGCGGTGAACGCGGTTAGACACGCGCCGAGCCCTTGTTCGAACGCCATCAGCAGGCCCTGGCACGCCGCTACGCCGCAATCGAAAGCCGCCATGGTTGGATAGTGCGGCGATTCGGTCATCGGCTTTAGGATCATCGGATACACGACCTCATCGACGAACTTGATACTCCAGCCGTGGGTCGAAGCGACGATGTTTGCATCGACTAACTGCCTGAGACGGGCGCCCTTGACCCGATTCACGACGCCGAGGTCGGCATAGAAGTAGATATGCACCGGCGCGAGTTCGATGACGACGGCCTGCACCGGGTTCTTCAGCTTCTCGAGTTCAGCCTTCGGTATGTCGTCGCGCTTGACTACGATCGCGCGAAGCCAATGCGCATTGACGGCGCATGAAGCGATCAGGCAAGCCTCCAGAATTTTCTGAATCTTGTCCTGTTCGACCGGTCGCTTGGGATCGAAGAAGCGAATCGAACGTCGCGTGCCGATTAATTCCTGAAATTCCATTGTCCCTCCTCGGGTTGCGAATGTTGTACCACATTGCGCCGCCTCGATGGCGACTGGTTCACGCCGACGCGCGTGCTCGTTCGACCTTAATACCTGCCTGCTCGCGATCCCACGCGCCGGCGACGCCCCGCGCTTTCAGGGCCGCATACTGGATGCGCTGAGTGCCGGTCTTTGGAAGCTCGTCGATAAATTCGATGAAACGCGGCACCGCGTAGTAGGCCATACGGTCGCGGCAAAACTCGATGAGATCTTCGGGACGAAGGTTGGCGTTGGGCGCCAACACAACCGCGATCTTAACTTCATCCTCCCCGAGTTCCGACGGCACCGCGTAGGCGGCCGACTCCAACACCGCGGGATGCTGATTGACGACGGTCTCGATCTCCCAGGCGGAAATATTCTCTCCGCGCCGGCGGATCGACGCCTTCTTGCGTCCGCAGAAATAATAGAAACCGTCCCAGTCGGTTCTGGCGAGATCGCCCGAATGAAACCATCCGTTGCGGTATGCCTCCGCGGTCGCATCGGGAAGCTTGTGATAGTGACTGAGCTGCCCCTTGGGATGACGGAAGACGAGTTCGCCGACCTTCCCCGCCGGTAACGGATTGTCGTTGTCGTCAACCACGCGGAACTCTACCTCCCCGACCGGCTTACCCATCGAGCCGACCCGGTCAACGTCGTTCATAAGGAACCCGGGCGAATCGACCATTCCGTAGACTTCGATGATTTTGACGCCGAAGCGATCTTCGAATTCCTTCCACACCGATGGCGGGCATGCTGCCGAGAGCACCACGCGTACTTCGTGGTTGCGATCGTCGGGACGCGGCGGCTGCTTGAGCAGAATCGGAATCATGCCGCCGAGGGTATTGAACTCGACAGCGTGGTGCTTTCGGCACTCGTCCCAGAATCGCGACGCGCTGAAGCGCTCAGCGATCGCGAATTTGGCATCGAGAACCATCGAGCCGAATCCCGAGATCATTAACGCGTTGCCGTGAAACAGCGGAAGCGCCGTGTAGATGGTCTCTCCGGGACGCAGCTTGAGAGCGCCCAGCACCGCACCGAGCGCAGTGCTATCCCCGCCGCTGGCGATGACGCCTTTGGGAGGCCCGGTGGTGCCCGAGGTGTACATCATGTTTGCGCCGCCGGCGCCTGAGCCCACATCGACGTCGGGTTCCCGATCGGGATGCGCCATCAGGGCATCCAGAGTCGTATCTACCCCCTTGCCCGTCTTGCCGTCGGCTACCACGGTAGCTTTCAGGCTCGGGAGCGAGTCCTTTACCGCCATCACCGAATCGCGCAGCAGCTCTTCGAAGATCACCGCCGCGGAGTCGGAGTCCGCGAGCACGTGATGCAATGTAACGCCGCGCTGCGAGGTGTTGACAGGAACGCTAACCGCGCCGATGAAACCGATCGCGAAGTGGATCCACAAAAATTCGGGACGATTGCCCATCATGATCGCTACGCGGTCGCCCGGCGCGATGCCGAGAGCAAGCAAACCGTTGGCAGCGCGATGAATGTTACTCAACACTTGCTCCCACGAAAATTCCTGGTCTTTGAACTTGAGCCAGGTTTCGTGTGGATGCTGTTTCGCGCGCAGTCTGATCAGCTGTTCAATCGCTCCCTGTGCACGTGCCATCGGCGACCTCCATCGCGATCAATCAAATCCCATTCGTAGCTGCTATATGTGCGCGTGGCCATCGGCCTCGGCGAGTATGTGTCGCGCGCCAGCCAGGCTCAGGACATCGTTGGTGCCGTCCTCGATTAGCGAGGCGCGCGCATCGCGGAACATCTTCTCGACCGGATATTCCTTGCTCAGGCCGTTGCCGCCGAAAATCTGCAAGGCGTCGCTGGTCACCTCAAATGCAGCCTGCGTGCAGAAGGTCTTCGCGGCGATCGCATGTTGAAGGGAAGGCGCCCCTGACGAGCTGTTGTAAACGGTAACCGCACGCGAGAGGGCGCGGCATGCCTCGACCTTGGTGAACATTTCGAATAGGCGCTTCTGCACCAGCTGATGCTCGCAGATGGGCTGCCCGCCCTGGATGCGTTCTTTTGAATAGTCGAGTGCGGCCTCATATGCGGCACGGGCGAGCCCGGTGAACGCGGTCGACATGCCGCCGTTAGCGCCGGTCAGCGTCGACATCGTGTGCTGCTCATAGGTATCGGAGTTCACCACCATGTAGTGGCGCGGGATGCGCACGTTGTCGAAAAAGATCTCGCCCTGGTTGAGCGCGCGCTGCCCCAGTTTGTTTAGCGGCTTGCCCTTCGATACTCCCGGCAGGTTCAGTGGAACCACTGCGACGCCACCGCCCGACATTCCTGCCGGCGCGTGAGCCGATTTGGATGCGATTCTTAGATAGAGCGCCGCGTGAGTTGCGATAGTGCCGTTGGAAACCCACGACGACTTCTGGCCTTTGATGACGTAAGAGTCGCCGTCGAGGCGAGCAACGACCTCTCCCTTCACCTTCGGATCGTGATACTCAGGCGTGCCTACCATTATGTGATCGGAGCCATGGTTGGGCTCGGTGATGGCCCAGCATCCTATGAAAGCGGCTTCGCGATCCTCGACGTAAGGCTTGACGAAGGTTTCGTATAAATCGGGATTGCCGCTGCTGGCGGCGACGAAGTACGGGAAACCCGAGCATCCAATCGCCAACGACAGATCAACCGATCCCCACGCCAGTTCCTCGTGGAGGATGTGAGTCGCGAGCGGATCGAGTCCCAGCCCACCCATCGCTACCGGGATTCCAGCCACGTGGTAGCCAAGGCCGTAAGCCTGCTTCAGCACCCGTCTCAGTGGCGAATCCGGCGCGATGACATCCTTAGGATCGGCCATGCGATCGAGTTCGATCGCGGCCGGACGCATCACTTCCTTGGCGAAGCGATGAGCGCTCTCGCGCAGCGACTCGTACTCTTTTGGGACCCCCAGACAGAGTTCACGGTAAGTGTCCATCGGTCTGTTTCTCCTCGCTCTGCAGGCTCTAGAAAGTCGCTGTCGCCACCCAATCGGTGTTCAGCTTTCAATCATGAGGCATCGAACGTGCCATGGGTGCGCGGATTGGACATCGCGCAAACGGGCGAGTATGACTATCGCCAACGCAATGGGTTAACGAGGACCCGGTCTTGGGTATGGCGCGAAAAGACCCACCTTATGGGTGCTTTCGATACAGGCATGAATTAGACCATTTGCAAAAGTCCGCGAATGGATGAGACAAAGCGATTGAACTCGGAGAAGCCTGATTCGACAATGGAGCCGCCCGGGAAATGAGACAACTGATCGATCTGCATGGACGGCGCGCGCTGGTAACCGGCGGCGGGCGCGGGATTGGCCGCTCGATGGCGCTTGCGCTGGCCGACGCCGGCGCTAATGTCGCGGTCGCCTCCCGCTCACACGCTGAACTGGAGGCGGTGGCAAAAGAGATAGAAGAGCGCGGTCAGCGCGGCTTCCCGGTGATCGTCGACGTGATGAATCGAGAGCAGATTACCGCTGGCGTCGACGAGGCTGCCCGCAAACTCGACGGTCTCGACATTCTGATCAACAACGCAGGTGGCGTCATCGCGGAGAACCGGCTCACCTCGATCCTCTCAATCATGACCCGCGCGCGTTCGAGGACAACCTGTTTCTGAACCTGACCCAGGCATTCCATGCGACGCATGCCGCCCTCCCCTACATGATCAAACAGAAGTGGGGCCGTATCATCAGCATCGGTTCCGGCTATGCGAAAAACGGTGGCGGCCGACGACGTGGCCCTCCCATCGATAGGTCTTGCATTCGAGCAGGGTGGGACCATCGACGATGTAGCCGGGGATGTCGTAGGCCTTCGCGCGCACCGCGATGTCCTTGACCGAGGTCACTGGAGTGGTGTTCGGGTGCCCATATGGAGTCAAAGCCCATGTCCTCGGCCGCGCGCATGCAGTCGAGCTGTTCTCTGAATATTTGGCGCTCGCTCTTGCCTCCGGCAGGATGTTCAAAGAAATGCAGCATCCCGAACTTCATATGCAGTTCCTCCCTCTTGGGCTATTCGCTGCGAACAGAAGAACGCATTTCTCATGCCTCTTTGTTATCGCGGCCGGAACTCGACGCATTGAGCGTCGCACATATGCCGGAGAGGCTCTGAACAGCGGCTGAATGGGTCTTTTCCCTAGCATGCCGTTGTAGTCGTCGACGATGCGGGGATCCGCGCTCCACTCAATGTTGGCGGATGCATCCGACAGCGCCACCTGAGCCCTTTGGTGACAGCCTGGTCAATCTATACCACTGTCATCTTAAGCATGATTTGCGACCAGCCAGTGGCGTGCTCCTTGCTTCCTAATCGTTGAATTAAAAACGAATGGGCGAAGGCGCCCCAGCAGCATCGAGGCGCCTCGAATGAGGGACCGATTCCATGAAGACTCCCTTAACGAACTCTGTCCGTGTAATCGCGGCACTGTGCCCATTCAGCCCTGTGGCGACCGACGTTTACGCCCGGTTTCGTGAACCACAGCAGGTCATCTGCCCCGAAGCCCGTGAGTACGCGGCGGTTCAGGTGGACGCTGAAATGGCCGCGGCAACCGCTGCGGTGGGAATGCCCGGGCTTCGAATTATTCGATGCACGCAGTGGCCTCGCGCTTGTGGTCGAGGCTGTCTGGAACAGCTCAGCTAGATCCACGGTCGAGAGCGCGACGAGTGGCGAATTAACTTGGCAACCGGATTGGGAGGCGAGAGGACAATGGCTGAAAAGTCTATCGCAATCGAAAAACTGAACCATCGGCTCACCGGCCAAGACGCCACATTCATTTACGGCGAGTCGCGCAATGGGCCACTGCATATCGGCTCGTTCTCGTTCTTCGAAGACGAGATCACGTATCCCGAATTGATGCGGCATTTCGAGAGCAAACTGCATCTGGTTCCGCGTTACCGTCAGCGCCTGGTCCCAGTGCCTTTCAATCTTGATCACGCGACGTTCGAGGATGACCCCGATTTCAAGATCGAGAATCACGTCAAGTTTCACCAATTGCCTGCGGATACTTCCGAAGCTCAGCTGATGGAGACGGCGTTGGCGGTCTTCCGCAAACCGCTGGACCGCAAGCGGCCGCTGTGGGAGGTGCACCTTTTCAACGGCTTCAAGGGCAATCGCTCCGTCCTGATGTGGTCGATTCACCATTGCCTCGTCGATGGGGTGTCGGGAATGGAGCTGTTGAACGTGGTGATGGATTTCCGGCCGGGCCCGCCAGCGCCGGAATCGAATGTCGAGCAATGGTCTTCAAAGCCTCTGCCGGGTCCCTTGCGACAGATAATCGACGTCACGCTTGACCGCGCGCAGGAGCAGGTCGACTCGATCCGCCGGCTGACTCGGGGGGCACCGAACTTTCGCTCGTTGGTCAAGAGTCTCGGAACGGATGCCGGCACGCTCGTCAACCTGACCCGACTGATGACGCGACCGATCGCGGCTACTCCGTGGAGCACCGGCTTTGTGAGTCAGGAGCGGACGCTGGCATGGTTGCGCACGTCGTTTGCAGATATCCGCGTGATTCGCAGCGCCTTCGGCGGCACCATGAACGATGTCGTGCTGACTATGCTCAGCGAGGGAGCCGCTCGCTACCTGCGTTATCATGGCGTGCAACCCGGCGCCCCCTTCCGAATTGGATGCCCGGTTAGTGTGAGACCTGAAGACGAGAGCGGGTCGCTGGGGAATCGGGTTTCGATGATGTTCCCCGAATTGCCCGCTGAACCGATGGATCCGATGGCCAGGCTGAAAATCGTCACTGCGGAGACCCAGAGGATCAAGGAAGCCGGGGAGCCGCAGGCGCTCGAAAGACTGATGAGTAATGGCGAGGGCATCTCGCCGGCGTTTGTCGCGACGCTCGCGAGAATCGCAACCGCGGCCATGGATACCGTTGTGTCGTTCCAGCGAATTCTCCCGTCATTGACTACGCGCTTGGCGCAGCCGATGGGAATAAATTTCGTTGCCACCAATGTTCCCGGCTCGCAGGTGCCGCTCTATCTCGCGGGCCATCGGATGGGCGACTATATCGGCCTGCTTCCGCTGGGCGGCAATCTCGGATTTGGCGTGCCGATCGTAAGCTATAACCAGAATCTCTATTTCACTATGATGGCTGAGCCCAATCTGATGCCCGATCCAGATCGCATGAAGTCACTGGTGGAGCAGGTCTTCGAGGAACTCAAGCAGGCAGCCATCGCCCAGAGCGTGTCGGCGCCGTTGCGGCCGCGTGTGAAGAGACTGAAATACGCGGGCACGCCGCCTGCGAGCGGCCATGACTCTCCACATCCAGGTCTCGCCGCGTTGAGCGCCCATTGATGGGCGCCGCGCGCGCCGGAAGTCGGAGAGCGCGCGGAACAGCGACGCGGATCGGAGGCGTCCGCACGACAGAATTATCCGCGGAGGTCTGTGATCCGGCATGGCTCAGAACAGTCGTCATAAAATCCTTATCATCGGCGGTGGCACTGCCGGACTCACTGTGGCGGCAAGGCTCAGACGCGCGGGTGAATCCGATGTGGCCATCATCGAGCCGTCGGAGAAGCATTTCTATCAGCCGCTGTGGACGCTGGTCGGAGCAGGTGCAGTCCGCAGAGAAGCGACGGCGCGCTCGGAGAGCGACTACATCGCTGCGGGCGTGACGTGGATCAAAGACTGGGCGCGCGAAATTTCTCCCGAGTCCAAATATGTCGCGACTCGTTCGGGTGCGCGCATCTCGTACGATTTTCTGATCGTCGCGCCGGGTCTCGAACTCAACTGGGAAGCGATTGCGGGCCTGCGTGAGGCAGTCGGGAACGGCTCGGTATCGACCAACTATACATACGAAAACGCTCCCCAAACCTGGGACCTGATTCGCAACTTCAAGGGCGGGACAGCGCTGTTCCATATGCCGGGGACGCCTATCAAATGCCCCGGCGCGCCGCAGAAAATCATGTACCTCGCGGCGGATCATTTCCGCAGGAACAAAATCTCCGCCAACGTCATCTATGGATCGGCCACTCCCACGATTTATGGCGTCAAGGAGTATGCCGCCGTCCTCGACACGGTCGTTCGGCGCTACGAGATTGACGCGCGGTTCAATCATGACCTGGTGGAAATTCGACCGGACAAAAAAGAGGCAGTCTTCGTCCAGAAGAACGATCCCGCCAAGACGCGAACCACGATCGGCTACGACATAATGCACGTTGGTCCGCCGCAGATCGCGCCGGAATTTATCCGCAACAGCCCGCTGCCCGCGCAAGCAGAGCCTGGACTCGGTTGGGTCGAAGTCGATCAATATACGCTTCAACACAAGCGTTACCCGAATTTATTTGCCTTGGGAGACGTGGCCAGTTCGCCCAACGCCAAGACCGGCGCGGCCGCCCTGAAGCAGGCGCCGGTGGTCGTTAGCAATCTGCTCGCGGTGATGCGCGGTGCATTGCCAACGGCGAAATACAACGGCTACGTCGCGTGTCCGATCACCACCGCGTACGGAAAACTGCTGCTCTGCGAATTCGATTACACCGGCAAGCCGACTCCAACCATCCCTTTCATCAACACCGTCGCGGAGCGCTATGACGCCTGGCTTTTGAAGCGCTACGGGTTGCCGTGGCTATATTGGAACCTGATGCTGCGCGGCCGTGACGTGCCCTTCCTGGGCGCGCGCGCCATCCGCAAGCAGGACGCTTTGCGGCGCGCGGAACAATACGCGGCGAACGAGGCCGAATAGCCTTTTGGAGTGTCGAACGCATCCTGAGGGCAGGGCAGCAGGCCTGCGCGGAAAACCTAACTTGATACTGCTGCACCTATGAAGTGACCCAGCGTATAAGTCACGCCCGCAGCGGCTAGTCCAACGAGGAGTTGTCGTATTCCGGAGAAAAAGAAGCCTCGCCCGGTGAAGAGTGTCGCTCCCGCGCCAATCAGAAAAAGCACAACCGAACTTATCAGTATACTCGCAAGCACGGCAGTGGTACCTGACACGAAAAAGAAGGGCATCACCGGAAACAGAGCGCCGGTTGCGAACAAAAGAAAAGACGACATGGCGGCATTCCATGCATAGCCGCTGAAGTCCTCTCGCCTTGGGCTGGCCAGGCGGTCAGCTAATGCTCGAGCCTCATCGGCCCTGAAACCGTGGGCCGAATAGATATTGGCCAGCTGCTTCCTCTCCTCTTCGGAAATTTCGGCTGGTTCTCTGGCCTCAACGTCAACCGCTGTCTCGTGGCTCTCCCGAGACGTACTTACCGACAACCACTCGCCCATCGCCATCGCGCATGCGCCAGCAACCAGGCCTGATAGCCCTGTAATCAGGATTGCGTGGGACGCCAGATTTGCTCCGGACACCCCCATGACCAGGCTCAAGTTTGATGCGAGCCCATCGTTGGCACCTAGCACAGCTGCTCGCAAAGCATTTGCTAGAGGACCGATTGACATATTCGGCATGGAAGCCGCGACTGCTCTGATGATACGTGCGTGGGATCTCTCGGCAGCGCTAAACCCGCCGGCGATGGCTTCAGATTGAGCATCGTAGTGCCCGACATCAGCCTGCTCGCGTGTGCTAACGACCGGAAGCACGAAGTCTGGAGCGTGGCGGCGGGCAAGCCGGATCAAGATTCTAGTGCGCCACCCTACACTGGACTCGGGCGTCAGGTGACCAAGCTCGGAAAGTCGTTGATTCCAGAAATCCTTATGAGCTTGCTCGATCGCGGCCAGGCGCTTATAGACCTCTGCTATTCCGGGTTTGCGCTCTTCAACCGATAAGGCTCGATATAGCGCAACGCTGTCGGCCTCCCGCTGAAGGTTATCCAGATATTGCCTGATCGTGTCCTTGAGGTCTCTTGAATCAGTTGGCATAGCAGTAGCGCCTCGACCGCGAGGACGAAGGTCTATGAGGCGGTAGAAAGTAGTTGACCGCCGTTGGCAGTTGGCACGGCTATCCTCGTGGAGGTGCAACGATGGCGCGGTTGGTATCCTTAGCTCGACTTCTCTGTGTGCTCAGAAGAAAGGACTTTTGTTTCCACCGACGGATATTTCCCGAGCTCCTAGACCTGGACCAGTACACCGTTGTGGATTAGGAAACTCAGCACATTGGCGGCAAGGCGTTGTGACTCCTGGTCCTGGTTCTGTTCGCGAAACTCCCGAATCTTCTCGGCGTAGTGGGCACGCCATTTTATGCTGATTACTTGCTCGCCGTCTGACTTCCTGACCCGAAAGCATCGCGCGACGATCGCGTCGGGGTCTTCGCTGACGAATTCACAAAAACGCTGAAGCGCTTGCAACTTCTCCGGCTCTTCAGCGATCGGGTCGCCGCCCCATTGATCACTGAGATCGCGCCGCCAGGTCCTGACTGAATTGTATGAATCGATGGTTTGCTCGGTCATCATCTTTACTCCGAAGGATTCAGGTTGAGAAAATGTGAACCGACATCGCCGCAGCATCGCGTCCAAGGAAGCCACCGCCATTTTCGGTGAGCCCTACGCGCGCGCCTTCCACCTGCCGCGCGCCGCATCGCCCGCGCAGCTGATCGACGACTTCAACGATCTGCGCGATTCCGGTGGCGCCAATCGGATGGCCCTTCGAGAGGAGTCCGCCGCTCGGATTGACGACGTGGACTCCGCCGAGATCCAGGGCCCCTCTCGCGAGAAACTCCGGGCCTTCGCCTTTGGCACAGATCCCGAGTTCCTCGCATGCGATCAGTTCGGCGGGCGCGGCGGCGTCGTGAACTTCGAGCACGTCAATGTCCGAGGGCCCGACGCCGGCGATTTCGTACGCACGCTTGGCCACGCGCTCGAGCGCGGTGGCTTCGTCAGCCGCGCGGTCGCGTCCCGAAAAGATTACGGAAGCGCGCACTTCGACCGGCGATACGATACCCAGTCGGCGCGCATACTTCTCCGACATCAACACTGCTGCTGCGGCGCCGTCTCCGATCGGCGAACACATCAACACGGTCAAAGGCGCAGAGACCTCGCGCGCGGCAAGGACCTGCTCGCGCGTAACGCGCTCGTGAAACTGGGCCTTGGGGTTCAGCGCGCCGAAGGCGTGACTCTTAACCGCGATATCGGCAAAGGTCTCCGCGGTCGCCCCGCTCACTTTCATGTACTCGCGCGTGGAAGCCGCGTAGATGTCCATGAAGAAGGATTTCTTTTCGCCGCCACCCTCGATTTCAGGTTTCTTGTCGCCTGATTCCATTCGAGCCTTGAGTTCGCGAAGTTGCTCCAGATCAACGGCGGTGCCGATAGCCCTGAACGTGAGGGCCTTGTCGGGATGCGTCATCTTCTCCGCGCCGACCGCGAGCGTAACGTCGTACAGTCCCGATTGAATCGCCATCCATGCAAGGTGGAACGCTGACGAAGCGGAGGCGCATGCGTTCTCCACGTTGAACAGCGGAACGCCAAGGACTCCGGTGTTTCGGAGCGCGACCTGTCCCCGAATCATTTCCTGGCCGGTGATCAATCCGGAAATTGCATTGGAAAAGAAAACCGCCTCGACGTCCTTGGGTACGATGCCCGCGTCCTTGAGCGCGTCGCCAACGGCTTCTTCTGCCAGCGAGCGAACACCGCGCTCGGAATACTTGCCGAAACGCGTCATCCCGACGCCGGCGACTGTCACACGTTCTCTGTTGGACATACCATTCTCCCTGTCAGACGCGGGCGACGTTGATTCCCGCTTTTTCACGATCCCACGCGTTGCCGATACCGCGCTGTTTGAGTACGGCGTACTGGATTCGTTGGGTGCCGGTCTTGGGAAGCTCGTCAACGACCTCGACGTATCGAGGGACGGCATAGTAGGCCATTCGTCCGCAGCAGAACTCGATCAGTTCTTGGGGAGCGAAGCGCGCACCGTCTCTCACGACGACTGCGACTTTAACTTCATCCTCGCCGAGCTCGGACGGCACCGCGTAAGCGGCTGATTCGAGCACCGCGGGATGATCGTTGACGACGGTTTCGATTTCCCAGGCGGAAATGTTCTCGCCACGCCTTCGAATCGACGCTTTTTTGCGGCCGCTGAAATAGAAGAACCCGTCGTCGTCGGTCTTCGCGAGATCGCCCGAATGAAACCATCCGCCACGATATGCCTCGGCGGTAGCGTCAGGCAGCTTGTGATATTGGCTGAGCTGGCCCTTGGGATGGCGAAAGACCAATTCGCCCACCTTGCCGGCGGGGAGTGGATTGTCGTCATCATCTACGACCTTGAAATCCACCCCGCCCACCGGCCTGCCCATCGACCCGACCCGACCGACGTCGTTGAGCAGGAGCCCCGGTGAGTCCACCATTCCGTAGAACTCGACGATCTTTACGCCGAAGCGCCGCTCGAATTCCTTCCAGGCGCTTGGAGGGCATGCGGCCGAGAGCACCACTCGCACGTTATGCTCTCGATCATCGGGCCGCGCCGCTTGTTTGAGCAGGATCGAGAGCATCCCTCCAAGCGTATTGAATTCAACCGCGTCGAATTTGCGGCAGTCGTCCCAGAACCGCGAAGCGCTGAAGCGCTCGCCGAGAGCGAACTTCGCGTCAAGCGTCATCGAGCCGAAGCCCGAGATCATCAGCGCGTTGCCGTGGAACAGCGGCAGCGCCGTGTACATTGTCTCGCCCGGCTTGACTCCCGTGGCGGCAAGGACGGTGGCGAGAGAGTAGCCGTCGGACCCACTGGCGACGACGCCCTTCGGCGGTCCAGTTGTCCCGGACGTGTACATCATGCCGCCGCCGCCCGCGTGTTCGCCGACCTCCACCTGCGGCTCGCGAGCGGAATGATTGAGCAATCGCTCCAGCGTCCAGTCGACTCCGAATCCTGCCTTACCGTCAGCGACCACCGCGCGCCTGAGACTCGGCACGGTAGCCTTGACCGCCATCACCGCTTCCCTGAGCGGCTCTTCGAAAATGACTGCGGTTGAATCCGAATCCGCGAGAATGTGATGCAGCGTGGCGCCGCGTTGCGATGTGTTAACGGGAACGCTTACAGCGCCGATAAATCCGATTCCGAAATGAAGCCAGAGAAATTCCGGCCGGTTGCCCATCATGATCGCAATGCGCTCTCCCGGACGGATACCGAGTTCGAGCAAGCCGTTGGCGGCGCGCTGGATATTGTCGAGCACCTGTTGCAAGGTGAACCGCTCGTCCTTGAATTTGAGCCAGACCTCGCCCGGATGCTGCGCGACGCGATGCCTGATCAGTTGCTCGATCGGTCCTTGAAGACGCGCCATGTTGATTCCTCCGCGATTCCAGCGCTGCTACTGCGCCGTCGCGTATCCAGCCACGCCGTTGCGATTCAGAATGTGGCGCGCACCCGCGAGGCTCAGGACGTCGGTGGTGCCGTCCTCGATCAACGAGGCCCGGGCGTCGCGGAAAAGTTTTTCGATTCCATATTCCTTGCTGAGGCCATTGCCGCCGAACACCTGGAGTGCGTCGCTCGTAACTTCGAACGCTGCCTCCGTGCAGAACGTTTTGGCCGCGATCGCATGCTCCAGTGACGGCGCCATCGAGGTCTGGTTGTAGATCATCACGGCGCGTGACAGCGCCCGGCATGCCTCGACCTTGGTGAACATCTCGAACAGATGCTTCTGGACAAGCTGATGTTCGCAGATCGCCTGCCCTCCCTGCACGCGCTGCTTCGAGTACTCGAGCGCTTCCTCGTAGGCAGCCCGGGCGACACCCGTGAACGCGGTCGCCATCGCAGTGTTGGCAAAGGTGAGAGTTCGTTCGAGTTCGAGCTCGTAGCCTTCGCTCTTTGTCAGCATCCAGCTGCGCGGAATCCTCACGTTGTCGAAATAAATTTCGCCCTGGTTGAGCGCGCGCTGGCCGAGCTTGTTGAGCGGTTTGCCCTTTGACACGCCTGGCAGGTTGAGCGGCACGAACGCGATACCGCCGCCAGCCATGCCGGCCTTTCGCTCTGTCGTCAGGTAAAGCGCCGCGTGGGTCGCGATCGTGCCGTTCGAGACCCACGCCGCCTTCTGCCCGTTGATCACGTACGAATCGCCATCGGTGCTTGCGACGACCTGACCGGTCACGCGTGGATTATGAAACTGCGGCGTACCCGGCACCAGTTCATCGGAGCCATGCTGAGGTTCGGTAATCGCCCAGCATCCGATCAGGCTACCCTCGCGATCTGCGATAAAGGGCTTGACGAATTTTTCGTAGAGCTCTGGATTGCCGCTCGCGGCGGCGGCAGTAAACGGGAAACTGGCGCAGAGAAGGCTCAGCGCGAGATCGACCGCGCCCCAGGACATCTCCTCGATCAGCACATGCATCCCGAGCCCATGCAGTCCCATCCCGCCGATTTCCACGGGAAGGCCGGCGACGTGATATCCCAGCTGGTACGCCTGTTTGAAAACCTTTCTTAGCGGCGAATCGAGCGCGATCACGTCGCGCGGATCGGTCATCCGGTCGAGCGCCGCCGCCGCCGGGCGAAGAACGTCCTTGGCAAAGCGATGAACGGTTTCTTTGACGGACTCGATATCTCTGGGGAATTCGACATTTAACTCGCGGTAGACATCCATTCTTCGCTACCCCCGATTGTTGTGCTGACGGGTCGCAAAATGTGCTGCATACGTCGTGCCGGAAATGAACGATCGTTCAGTGCGGGTTTTTCGTTTGCATAGATGTATCCGATCGCCGCAATGATTCCTTTCGGGCACGTCAAGTGGCGCCGCGCGCCTAGGCGAATACGCGTCGCGGGTCTATAAGCTAAACAAAAGGAACGCGCATGGTCCTTGCGTGCGAATCTTGCACACAGCGCTTCGCACGGGACAGGGAGATTCGCCAATGGCAAAGATCGATGGCGGCGAGATGATTGTAAGGACGCTCGAGCAGGAGGGCGTACGCGAAATTTTCACGCTCCACGGCGGTCATCTCGATGCGATCTATGCGGCCTGCGGTGCGCACGGCTTTCGCGTGATCGACACGCGTCACGAGCAGGCAGCGGCGCACATGGCTGACGGATGGGCGCGCACGACTGGGCGTCCGGGCGTCGCCATCGTGACGGCGGGGCCGGGAGTCACAGACGCAGTCACGGGGGTCGCCAACGCATTCATGGACTCTATCCCGATGATTCTGATCGGCGGACGAAGCCCGCTTGCCGACGACGACAAGCTGCCGCTGCAAGCGGTCGATCAGATGGGCATCCTGCGGCCAATCACCAAATGGGCGCGCAGCGTCACGCATACCGAGCGGATTCCGGAATACCTGGCGGCCGCTTTCCGCTATGCGACTTCAGGCCGCCCTGGGCCGGTGTTCCTGGAGCTGCCGATTGACGTGCTCTTCGCGCGCGTTGATGAGGAACGAGTCGAGTTCCCCAAAGATTACCGGCCCAAAGAGCCTGCGGGTCCGGGGAGAGCGGCGCTCGCGCAGGCGGTCAGTTGGGTTCGCGAGGCGAAGCGCCCTGCGATCCTCGCCGGCGGGGGAGTATGGTTCGCGCAGGCCGCGGCGGAGCTGACGCGTTTTGCCGAGCTTACCAACGCGCCGGTGATGACCAACGCCAAGGCGCGCGGCTCGATCTCCGAGGAGCATCCGCTATGCTTCGGAGGCTTCGGCGCGATTCATCCCACAATCCATGCGAAGAGCGGCGGCAGCGCCGACCTCGTAGTTCTGCTCGGCACACGAATTGGGATGTTCACCGGCGGGCGCAACTCGGTGATCCCAGGCGACGCACGCGTAATCCAAGTCGATATCGAGCCCGAAGAGATCGGGCGCAACCGGAATATTGATCTCGGCATCGTTTCCGATTGTGGCGAGTTTCTAAGTCAGGCCTGCGAAGCGGCGAAGAACGAAAAATTCGATCGTCACGAGGAATGGATCGAGCGGTTGAGTGCGGTCCGCAATGCGACGCGCCATCGCTTCGACGACGCGCTCAAAGACCGGCCCGGCCCGATTCATCCGGCGCGAATGGTGCACGAAATCGCCAAGAGCCTGAGTACCGACGCGATCGTAGTCGCCGACGGTGGCGAGACCGCCGCCTGGATGTCAAATGCGTGGACGGCACGCCACCCGGGACGATTCCTGACCCATGGTTATCTCGGATGCCTGGGGACCGGTCTCCCGTTCGCACTCGCCTGCAAGGCGGCGCATCCCGACAAACAGGTTTTCTGCATCGTCGGCGACGGATCGGCGGGGCTCAATTTCTCGGAATTCCATACCGCGGCGAAGAACAACCTGCCTATCACCGTCGTAATCAACAACGATCAGCAATGGGGGATGTCGAAGCATGGGCAGGAGCTGATGTGGGGGAAAGGCCGCAGCATGGCTACCGAACTCGGGATGGTTCATTACGAACGCGCCGCTGAGGGTCTCGGCGCCCAGGGCGAACTTGTCGAGCGCGCAGCGGATATCGCGCCGGCGCTGAAGCGAGCGCTCGCTTCGGGAAGGCCCGCCTGCCTTAACATCGTCACGGACCGCGATGTGATCGAGCCAGGCACTCTCGCGATGTACAGCGCCGGCCTTTCCGGCCCCGCAAAGGAAAAACCCAAGCCCGACGCCGGCAGCGAAAGCGAAACTACGCTGCCCTACTACGGCAAGCGCAAGCTGGATTGAAGGGAGCTGAACCGCGTGTCCGGCAGCGAACGCCGTCGGTGCACTGGTGAAGCATGCCCCGAACGGGTCCAGATGAAGCGGCCGTCGTAGTTTGCAGGAATCGCCGCGCGAGCTCGACAGCTCGCGCGGTGGACTCGCTGAATTCCTGGCGGAGGGAAGTGAATTCGAACCGGCAGTTCCGATACTTAAACAGCCTGACGACAGCTGATTGTTTCGTTCGGCGACACTCTGATGAGCGGTTGTTGGCAGGCTTGAGTAAAGAGCGTCTCGGTCGCTCGTCGACAGTTTCAAAACCATCACTGAGAGCTGTAGTCTGGAAGTTCCAGAATCGGTACCGGCAGTTCGAATTCGCTTCCCTCCGCCAACGAGTCTGGAGCGAATCGCTGGCTTCTCCACGGAGCTGAGAATCGCCTCTCAATGGCGGTTCGGCGCGATTCCCAACTTACTGGCTACTCTCTCTGACGGGACGCAAGGCCAATTTTCGTCCTGAGTAGGGCCCGTTTCTCTGCTGCGATTTCGCCGGTCCCATTCGCCTTCCAATCGCCGCGATCGTCCATCGATCCGCGCCAAAGGCGACTTCTCTTTCCGCGCGCAAAATGACGGTGGCAATCGGTAATTACTCGCCGCAAGGTCCCGGCGAGTTCCGCTCCACGGTCTCTCCAGCGCTACCGGCACACCTTCCGCTTCTTCCATCCTCCAACGTTCATCGGAAGCCTGCTGCGCAGTGCGGGCCACTTTATCCCGCTGGCGACGGCAGCATCGCAATCTTGCTGCCGAAGAGCCGGCGCGTCAGATGACTTTCTGCCAGCACCAACCAGTAGTGGAGTGGTACTTTATCAATCAGCCACCGGTCTTCATTAACCGCTCTGCAAGCTGGTCAGTGACTAGGTCTCGATCCTCATCGGCAACACCAACCGCCGGCGCAGATTCCCGAGGTCGTAGGCGATCAGGCGCAGCCAAGCCGCACCTCGTTGGCGCGGAAGCGATGGCAACTCAGCCGCGTCAACGCGCCAGCCGCTCCGGTCCGCCTCGCGGTCGCAAGACCCGGCCCAGACCCTTGACAGCCCGATGCCGACTCGTGAGAGAGGTGCAGATACCAGCGAGCGATCTCTGGCTACTAAATCGCCGCGTGAGGGTCTATATGCGACGCGAGGGGCGAAGAAGCGAATACCTAGGACGCACCAGCCATTCGTCGGAAACGCTACTTCGCGAGCGCCTGAATTCTCTCAACGACCCGCGGCAAGCTGATTCCCTCGGCGACCGGTTGCATCGCCGCGATTTTCGCCCTCAACACATCATCGGCCCGCGAATCATCTTCCAATACATTCAGCAGGGCGAGCGCTCCCATCTCGGCCAGGCGATGGAGGAAGCTCACGAATCGGTCGAACTCCTCTTGCGACGGCTCAAAGAGCTCCGATGCGTCTTTACCGGCGAGTATGAGCCTACCCATCATCGTCTTGGCGGGAATGAGGTGCGTATCCTCGCAGAGCGGCGCGTAGAGATCGTCATAGATTTCCGAAACCGGATCGGCCATCGGTTCGAACATCTTCCAGCCGTTCAACTGCTCGACCATCATCTTGAGCGACGGGACCGCCGGGAAATAGGCCTTGGTTTCGAACAGTGGCGTGACGATGTCCAACATCCCGCTTGACTCGTTTTCGAGCGGCGCTTCCAGATCCGGCCGCGCCTGAAACCTGCCCTCCAACCAATCGAGAACGTTCCGTGGAGTCCCTTCGATTTTTCGCTTCTGCATGTTTAGGATTTCGGCGTGGTCGCGATGCCGCTTATGCGCGAGACACTCCCAGAACGCCCCTTTCAGGATCGCTTCGCATGTGCCCCTGAGGAGGCTTCCGGCCGGGCCGTAGTAACTGCAGAGCGCCTCGCGCAGCCCCCGGCGCGAGAAAAACGTTGCGTCGATGTGGTACATGCAAAAGGCCGAATGTCGATGAAAGCTGTCCCGAGCGTCAGACAAAATCAACGAGTTGAATTCCGCAAACGAACTCTGCACGCTTCCCGCCGCCTCGATTGCCTCGATGCTCACGCGCCCGACGGTGGCTTCGAGATTCGGCACGTCCACTTTGAGGTCGGCAACAAGTCTCTTGAGCAATCTCTTTTGCTCACTCATGAGGACCAGAATCCGCTTTCCGCTTTGAGAAGTATATCCGCAGCTCGAATCCAACGCTTCGCGCGCGAGCGGCAACCGTGCGCTATTGTTTTGCACGACTGAGTTGGGCATCTTTGAAAAGCCGTCGGCTATGAACTAGCTGTCGAGCCAAAGGAGCGAATCTTGGACCTAGACAGAATGGTCGAAGAGTTGAAGAACGAAAGGGGGCGCCTAGATCGAGCGATTGCAGCACTCGAGGAATCGGCCTCGCCAATCATTACGAGAAAGACGCGCGTCGCCGCTCGGCAACAGGGCGCGCCCAGAAGAAAGAGGCGCGGCGGTATGACTCCGGAGGGCAGAAGGCGGTTGTCACTGGCAATGAAGAGACGTTGGGCAGAACGCCGAAAAATTCCCCTTAATCACCTGCGGCTTGCTCGGCCGCATCTCGCCCCTCATACGGCGAAGCCGCCGATCTGCGGCTAGCAGGGCATTCGAGCCGCTCCGCGAGCGTTTGATGAGTGACCAATCCAGGTCGGCTGTTCGCTCATCCCTTCGATCTATTCGCAACACGGTCCCAGCCAACCGATTCAACTGGAACGGGTGGCGGTCAAGTTCAACTATAAAGGTCTGGCGTACCTTGGCGCAGCCCTCGTCGCGATGCGGTTTGCCCCCGAGAACCTGCTCGAATTCGTCTGCGCCTTGGGAGATAAGCCCCTGTCGTTCGCCCTCGGATTATTGGGCGACGCTAACTGGGACGGAAAAGCTGATCTTGACGGACAGAGGCGTAACCCTCTGGCCTGCTCCCCGAAAACTCAGCCAATTTGAGGTAGAGTCCGTCGCCTGAAGAAGGAGACGGCAATGAAAGGGAGTCGATTCAGCGAGGAGCAAATCATTGGGGTATTGAGGGAGCACGAGGCCGGGGCCAAGAC
>DATDGX010000187.1:0-9559 GCA_036521875.1 Binataceae bacterium (SeqCode)
CTCCACGATGGCGATACCGTGCGTCTTCGCAATCTCCGCGAGCGCATCGAGATCGGCGAGCGCGGCGCCGTAGTGAACCAGCATGACCGCCTTGGTGCGGCGTGTAAGCAGCCGCTTCACTGAGGCGGGATCGATACAGACGGTTTCGGGGTCGACGTCGGCAAACACCGGACGCGCCATGCACGCAAGAGGGGCATACGCGGTCGCGGCGAAAGTGATCGCGGGAACTATAACCTCGTCGCCGGCACCGACGCCCAAAGCCTTGAGCGCGGCTTCAAGCGCAGTGGTGCCCGAGGTGGTTGGGATGACGAAGCGTGCGCCCTGGAACGCGGCGAAGCGCTCGGCAAATTCGGCGGCCTTGCGATTAGGAGAAGGGAACCCGCCCCAGTTGGCGGAGTTAAGGACGTTTTCGAGTTGCGCACGTTCGCGCTCGTCGAACAGCGGCCATCGGGTGAAGGGCCGCGTGCGCAACGCCTCTCCGCCCAAAATTGCGAGTTTCGAAGCCACTACCTGGTCCCACTGACGACTTATAGCGCCGAACGGCAGCGGCACGAAACCCGCCGCGGCGCGCAAATCACAACTTAAAGTGTTACATCAAGAAAGCGGTGCGGCGGCGAGATGATGGTCGTCGCCGCCGCTCCGCATAGCTGGAAAGTTGTTACTTCTTGTCGACCTCTTTCAGCACGTGAACTTCCGGGCGACCGTCGAGCAGTCCCCGCAGCTTGCCGCCCGTCTCTGCCATATGCGGCGTCTTGCCGTGCGCGTCGAGGGCGGCCTGGTCCTGGTAGGTCTCGTAGAATACGAACAGGGTCGGATCCTGCGTCGATTGGTGCAGCACGTAGGACAGCGTGCCGGCTTCGGCGGCGCGAACCTTGGGAATCATCTCGCGGAACGCCGACTCGACCTGCGCCTCGCTGCCGGGCTTCGCCTTGATCTTCGCAATCACGGTAATCATCTTGAGTCTCTCCTCGTTCGGTTGATTTGCTCGGGAGCGGCGATCCAGGCGCCGCGTCCTTGAGCTCACGACGACGTGTATGCCTGTCTTATCCACACCCGCTGAAATTTTCAACGCAAGCAATTCCGCGAGCGAGCCCCTTTCATTGCCGGGCGGACTCGAATAACACCTGACTAACATCAAGAGGGGCGGCCGCTGATGATGGTTTTCGCGGCGCCCCGACGGAGTAACTTCGATGCTGGGTTTCGATCTTACAGACGAGCAGCGCGAGCTCAAGGCGCTCGCGCGCAAGTTCAGCGAGCAGGAAATAATTCCGCGTGCGCGCGAATACGACGAGAAGGAAACCTTTCCGGTCGACGTGTGCCAGAAAGCGTTCGACGCGGGGCTGATGAACTTCGGCGTGCCGAAGGAGCTTGGCGGCCCGGGCCTCGGCGTGCTCGACACCAGCCTGATCGTCGAGGAGCTCAACTACGGATGCGCCGGGATCTCGAACGCGGTGGGAGCCAATGATCTCGCGACGCTGCCGGTCCTGATCGCAGGCAATGCGGAGCAGCAGCAGACTTACCTCGGCGAGCTGGTGAAGAAACTCACCTTCTGCGCGTTCGCGATAACCGAGCCCGGCGCGGGTTCCGACGTTGCCGCGATCAGCACCACCTACCGGCGCGCGGGCGACGAGTTCATCCTCAACGGCACCAAGCATTTTATCTCCAACGGCTCGCGCGCCGACTGGTATGTGACCTTCGCGACTTCGGACAAGAAGCTCAAGCATCGTGGAATTTCCTGCTTCGTGTTCCCGTCCAGCGTCGCGGGAATCACGCGGCGCCGGATGCATGGCAAGCTCGGACAGCGGGCCGCCGATACCGGCGAGATTTTCTACGAGGACGTGCACCTGCCCACCAGCGCGCTGGTTGGCCGCGAGGGCGAGGGATTCAAATACGCGATGACGACTTTCGACCGCAGCCGCCCCGAGATTGGCGCGATCGCGATCGGAATCGCGCAGCGCGCGCTCGACGAATGCCTCAAGTACTCGCGTCAGCGGAGCGCATTCGGCCAGCCGATCTCGAGCTTCCAGGCGATCCAGTTCATGATGGCTGACATGGCGATCGAGATCGAAGCGATGCGGCTGCTCACCTACAAGGCCGCGTGGCTGGTGGACCGCGGCGAAGTTCCCAACGTGCTATCGAGCTTCGCCAAGGCATTCAGTGCCGATTCGTGCATGAAGATCACCACCGACGCGGTGCAAATCTTCGGCGGCTACGGCTACATGAACGAGTATCCGGTCGAGAAGCTGATGCGCGACGCGAAGCTGCTGCAGATTTACGAGGGGACCTCGCAGATCCAGCGCGTCGTCATCGCGAGAAATCTGCTGAAGGACTAGCGCAAGAGCGCGGCGCTACTGATCGACCTGATTGGCCGTCGGCGAGTCTTCTTCCGGTTCCTCGCCGGCCACATGATGCGGTATCGGCGGGTCTTCCTTCTCGTCGCCGGTCACCGCGCCCACGTACTTTCCTTCATGATAAATGTCGACGTGACCGGTCGTCGGGTCGGGGAAAATGTTCCAATCGTCGTCCGCTTTGCTCGCGACCGGAGGCGCTTCCACGACCGGGGCGGGCCCCGGCTGCGGCGGGGCAGGGTAGCATCCACCGAATGCAACTACGGCCGCAACTAACGTTGCTGCTGAGAGAAGTCGCCAGATATTTTTCATCGCGGGCAGTACCAATCGCCAGGACTCAAAGCTCGCGAGCTCGAACTATCTTGTCGTCCGCTCCGCGATTATCGCAAGAGAAACCGCAAGACGATATCGCAGGAGACATCGTCAAACGATTGGGCACCGCGGCGAAATAATCACGTCGCCGGATTTCCGATCAGCCTGCCCGAGATGCGTGTCACCAGTGCACGCGGAGTGAATCGCGTCGTCTGCGCCATCAGTTGGTTCATGATGCCGTTGATGTGAATCGCCTTACCACGTTTGGCGGCGGCGATCGCCTGCGCGACGACGGTCTGCGCATCCATGTAACTGAAGGCGGGAAAATTCGCCTCGGTGGTGCTCGCTACCGCCTGGAAGCCGGTGTGCGTCGGCCCCGGGCACAGCGCCAGTACGGTGACGCCCGATTTCTTGAGCTCGTACGCGAGCGCCTCGGAGAAGCTGAGCACGAAGGCCTTGGTCGCTCCGTAAGTTGCCATCCATGGCAGCGGCTGGAATGCGGCCGTCGATGCGACATTGATGATCGTGCCCTGTCTCCGCGCGACCATCGCAGGCAAGGCGAGGCGCGTCAGCGCGACCAGCGAGCTGACGTTGAGATCGATCTCCTCGATCTCGCGCTCGAGCGGCATCTGCTCGAATTTGCCGCGGGTGCCGAAGCCCGCGTTGTTCACGAGATAGCTTAACTGGATTCCATCGGCCTCGATTTTTCGAATCAGGATCTCCGCCGAGCCGGGCTTGCCAAGATCGGTCGCGACCACCAACACGTTCGCAGCACCGAGACTGCGCGCCTCACCGGCGACTGACTGGAGGCGATCCTCGCGGCGCGCCGCCAGCACCAGGTCGTACCTTTCGCGCGCGAGCTGGCGCGCGAATTCCTCGCCCAGGCCGCTCGATGCGCCCGTAATCAATGCGGTTGCCATTACGATTTGCTCTCCTACGCGAGATGACCCTTGCGCCGCGAGACCGAAAAAAGCGTCGGCGACGTTTCCGTCAGGTCTCGGTGAGTCCCAGAGCTTCGCGGAAGTGCTCGATCGTCCGAGGCAGCCCCTCGCGCAGCGCGATGCGCGGCTCCCACTTGAGGTGGCGCTTGGCGAGATCGATGTTGGGCTTGCGGCGCACCGGGTCGTCCGACCGCGCCGGCTTGAGCACCAGCTTCGACGAGCTCCGCGTGAGCTCGATCGCGAGCGATGCCAGCTCCAGGATCGTGAACTCATCGGGGTTGCCGATGTTGACGGGACCGATGAAGTCCTCGGCGTCCATCATCCGCACCAGCGCCTCGATGATGTCGTCGACATACGCGAACGAGCGCGTCTGCTTGCCATCACCGTAGACTTCCAGATTCTCGCCCTTGAGCGCGGCGACGCAAAAGTTCGACACCACGCGCCCGTCGTTGATCGCCATCCGTGGCCCGTAGGTGTTGAAGAGGCGGACGATGCGGATATCAACTTTGTTCTGCCGATGGTAGTCCATCATCAGGCACTCGGCGACGCGCTTGCCCTCGTCGTAACAGGAGCGCACCCCGATCGGATTGACATGTCCCCAGTACGACTCGACTTGCGGATGCACTTCCGGGTCGCCGTACACTTCGCTGGTCGAGCTGAGGAGAATCCGCGCGCGCACGCGCTTGGCGAGTCCGAGCATGTTGATGGTGCCCATCACGCTGGTCTTGATGGTCTTCACCGGGTTGTATTGATAATGCACCGGCGAGGCGGGACAGGCGAGATGAAAGATGCGGTCGACCTCAAGCAGGATCGGCTCGACGATATCGTGACGCACCATCTCGAAGTTGGGATGCCTCTTGAGATGGGCGACGTTCGCCCGCTTGCCGCTGTAGAGATTGTCGAGGCAGACAACCTCATGGCCGTCCTGGAGCAGCCGGTCGCAGAGATGAGAGCCGAGGAATCCGGCTCCGCCCGTCACCAGTACACGCATCGCGTGCCTCCTTCGACGCGCGTTCAGCGGCGGTTTTCGCGCGCCAGCGCCAGAACAGTATCAATCACGTATTGCACCTCGTCGTCGCTCATTGCCGCGTAGATCGGCAGCGAAAGGCAGCGGCTGTAAACGTCCTCGGTGACCGGAAAATCGCCGTTACGGTAGCCGTAAGTCCGCTGATAGTAGTGCATCGTGTGAAGGGGGATGCAGTGAACGGAGGTGCCGACTCCGCGCTCACGCAGCATCTCGACAAACTGGTTGCGGCCCACGCGCATACGGTCGGGACGAAGCCGCAGCACATACAGATGCCAGGCGTGCTCGACGCCAGGCTCGCAGTAAGGCGGCTGCAGCGCGTCGTCGGCGTGAAACGCGTCACTGTAGGCGTGCGCGATCGCGGTGCGCCGGCGCATGAACTCGTCGGCGCGCTTGAGCTGCGCGAGCCCGATCGCGGCGTGCACGTCAGAGAGATTGTACTTGAATCCCATCTCGTGGATTTCGTAAAACCACGAGCCGCTCTTGTCGTAGCGCTTCCACGCATCGCGATTCATCCCGTGCAGGCTAGCGACCGCGATCTTTTCCGCGAGCGCGCTGTCGGCGGTCGTGATCATTCCGCCCTCAGCGGTGGTGAAGTTCTTGGTTGCGTAAAAGCTGAAGCAGGTAAGATCGCCGATAGTGCCGACTTTCGCCATCCCGCGCCCGTCCATATGGCGCGCGGCACCGGCCGCATGCGCAGCGTCCTCGACGATTTTCAAATTGTACTCGCGCGCGATTTTGAGCAGCCGATCCATGTCGCAGGCGTGTCCCGCGAAGTGAACCGGCAGCAGCGCGCGGACCTTGCGATGCTTCCCGCTCTCCAGCGCTTCTTCGACTCGCGCGGGGCTGATGTTAAACGTGCCGGGATCGATGTCGACAAACAGCGGACGAACGCCGAGATAACCCATCACCTCGGCGGTCGCCGTGAAGGTGAACGGCGTCGTGATGACCTCATCGCCGGGGCCGATCCCGAGCGCCCACAGGGCCAAGTGAAGCGCGCCAGTGCAATGCGCGAGCGCGAGTGCATGCTTCGCGCCGATGTACTCTGCGAAGTCCTGCTCGAACTGCTTCGCCTTGGGCCCGGTGGTGATCCATCCGGAGCGCAGCGTGTCGAGAACCTCGCGCTCCTCGTCCGCCCCAATCGAAGGACGATGAAAAGCTACTTGTTTCATTTAGCCGGCGCTGTCAGGAGAAGCTCCGCGCATCACGTAGGTCGGGACTCCGGTCTTGCTGACGACCGCGCTCTTGAGCTTTTCAAAATCGACCTGGTCCCACAGTCCGAGCCTTTTGACCTCGTTCACCGCGTGCGCCCACAGCCCCGGATATCGCCCGTAGAGGTCGTCGTGAACTTCGACATAGAGCGAGTCGCCACGCCATCCAAATTTCACCGGCTGGTAGACGAACATGCCGGGCGTCCCGACTTTGACCTTGCTGAACAGCCGCTCGATGTCTTCGGGATAGAGCCGTACGCATCCGTGGCTTACTTCCATCCCGACGCCCCACGGCACGTTGGTCCCATGCAGCGCGTATTCGGGGAGCGTCAGCTCGATTCGATAGTGACCGAGCGGATTGTCAGGGTCGCCGCCCTCGACAACGTGCTCGGCCTCGCCATCGCGCTCGAGATGCTCCTTATAGATATCGTCGGGAACCACCCAGGTCGGCTCTTTGGTCTTGCCGCGCACCGTGAACTCGCCGATTGGCGTCTTCCAGTCGAAGCGCCCAAGACCGACCGGGAAAGTGTAAACCACGCTGGGCACGACGCCCGGATGCTTGCTGCTTTTGCCCGTTGACGCAGCGATCGGCCGGATCTTGCCCTTGCCAGCGGATCGATAAAGCGGCGATGGATAGTAGTAGTACAGGCGCATCTCGGGGATGTTCAGCACGATGCCGACTCGCGGCGAGTCGGGCAGAATATGTTCGCCCGGGAGTACGACTTCCCTGCCGGCCGGTGGCGACCACCAATCCAGATGATCGTTGGCGTCGGAAATTTCCTTCTGCGTCAGCCCGAACCAGCGGCCCACGTCGAGCAGCGTGTCGCCCTTCTTAATCTGGTAAGTGATTAGATTGCCAATGATATTGTCGTGGCCGTGCGGAAGCGGGTAGGCATACAGCGGACGCTTTTCAAACTCATCCTCGGTCCATCCGTGGGCGAAGTGCGGCACCAGAACGACCGCGAGCGCAACGCATATTGCGGCAGCCGCGGAACGTAGCAACAATCTCGAGGTTCGAAATCGAAATTGATTCAATGGATGCGTGGAAAACTTCACCGCCCGACCCCGCGTCCGCCATGACTGGGACGGTACGCTCTCATCGACTTATAAAGATGATAAGGCAAGGACGATCACTCGGCAATCAGCCGCAAGTTTGCGAATTTCAGCACCAGCAGCTTGACTCCGCTGCGCTCGAAACTTACCCACGCCTTGGCGGCGTCGCCCCGGCCCTCGCGCTTGCGCACCACGCCCCGGCCAAAGGCCGGATGGATGACGCGCGCGCCGATTGCGAAGCCGCCGTCGCTCGCCGCGGCTTCCATGTCGTCGCCGAGCTGGCTGTCGCTGTAGTCAACGTAAGTGTCGCGGCCGAGCGGGCGAATTGGCGTGGGTGCGCGCTCGGGCCTGATCCGGCGGAACAGCCCTGGATCGATCTCCGCCAGAAATCGCGATGGCCGCGATTCCTGGCGCACACCGTAGAGCTCGCGCGAGAGCGTATTGGTCAGGTAGAGCAGGCGGCGTGCGCGCGTCATTCCGACGTAGCATAGCCGGCGCTCCTCTTCGATTTCGTCGCCGGTATCCTGCGACCTCATGTGCGGGAACAGTCCTTCTTCCATGCCCGCGATAAACACCACAGGGTACTCGAGCCCCTTCGAAGTATGGAGCGTCATCAGCGCCACGCGGCCGCCCTGGACGGCGATTTGATCAGCATCGCTCACCAGCGCAACCCGCTCGAGGAACTCGCCGAGGCCACCGGCGGAACCCTCGGAGTCGAACGCGGAGGCTGCGGCGAGCAGTTCGGCCAGGTTCTGCCGGCGCGCCGGAGCGTCGGCCAGTGTGTCGAGATACGCGGCGAATCCGCTCAGCGCGACCACTTCGTCGAGGATGGCGCGCACCGGCATCGTGGGTGCGCGCGCGGCCAGATCACGCATCACCGAGTACAGCGCGCCCGCCTGCTTGGCGATCCTCAGTGCGACGCGGCTGGTCTCCAAGCGACCCATCGCGTCGAACGCGCTGATTCCTTCGCGCACGGCCACCTCGGTCATCACCTCGACCGTCTTCGCACCGATTCCGCGCGGCGGCACGCCGACAATTCGCTCGAGGCTAACGGCGTCGGCGGGGTTAATCAGCACGCGTAGGTAAGCAATCAGATCCTTGATCTCGCGCTGATCGTAGAAGCGCACGCCGCCGACTACGTAGTAGGGAATTCGCCGGCGCACCAGCGCTTCTTCGATCACACGCGCCTGCGCGTTGACGCGATAGAACACCACCATGTCCGCAGGGCGCGCGTCGCCGCCTGAGGTGAGCCGCGCAACTTCGAGCGCGATAAAATCGGCTTCGTCGCGCTCGGTCAGTCCGGTAAAATATGTAATCGGCTCCCCGGAGGAATTTTCGGTCCACAGATTTTTGACTTTGCGCTCGCGATTGTTGCTGATCACTGCACCCGCGGCGGCGAGGATGGTTTTGGTCGAGCGGTAGTTCTGCTCGAGCTTGAAGATTCCCGCCTCCGGAAAATCACGCTCGAAGTCCAGGAGGTTCCTGATGTCGGCCCCGCGCCATCGGTAGATCGACTGATCCTCATCGCCCACCACGCACAAATTCCCGGTCCGTGATGACAGCGCGCGCACCAGCAGGTACTGGACGCGGTTGGTGTCCTGGTATTCGTCGACCAGCAGATGGGCGGCGCGATTTTGCCATCGCGCAAGCACCGCCGGGTCGCGCCGGAATAGCTCGTGGACCATCATCTGCAAGTCGCTGAAGTCCATCGCGTTCATCGCGCGCAGCCGCTCCTGGTAGAGCCGATAGATCTCCGCGATTACCGTCTCGCGCCCTTCCAGCGCGCGCGCCGCCAGCTCCTCTGGCATGATCGCGTCGTTCTTCGCCTGCTCGATTCGCGCCCGCGCAAGATCCGGCGGCGGCGACTCGGTAAGCGCCGCCTCCTCGAGCACGCGCTTGATGGTGGTCAGCGACTCGCTCTCGTCGAATATGGTGAAGTTGCGATCGAAGCCGAGCGCATGCCCCTCTTGGCGGAGGATGCGCGCGCATGCGGAGTGAAAGGTGCTGACCCACGGCGTGCGCGCGCCCGAGCCGACCATAGCGGCGACCCGCTCGCGCATCTCGGCGGCGGCTTTGTTGGTGAAGGTCACCGCGAGCACCTCGTCGACCGCCGCCTTGCGCTCGCCCAAAATGTGGGCGATACGGTAGGTAAGGACGCGGGTTTTGCCCGAACCGGCGCCGGCCAGGATAAGGATGGGGCCGCCGGGCGCGACCACTGCCGCGCGCTGCGCAGGATTCAGATCGTCGAGTCTCACCGATGCCATGCGCTTTCCGATGCGGTCTTGTTCGATGCGGTCCTGCCAGATGCCAAGAAAAGGGCGGCCGTCGAAAATGCGCGGCCGCGTAGATCCCAAGTTATCCGCTTCAGCGTGAAGCGGAAAGCGCGCGTCGGGTGAATTGATCGCGAGCGCGAATTTTTCGATTCCAATGCCGACCTACGAACCGCGCGACAAGTTTTACCGCAAGGCACGCGAGCAGGGCTTGCCCTCTCGCGCGGCGTTCAAGATCGAGGAGATTCTCGCGCGCGCTCGACTGGTCGAGCGCGGCGCGCGAATCGCCGACCTGGGATGCGCGCCGGGCGGCTGGCTCGCGATTCTCGCGCGCGCCGCCGGGCCCGGCGGGCGCGTGGTCGGCATCGACCTCGCGCCGGTGCGCAATCCGCCGGCCGGC
>DATDGX010000188.1:0-24228 GCA_036521875.1 Binataceae bacterium (SeqCode)
GTGCTCCTATGCCCTCACGGGTGGCCAACTGTTTATGTGTACGTCCTGCGCGAACAGTAGTAGGCAAGCGATCAGCGGCGCGTGGACAACCATCGCTGAGTATTCAAACAATTGTTATCTAGCGATCCTTCGACTCCGGCAGCCTTCGCTCAGGATGACGGCCTTTTTTTACCGCTCAGCGGGACGATAGTGGTTCCGGTTCCGTTCCGACTAGGGCTCCAAGCCAAATTCTTTTTCATTTTTGAAAAAACTCAGAGACTCTCACCATGACGTGCTTTCTTTCCGCTCATTGGAACGACAGTGGTTCTCTGCGCTCTCGTTCGCGCAGGATTCTCCTTGATACTTTCAAAAACTGACAGTGGCTCAGGGTAACGTCTGCGATGGAAGCTGGCGTCACGGATAAGCTGTGGTCACTTGATGATATGGGTGGATCGTGGACGAATGGGAAGCAGCTCGCGATAAACTACGATGACCAATGGAGGGACCTTCGGAAGCGCGGACGCCTATTCTGGTTTGTATTTCTGGGTTGGGTACCGGCAGAATTATTGATTCTGAATACGTTAGACTCGATATCTCCCGGCCTGGGGAATCGCGCTTTCCTATGGGTAGGGGGACTATTTATGGTCGCCTTCTTCGCTGCGGGTATTTATCGGGATCGATTTCGCTGTCCAAGATGTGGGGAGTTTTATTTTTTTTAAGAAGTTCTTCATTTCCAGGATCTTCACGCGAAGGTGCGCCCATTGCGGCTTGCGAAAATGGACTTCCGACGAGAAAACTTCAACCTGACCCACTGCCCGATTTCGGGTAGTGGGTCAGATTAGAGGGCCCAGGCCATTTGCAAATGAATGTGGACGTCGTATGTGCGCACGATCCGTTAGAGCCCGAGAACGCTAACCACCTCATTCAGAGTCAGGGTTTCGCTGAGCCACTGTTCAAGAGCAAAAAGGAGTGAAGCCAATTGGCGTTGATTCGCCGCCAAATTATGATCGAACGAACTTCGTACGCGCAGGGTCCCGCCGTAAGGCAAGGCAACTCTGGCGGTCTCGCGAGCCTGAGCGAGCGCCATGCATAGAGTTGCCAGATCTCCGAGGATCAATTTCCATTGCGAGCGGGGCACTTCGACACACCCGAAATGATCGTACTTGGGAACGTGCTCTTCGAAAATTCCTTCGATCAGAGAGAACGTATACTCGTTTATGAACCGCGATCCCGGAAGCCGGTGCGCTCCTTTATACGCCCCCAGCGCAAGCTCGAAGTATTGCGTTCCAACTAGTCTGGAGGGATCGGCATGCAGTCGGAAGTCAAATTCGAAATCCATCGTAACTCTCAGGTTGGCTCTCGACCCGCTTCATGCACTACAAATTTCGTTCGCATTCATCAGACGCTCAGAGTGACGCCAGCGATGGCCGCTGGCGTGACAGATCGGCTATGGTCGGGCGCTGATTTGCTAGAATCTGCGACGGGTAGCAAGGAGCATGAAGCGTAGGCGACGAGTCGCGTTGGTGCTTGCCGTTCCCTTCATGCTCTGGCTGGTGCCTTGGCTGGCTGTGACATTGTCGGGCCACTTTTGCGATCCGGGCCCACCGCAACCAACATGGCAATGCCGGCTCCTGGACTTTTCAATATCTCTTTTTTTATACCCAATCGGTTGGATTCTAGGTTTCCTCGCTAATCACAATGTTGACCCAAAAAACACTACTGTGGCCATTGCGGGAATCGTTGCAGTAGTTGTTTTCGTCTACATGCTCTGGGTGTTCGCTGCGTATTGCATGGTGCGCCTGTTCGGTTCGATCTGTAGGCGAATTTCATTAGGACACTAACAAAGTTTAGCACTGGATTGACACGCACGCGGACTGCGTGATTTTATAGGTGCGCTATGAGCGATTACATTAATCGGAAGGCGTGGTCGGATTGGCGCTGGTTCTCCAGCGGATTCGCCTGCGCGCCGGTTTTGTAAGCGAGTACAAAACCGAATTTTCAAGGGCCGCGGGCGTTAGTCCAGCGGCCCTTTTCTTTTTTTGGAAACGGGGAGCCGCGACGGACGCGGGCGCTTGAGAAGGGGAGAGTGGAGCGATGCTGACACCGACGGAACGCGAATTTGAAGATTTTGCAGCGAAGGGGTTCAACCTGATTCCCGTCAGCCGCGAGATGAACGCCGATCTCGAAACTCCGGTCTCGGCCTTTCTGAAGGTCGCGCGCGGCGACTACGCTTTTCTGCTCGAGAGCGTGCGCGGCGGAGAGAAGTGGGGACGCTACACGTTCCTCGGCTCGGAACCCGCGATGGTGATCCGCGCGCGCAAGAACCGGATGGACATCATCCGCCCAGGGCGCGGCGTCGAGGCGCGCCCGATTACCAACGCGTTCGATCAGCTCGCCGCGGAGGTCAAACGGTTTCGCGCGCCCGAGATTGCCGGGATGCCGCGTTTCTTCGGCGGCGCGGTCGGTTTTCTCGCCTACGATATCGTGCGCTGCTTCGAGCGTATCCCGGAGAGCGTGCAGGACGACCTCGGCACGCCCGACCTCTACATGATGTTCACCGACACCATGCTGATGTTCGACAACGTGCGCCAGACCCTCCGCATCATCGCCAACGTGCCGGTCGCCGAGTACGTCTCGACGCGCGCCGCGTACAACAGCGCGCGCATCAAGATCGACGAAATTATCGAACGCCTCAAGAAGCCCGCGGTGCCGCCACGGCTCGAGGGCGTTACGCTGGCCGCCAACGACGCGACGATCGCGTCCAACGTGACGCGCGAGGGCTACATGGCGATGGTCGAGGCGGCGAAGGAGTACATCGCGGCCGGCGACATCATCCAGACCGTGCCGTCGCAGCGCTTCGAGGCGCCGCTCACCGCGCATCCGTTCAATATCTACAGGAGCCTGCGCTCAATTAATCCGTCGCCGTACATGTTCTACCTGCGGCTGGGCGATTTCACCCTGGTCGGCGCGTCACCGGAAGTGATGGTTCGTGTCGAGGGCCGGGAGGTCACGCTGCGGCCGATCGCGGGCACCCGGCCCCGCGGCATCACCGAGGCGGAGGATCGCGCGCTGGAGAAGGAATTGCTCGCCGATCCAAAAGAGCGCGCCGAACACGTGATGCTGGTCGACCTCGGGCGCAATGACGTGGGACGCGTCTCCGAAATCGGTTCGGTCAAAGTCACCGAGCTGATGGTGGTCGAGCGCTATTCTCACGTGATGCATATCGTGTCGAATGTGATCGGGACTTTGCGCGAGGAATGCGACGCGTTCGACGCGTTCCGCGCCACCTTCCCGCAGGGCACGGTTTCCGGCGCGCCGAAAATCCGCGCGATGGAAATAATCGACGAGCTCGAATCGGTCCGCCGCGGAGTCTACGCGGGCGCGGTCGGATATTTCAGCTTCAGCGGCAACACCGACACGGCGATCGCGCTGCGCACGCTGCTGATCAAGGGCAACCGCGTGTTCATCCAGGCGGGCGGCGGTATCGTCGCCGACTCCGACCCCGGCGCTGAATTCGAGGAGTCGGTCAACAAGGCGCGCGCGATGGTGCGGGCGCTGCAGGCCGCGCGCGAGTTCGAAACTGTCGAGAGTGCGAGGTAGGCGGCAATGGAAGCAAAACAATCGAAAGCCATCAAAGTGCTTATGATCGACAACTACGATTCGTTTACCTACAACGTGGTTCAATATCTGGGCGAGCTCGGCGCCGAGGTGATCGTCAAGCGCAACGACGCGATCGACGTCACGGGCGCGCGCGCTCTGGGAGCCGGCGCGATCGTTATCTCGCCGGGACCTGGCACTCCCGCCGAGTCGGGCGTCTCGATGCCGATTCTGCGCGAGATGGCGGGCGAGGTTCCGATCCTGGGCGTGTGCCTGGGCCATCAGTGCATCGGCGCGGCGTTCGGCGGTAAGGTGATCCGCGCCGGGCGCCTGATGCACGGCAAGACTTCGCCGGTGCTTCACGATCGCAAAACGATTTACCAGGGATTGCCGAGTCCGTTCGAGGCGATGCGCTACCACTCCCTGCTGGTCGACGCCAAATCGATCCCGGACTGCCTCGAGGTGAGCGCGAGCACTGCCGAGGGCGAGGTCATGGGGCTGCGCCATCGCGAGTTCGTGATTGAGGGCGTGCAGTTCCATCCCGAGTCGATCCTGACCACCGAGGGCAAGCATCTGCTGAAAAACTTTCTCGACCGGGCGGCCGCAAGCTGACCATGACGACGGTCCTTCAGCAGGCGTTCGATGCCGTGCTCGCGGGGCGCTCGCTCGACGCTGACGAAGCCGAGCGCGCGCTCGGCGAAATCCTCGACGGTGACGCACCCGAGGCCCTGGTCGCCGGCTTCCTGGTCGCGCTGAAGCTCAAAGGGGAATCGGAGGGAGAACTCACCGGCGGCGCGCGCGCGATGCGCCGCCGCGCCCGTCCACTGGATCTGCTCGGCGGCAACGTCCTCGACGTGGTCGGAACCGGCGGCGACGGCGCCGGCACCTTCAACATTTCGACCGGCGCCGCGCTCGTCGCGGCAGCCGCCGGCGTCGCGGTCGCCAAGCATGGCAATCGCGCGGTGACCGGAAGGGTCGGTGCGGCGGACGCGTTCGAGCGGATGGGAATCAAGATCGATCTCGACCCTGAGGGGCTCGCGCGCTGCCTTCGCGACGCGGGAATCTGTTTCATCTTTGCGCCCGCGTACCATCCGGTGCTCGCGCGGCTCGGAGCGCTGCGGCGCGCGCTCGGCGTGCGCACCCTGTTCAACCTGGTCGCGCCCCTTGCGAACCCGGCGCGGCCGCGGCGCGCGTTGCTTGGGGTCGCCGACGCCAAGCTGCTGCGCCCGATGGGCGAGGCGATGGCGGCGCTCGGCTTCGAGCATGCGATGGCGGTGCATGGCCGCGACGGACTCGACGAGATTTCGATCAGCGCGCCGACCCAAGTCGTCGAGATTAGATCTGCCGAGATTGATTCGGGCCATGCGATTCGCGAGTACGAGATCGCGCCCGAAGACTTTGAGATCAGCCGCGCCGCTCCGGGCGCGCTCGCGGCCGGCGACGCGGAGAGCGCGATCGCGATGCTGCGTGGCGCGCTTGCCGGCGGCCGGGGTGCGGCTCAAGATGTGCTCGCGCTCAACGGCGGCGCCGCGATTTACGTCGGTGGCGGAGCCGGATCGCTCACGGACGGAGTCGCGCGCGCGCGCGAAATAATCAACTCGGGCCGCGCGCTCGAGACGATCGAGGAGCTGCGCCGCGCGAGTTCGGGAATTTCGCCGGAAGCTGCGGCGAGGGTTTCGCGATGAGTTCGATACTCGAGGAAATATTCGCGGCCAAGCGAGTCGAGGTGCGCGAGGCGCGCGGCCGCGTCGCGCCGGAGGCGGTCGCCGCGGCGGCGACGCGCGCGCCCGCGCCGCGCGACTTCGTCGCGGCGATTCGCGCGCGGCGTCCAGCGATTATCGCCGAGATAAAACGCGCCTCGCCGAGCAAAGGCGATATCATGCCGGGCCTCGACCCCGCCGCGGTCGCTCGCGAATACGCGGATGCGGGCGCCGCCGCGATCTCGGTGCTTACCGATCGCCATTTCAAAGGCACCCTTGATGATCTGCGCGCGGTACGCGGCGCGGTCGAGATTCCGATTCTGCGCAAGGATTTTTTCTTCGACCCCTATCAGCTCTACGAGGCGCGCGCGGCGGGCGCCGATTGTATCCTGTTGATCGCCGCGATGCTGAAAGAGGGGCAATTGCGCTCGCTCGCCGCGCTGGCGCGCGAACTCAAAATGGCGGCGCTGATCGAAGTTCACAATCCCGGAGAGCTGCGCGTTGCCGAGTCGACCGGTAGCCCGCTTATCGGCATCAACAACCGCGACCTGCATACCTTCGTGACCGATATCGCGGTGAGCGAGCGCATCCTCGCGGGCTACCGCGGCGATGCGCTGATCGTTGCGGAGAGCGGAATCGATTCGCCCGCCGATATTCAGCGACTCGACAAGGCCGGCGCGCGCGCGTTCCTGATTGGCGAGAGCCTGCTCCGAGGCGGCGCGCCGCGCGCGAAGCTGGCGGAACTTGCAGGCGCGCTCGGGCGCGAGCCGGCCCCGCCGTTGAAGGAGGAGGAGCGCAAGTAGGCCGGTGGGAGTTTGCGTGAAAATTTGCGGCGTCACGCGGGTCGAAGATGCGCAGGCTGCGGTCGAGGCGGGCGCCGATCTGATCGGGCTTAACTTTTATGCGCCGAGCCCGCGATATTTGAGCATCGCCACTGCGCGCGCGATTCGCGACGCTGTGTCAGGCCGCGCGTGTTGTGTCGGCGTGTTCGTGAACGCCGAGCGCGACTATATAGATGACCGCGTGCGAGAGGTCGGCCTCGACATGATTCAGCTTCAGGTCGACGACGATGCGCAGGGCGCGCTCGCCGGATGGCCGATTCCGGTGATTCACGCGCTTCAGTTGAAGCCGGGCGAGTCGGTGCCGGCGGCAGATCGCAGGCGTGCGGACTACCTGCTGCTCGATACGTTTCATCCCGGCCTTCACGGGGGAACCGGAGTTGCGCGTCCGCTCGACTCTCTGGTGGGCGCAGACTTGAGCCGCGTCTTTATCGCGGGCGGGCTGACACCCGGCAACGTCGCCGCCGCTGCCGCGCTCAAGCCCTACGCCGTCGACGTGGCCAGCGGCGTTGAGTCCGCGCCGGGAGTGAAGGATCATCAGAAACTCAGGAGCTTCATCGCGAATGCGAAGTCTTCCCGATAGCCACGGCCATTTCGGCCTGTTCGGCGGCCGCTACGTCGCTGAGACGCTGATGCCGGCGCTGTTCGAGCTGGAGCAGGCATATAAGGATGCGCGCCGCGATCCGAAATTTCGCAAAGAGCTGGAGCATCGCTCGCGCGAGTACGTCGGCCGGCCGACGCCGCTTTACTTCGCCGCGAATCTCACCGCCAAGCTCGGCGGCGCGAAAATTTATCTGAAACGCGAGGACCTCTGCCACACCGGCGCGCACAAGGCGAACAACGCGCTCGGCCAGGCGCTGCTCGCGGTCCGGATGGGCAAGGATCGAATCACTGCCGAGACCGGCGCGGGACAGCATGGCGTCGCGAGCGCGACGATGGCGGCGCTGCTCCGGCGCGAGTGCGAAGTGTTTATGGGCACGGTCGATATCGAGCGGCAATCGCTCAACGTGTTCCGCATGAAACTGCTGGGCGCGAAAGTCACCGCGGTCGATTCCGGAAGCAAGAGCCTCAAGGACGCGCTCAACGAGGCGCTGCGCGATTGGACCGCGACGGTGCGCACCACCTACTACCTGGTCGGCTCGACCGCGGGACCGCATCCGTATCCGATGATCGTGCGCGACTTCCAGTCGGTTATCGGGCGCGAGGCGCGCGGCCAGATCGTCAAGCACGAGGGACGCCTGCCCGACGTGCTGGTCGCGTGCGTCAACGGTGGCTCCAACGCGATCGGACTTTTCTATCCGTTCATCAAGGACAAGGACGTGCGCATGATCTGCGTCGAGGCGGGCGGGCTGGGACTTGGCGGCTCGAGCCACGCCGCGACGCTGTCGCTCGGCACGGTCGGCGTGCTGCACGGAAATCGCAGCTACCTGCTGCAGGACGAGCTCGGGCAGATTCGCGAGACCCATTCCATCGCAGCGGGCCTCGACTATCCCGGCGTCGGGCCCGAGCTCAGCTATCTGAAGGAGACCGGCCGTGCCGACTACACCGCGGTCACCGACGTGGAGGCGCTGGAGGCGTTCCGGACGCTGTCGGAGAGCGAGGGAATAATTCCGGCGCTCGAAAGCGCGCACGCGATCGCGGCGGCGGTTAAGCTCGCGCCGACGCTGGCGAAGGAACAGATCATGATCGTCAACCTGTCCGGACGCGGCGACAAGGACATGCATACCGTCGCGCAAGCATTGGGCGTCACGTTCTGAGGATTTCGCAATGGGATCGCGTCGACGAATCGCCGCTAAATTTCGTGAGCTTCGCGCGCGCGACGAAGCCGCGCTGATCCCGTTTATCGTCGCCGGCGATCCCGATCTCGATACGACGCGGCGCCTGGTGCTCGAGCTCGAAGCGCGCGGCGCGGATCTTATCGAGCTGGGCGTTCCGTTCTCGGATCCGATGGCGGACGGGCCGGCGAACCAGCGCGCGTACGGGCGCGGACTCGGCGCGGGCGCATCGCTCGCGGCGATCCTCGCGATGGTGGGGGAGCTGCGCGAGGAAACCCAAATCCCGATCATCTTGTTCGGCTACTACAACCCGATTCTCCACTACGGATGCGAGCGGCTGTGCGCCGACGCGGCGCGCGCCGGTATCGACGGAATTCTCGCGGTCGATTTGCCGCCGGAGGAGAGCGCGGAGCTGAAGCGGCCCGCGCGCGCCAACGGCATCGACATTATTTATCTGCTCGCGCCGACCACGCCTATCGAGCGCAGCCGCCGAATCGCACAGCAGGCGAGCGGTTTCCTCTACTACGTCGCGGTGACCGGAGTGACCGGCGCGCGCGACCACGTCGGTGTCGACGTCGGCGCGAAGGTCCGCGAGCTTCGCACGGTGACCGAGCTGCCGATAGGCGTGGGCTTCGGCATCTCGACTCCCGAGCAGGCGGCAAGCGTCGCACGCTTCGCCGATGCGGTCGTGGTCGGTAGCGCTATCTCGCTGATGATCGAATCACATCTCAAAACTGGCGACGTGGTCGAATCAGTCGGTAGCATGGTCGAGGCGATGAAAGCCGCGATGCGCGCGGCGCGCGCCGGCGAATCGGCAGCGGTGTCAACGAAGTAGGCGTCGTGAAGATCTATGGCTGAGCGCGAACAACGCGAACCCACCGACCGTCCGGGCGACCGTCCGGCCCCTGGGCCCGAGGCCGACATCTGGTCGAAGTGCACGAGCTGCAAGGAAATTTCGTTCCGCAAGGAAGTGGAGCGCAACCTCAACGTCTGTCCGAAGTGCGGGCATCATCAGCGGATCACGGTCTACCAGCGGATCGGCATCACGCTCGACCGCGGCACCTGGCAGGAGATGTTTGCGGAGCTTGCAATCGGCGACCCGCTCAACTTCGTCGATCTGAGGAGCTACCCCAAGCGGATCGAAAAGGCGCGCGCCGACAGCGGGCGCAATGACGCGGTGGTGGTCGGCGTCGGGAAGATCGAGGAGCGGCCGGTCGCGCTCGGCGTGATGGATTTCGAGTTCATGGCCGGCAGCATGGGAATCGTGGTGGGCGAGAAGCTCGCGCGGATGTTCGACCTGGCGGTGGCGCGCAGGCTGCCCGCGATAGTCTTCGTCGCGTCGGGGGGCGCGCGGATGCAGGAAGGCGCGCTGTCGCTGATGCAGATGGCGAAGGTGTCGGCGGCGATCGCGCGGCTGCGCGACGCGCGGCTGCCATACATTTCCGTGATCACCGATCCGACCACCGGTGGCGTGGCGGCGTCGTTCGCGATGCTCGGTGACCTGAACCTTGCGGAGCCGGGCGCGCTGTTCCGCTTTGCCGGCCGGCGCGTGGTCGAGCAGACTATCAATCAGCAAGTGGCCGAGGACCCCCAGCGGTCGGAGTTCCTGCTCGCGCATGGGATGCTCGACGCGATCGTCGCGCGCCATCAGATGAGGTTCACGCTCGGCAGGCTGCTCGCGATGCTCGCTCCAGTTCCCGTCCCGCCGCGGCGCCGCGTCGAAGCGGGACGTCCTGCGCCCAGCCGCCGCCGCAAGAAGCAATGAAGGAAGAGCGCGGGCCGATCGCCAATCTTTCCACACCGCGCGCGCGCCGGTAGACTTTTTCCCGCATGGAAGTGGAACGTCTCACCAAGACTCTCGACTGGCTTTACGCGCTCGAAACGCGCGGCGAAATCTACAAGCTGGAACGGACCGAGGCGGCTCTCGCGTTGATCGGCAACCCGCAGCGCAAGTTGCGCGCGGTTCATATCGCGGGCACCAAGGGTAAGGGGTCGGTCGCTGCGATGCTTGATAGCTGCCTCCGCGCGGCGGGCTATCGATGCGGTCTGTATACCAGCCCGCACTTGGTGCATCTCTCGGAGCGCACGCGAATCGACGGCGTCGAAATGCCGGCCGAGCAGATGTTCGCGTACATCGAGCGGCTCCGCGACCTTTACGATCGCGCCGGCCTCGCGCTCACTTTCTTCGAGTTTACGGTCGCGATGATGTTCCTCTACTTCGCCGAGGAGGGCGTCGACCTCGCGGTTATCGAAGTCGGACTCGGCGGCCGGCTCGACTCGACCAACGTGATCACGCCGATGCTCAGCGTGATAACGCCGATCGGCTTCGACCACATGGAGTACCTGGGCTACACGATAACATCGATCGCCGGCGAGAAGGGCGGAATCATCAAGCCCGGGGTGCCGGTCGTGATCGGAGCGCGCGAGCCCGACGCGCGCGTGACGCTCACCTCGATTGCGGCGCAGCGCCAGAGTGCGGTGCGCCTAATCGATCGCGACTTTTCCTACCGCTCGCACGCCCCGGCGCATCGGCTCGACTATCGCGGCCTCGGCATGGAGCTTCACGACGTCGAGCTCGGGCTGGCGGGGCCGTTCCAGCACGAGAACGCCGCCATCGCGCTCGCCACGCTCGAGGCGATGCGCGCGCAGGGCATCGCGATCGGTGAGGATGCGATTCGCCGAGGCCTCAGCGAGGTGTACTGGCCGGGCCGCTTCGACGTGGTGTCGAAGCAGCCGCTGGTGATTCTCGATTGCGCGCACAACGAGCTCAGCATCGCGGCGCTGCTGGAGACGCTCGAGGTCGAGCTGGGGCCGATGGTCAAGCCGCGCCTGGTGTTTGGATGCCAGGCCACCAAGGAGTGGCAGAAGATGGCCGCGATGCTGGCGCCGCGCATCCGCGACGTGACGCTGACGCGCGCCCAGCCCAAGCGCCCACTCGAGCCGGAAAGCCTGCTCGCGGAATTTGCCCCGCACGTGCCGGCACGGGTCGAGCGCGATCCGGCGCGCGCGGTCGAGCGGGTGATTGCGGAAAGCGGCCCTCAAGACGTGGTGCTGGTGACCGGATCGGTGTATCTTATCGGCGAAGTATACGCGTACTTTTTGGCCCGCGATGGGCGCACAGGTTTGTTTCCTGAAGCACGCGATTAAATCGTTAACGCTCGGCATAATCGCCGCGATGTTCTGTCTAGGCGCCGCCGCGTCCGCCTGGTGCGCCCAGCAGCAGCAAAAGGGGCCCTTGCTGCCGCCCTCGGTCCACGCGGAGCACGAAGAGCCCGTCAACGTCACCGGCAAGGAAACGATTTACGATTCCAAGACCGACACCTATATCGTGCGCGGCGATGCGGTCATGACCCAGGGTCCCACCATACTCAAGGCCGACGAGATCCAGGTGATGCGCGATCAGCGCTCGGCGCACGCGGTCGGCCACGTCCATCTTATCGATCCTGAGCTGGAGCTGTGGGCGAGCGAGGCCAAGATCAACATCGTGACGGAAACCCTCGAGCTGTGGGACGCCAAAGTCGTTGCCAAGAAAGACACCTACCATCTCGAGGGCAAGAAGATCACCAAGCAGGAAGGCCAGCACTACCTCATCGAGCACGGCTTTTTCACGACTTGCGGAGACAAGGGCACTCCCGACTGGGCGGTCACTGCCGATAGTATGGACGTGAACGTCGGCAGCAGCGGGGTCGCGCGCGGCGCGGGGGTGAACATCCTTGGCTATCAGGTCCTGAAGCTGCCGTGGGCAGAGTTTCCTGCAGCCACTGATCGTCACAGCGGCTTCCTGAGCGGCCGTGAGGGCGAGTCGGGGTTGCGCGGCTTCCAGTGGCTGCAGCCATACTACATCGACATCAACAAGAGCTCTGATGTGACCGTGGCGGCCGATGTCGAGACCTCGCAGCGAATCGGCGGACTCGGCGAGTACCGGCTGACCAATGGCCCGGACGACTACCTGTGGACGGACGCCGCTTTCTATGACGAGTCGATCCGTTCCGCGTCGAACCGCGAAGGCGACATCGTCGACAATCAGATCGCCGACCCCCACATCCCGGTAGATCGCTATGGCCTGATAGGCATGATGCGCCAGCATCTCACGCCCGACCTGATGATCTACGGCGACGCGGTGTCGGTGAGCGACAGTCTCTATCTGCGCGAGATGGACGTGTGGACATTGTCGCGCGGATTTGGGAGCAACTTCGGCTCGCTGCGCAACGCGCCTGCGGATTTCGGGTTGCTCGACGAATATGAAAACGGCTACGCGCAGCTGGGAGGCGTCTGGAACCAGGATCTGATCCAGCCGCAGAGTTTCGCGCTGCAGCGGCTGCCCGATCTTACGATCAACGGCCGCACCGAACTACTGAACAATTTTGCGTTCCTCGACTACAACGCCGAGGCGGTCGATTTCTACCGCTACCAGGGCGTCGACGGCCTGCGCATGACCGCGAACCCCAAGGTGACGGTGCCGTGGCGATTCGGCGACTATGCTTACGGCTACTTTGCCGCAGGCAGCTACGCGAGCGGCTACGATACCTCGGGCTCCGACGTTGTTGTCACGCCGGTCGGAACCTTCACCTCCACGTGCAAGGGCGGCAAACCATGCAACATGTTGCTGTACAACAACGCCCTCTCGCTCGGCCCGGACACCAACCACGACAGAATCCAGGGCAGCACGGTTCCCTATGCGCAAGCGGGAATCTCCACCATCGTCGATCGCGTCTGGGACGTGAACTGGGGCAGTATCGAGAAGCTCAAGAACACTATCGAACCATTTGCGAACTATGCGTTCGTTCCGCGCATTAACCAGGGAAGCCTGCCGCTGTTCGACCAGACCGACCGCATCAATTCGCGGAGTCTGGTTACTTATGGCGTCACCACGCGCTTGTTCGCGCGCATGAGCCGCCAGGAGCCGGAGGAGGACGAGAACTCCTTCGAGCCGAGCGGACAGGAAGCGGAAGAGAATGCGAGCGCGCCGCCTCCGATGTCGGAGAACGCGCCCGATTCTGCCATCGGTCCGTATAATGGCCAGAGCGAGCCGGGAGGGGCGCTCGCTCCCACCGGCGCGACGACCTACAGCAACGGCAATGAGGTCCAGGAGCTGGCGCAGCTCACGCTGCAGCAGGCGTACGACACCAGCCACGCGGTCGCGCTCAACGGATCGCAGATTTCCGATATCGAGGGATTGCTGAACGTCTATCCGACCAAGATCGCATCGCTTGGCGCCCAGCTCGACTACAATCCCAGTTCCAGCTCGGCGCCGAACACCCGCGGCGGCATCAGCCTTGCGAGCGTGTCGCTGAACTTTCAGCCGCCGTGGTCCGACACCAAGTCGAAGCTCTTCATGGGCAGGGCGGTTGCAGGCTCGTTCCTGCAGATGGCGTACAGCTACGTAGGCCCCAACGACGCCGTTCAGAAAAGCACCACCAAAAACGGCAGCCAGTTCATGTCGCTGCGCGCTTACACCGACGTGCTCGATCAGGTGGGCGTGTATGTCGCGCCCAGCTACGACTTCGCTTCTTCCCAGCTGCTTGAAGCTGAGTACGGAGTGCGGCTCAAATCGAGCTGCGACTGCTGGGCGGCCGACTTCGGCCTGACTCAGTCGTACAATCCCGACGAGGTCCAGTTCCAGTTCCAGCTCACCCTCGGTGGCCTCGGCTCGGTCGGCCAGACTCCGTTCGGCCGCAATCCATTCCAGCAGATGGGCCTCGCCGGGCAGCCGACCGGCGTCCTTCCGAGATACTAGTTCGCGATTTTTCAGCGCTGCCGAAGCGCCCGCGCCGCATCAGAAATCGCGAAGCATTAGAAATAAAGAAGCGCGATGTCAGTAGCGATCCACAGCACCACTGCGGCCAGAAGCTGTCGATCGCTCAGCAGCAGACGCGCCGGATCGCCGCCCTCGTTGTGCTCGTCGATCAGATACAGGTAGCGCAGGATTCCGAACGCTACGAACGGCACCGTCAGATACAGATGCGAGGTGCCCAGCTTTACCTCGACCTCGGCCGATGCCGTGTAGATCATGTAGCTGACCAGCGTCGCGCCCGCGACGATCGAGATCATCTGGTCGATCAGCCTGACGCTGTATTGCCCGAGCGCGCTGCGATGCGCACCGGCGCCGTCGCCCAGCGCGATCAGCTCGTGGCGCCGGCGCGCCAGCACCAGGAGCAGTGCCAGCACGAAGGTGATGAAGATCAGCCACGGCGAGACCTCGGCGTCGATCGCGACTCCGCCCGCATACGCGCGCAGCACAAAACCGATCGCGACCGTTATCACGTCGGCCACCACGATTCGCTTCGCGTAGAGCGAGTAGCCGAACTGGATAGCCGCATACAACGCCGCGATTCCGACGAACGCCAACCCCAGCGCGGCGCTCAGCGCAAACGCGATCGCACCCAGCACCACCGCCATCGCGACCGCCGTCCCTACGCTCAGATCGCCGCGCGCCAGCGGCCGGTCGCGCTTCTCCGGGTTGAGCCGGTCCGCCTCGCGATCGGAGATGTCGTTCAGCACGTAGCCCGCGCTGGATAGCGCGCAGAACGCGACCAGCGCGATGATCGCAAGCGCGAAATCGTGCGCGACGAACAAGCGATGGCTGAACACCAGCGCCGCGAGCACCAGCCCGTTCTTGATCCACTGGTAGGGACGAGCGAGCTTGAGCATCGCACGCATCGGTCCCCGCCTCCCCCTTGGCGCCGCGGCATTCATCGCAGATGTTTGTACAGGCGCGCGCTTGCAACGCGCAAGACGGTTCTCCGCCGGCGCGCGTTCGGTTGGCGGTGCGGGCTTTGCTCACCGATACCGCGTCAAGCGCAAGAATCTCTTGACTTATTTATCTACAAGATGTAGATGGTAGATTAGGCGCGAGCGAGCGCGTCCTAGAGAGGGGCGGAAGAGTGCCGGAGCGGGCAACGCAGCGCCGAGGGCGCGAAAAATCCGCCGCCGCATGATGATTCCAGCGAGCGGCGCTAGTTGTCTGCTTCGGGTTCTTCCTGATTCGCCCGCACCAGTATTTCCCCGCCTGACCCCGAACTGGATCGAGAACTCAATCTTTTCTGTCCCGAGCACACCGCCTGTTGCGGGCGCGCTCTCCGATTTCAAGCCGTCAGCTTCGCTTGACGTGCGCGCCGATCCGTAAAACAGTACGCGTCGATGAGTGATCCAAGCCAAGAAAAAACCGGTCCCAACGCAACTGTCGATCTTGCCGGCCTCCACCGCTTTTTCAACGAGCGCAAGCTCGGCGACACGCGCGCGCTCAGCAGCGAAAACATTTCGTTCGGCCATTCGAACGAGGTCCATCTGGTTCATTTTGACGGCAAGTCGTGGGCGTTGCGGCGCCCGCCGCGCGGCCCGCTGCTGCCGACCGCTCACGACGTCATGCGCGAATATCGCGTGCTGATGGCTCTGCAGGACACTCCCGTGCCGGTGCCTCGCGTCTACGCCGCGTGCGACGATCCGGCCTACATCGGCGCGCCGTTCTATCTGATGGAGTACATGCGCGGCGACGTGATCCGCGCTGACGGCAAGAGCTTCGCGACGTCGCCGGAGATTCGCCGGACAGTCAGCGAAAAGATGGTCGATTTGCTGGCCGCTCTGCAGACGGTCGATTGGCGCGCCGTGGGCCTGGAGGGCTTCGGCCGTCCCGACGGGTATCTCGAGCGCCAACTGAAACGCTGGGTCGATCAGCTCGATCGCACGCTACCGTATACGCGCCCGTTGCCCGTGATGGCGAAAGTGAAAGAATGGCTGGAGACACATATCCCAGTCTCGCCCGCGCCGACGATCGTCCACGGCGACTTCAAGCTCGACAACGTGATGTGGAACGCGCAAGCGCCCAGAGTGATCGCGGTGCTCGACTGGGAGATGTCGACGATTGGAGATCCGCTCGCGGACCTGGGCTGGATGCTCAGCTACTGGCCCGACGCAGAGGATAGAGCGCGCGGCAGTGCGGTCAGCGCAATGCCGGTGGAGCCGGGGTGGCTCACGCGGCGCGAGATGATCGCGCGCTACGAGGCGGCGACCGGGCGCGCGATGCGCGACTTCCCGTTCTACCAGGCGTTCGCGATCTTCAAGCTCGCGATCATCATGGAAGGAAGCTATGCGCGCTACCTGCGCGGTCAGACTGACGACCCGTTGTTCGCCGGGCTCACCGAGCGGGTGCCCGCGCTCGCCGACGGCGCGTGGGCGGTGTGCGCGTCCTCGCCGCGCTGAGCGGTGGCACCAGTGCTTCCCGTGGCGTAATGCGCAATCTGTCCCGTTATGGGGATGCCGAACAGCGTGAGACAGCTCAGGTTCTTGCCATCGTTCTCCGACGCGCGTCGTTCGCCGACCCTGCATTGTCGCGATACGAAAATCCGGAGGCAATCAAATGAGTGAGTACAAGTTCATCGTCGTCGAAGATCCCGAGCCCGGCGTGCGCCGAATCGCCCTCAACCGGCCGGAGAAGCGCAACGCACTTTCCAATGCGCTCCGCACTGAGCTTTTCGATGCGCTGCGCAAGGCCGATCTCGATGCATCGATCGGCGCGATCATCATCAAGGGCAACGGCAAGTGCTTCAGCGCCGGCTACGACCTTTCGCAAAACCCCGGCGAGCCGCTCCCGCGTCACATCTCGCCGGGCGAGGGCACCTGGCCGCGGCATCTGGTCGACGGATGGTTCGAGATGTGGGACATGGCGACGCCCGTGATTACACAGGTTCATGGCTATTGTCTCGCCGGCGGCAGCGAGCTCGCGACTGCGTGCGACCTGGTCTACTGCGCCGAGGACGCGCAAGTCGGCTACCCGCCGGTGCGCTCGATGTCGTCGCCCGACTGCGCGTACCATCCGTGGCTGATGGGAATGCGCAATGCGATGGAGATGATGCTGACCGGCGACTCGATCAGCGGAATCGAGGCGGCGCAGATGGGCTATGCAAATCGCGCGTTCCCCGCCGACCAGCTCGAGGAGGCGGTGCTCGGCGTCGCGCGCAGGGTCGCGAAAATCCCTCGCGACCTGCAGGCCCTCAACAAGCGCGTGGTGCATCGTGCGATGGAGATCATGGGGATGCGCGCGGCGATTCGCGCCGGCACCGAAATCCAGGCGCTCGGCTTCTATCAGCAGTCCTCGCGCGACTATATGAAAAAGCTGCGCGAGAACGTGACCAAGGCGCTCGACGAGCGCGACTCAAAGTTCCAGGATTATCGCACCGCCGATCGCACCAGGAAGAAGTAACGAATTTCAAGGCATCGGATTTCGGACCCACTCGACTGTTAGCAGATTTTCCGCCGCGACGATTTCGGTGCGGTCGATGCGTCGGTTGCTTCCGCGGCAGCGGTCGCGTCAGCGCCGGCGATCAGATGCGTCAGCCATTCTCGCGCCTGCGGATACTCACGCAGATCGAGGTCGAGGACGAACTCCTGGCCGATGGGGACGGTGCGCAACTCGACGTGATCGCGCCGGCCGCGCCATCGCTCGGCAGCGCCGTGTCGAGAGAGCGCCGCGCCGCGCGGGTACCGGAACCATCGCGGCAGGCGCCACGTCGATCGGCCGCGATACGGCTCGGTATGCGTCAGGCACAGTTCGGGGCGAAAGCACTCGAACGCGCCCGCGCCGGGAATCTCGAGCCCGAGCGTCGACAGGCGTTCGCTCGCGACATAGATCGTATTGTTTTTTAGATCCCACCCGTCGCTCAGATGCGGATGATACGCGGCCCACGGCATCTCCTCCGCGAGTTTTTGTGTGACCGGATGCAACTCACCAATTTGCATCCATCCGAAGACCACGTGCAGGTCCGGCGCACCGCGAACGTAGCGCAACTTGCCGCCCGCGCGTTCGACTCGCCGGAACCATCCGAAAAACAGGAATAGGTCGCCGGGACCCACGCCGCAATTCGCGAGATGGCTCTGCGCGGCGCCGGCCTGTCCGAAGATCGGACGCCATCGGCGCGCGCGCACAATCGCCTCGCGCCGCAAATCGGGATCGAGATGGGCCGTGGCGGCGCCGCCTATCCGGCCGCGCGAGAGGCTGGTCACGTCGGCCGCAAGCGACGCGCCGCGGTAGCGAATCGCCGCGTAACTGAGGTGCGACGGCCGGGGAATCGGTAGCGAGAGCATCGACTCGTCTTCGAAAATCGGACTGGCGCTTCCGCCGTACTTCGCGTCAAATCCCTTGCGGCTCAATATCAGCTTCATCGTCGACAACTCGAACTCGCGGCGCGCGGCTGCCTCGCGCGCGAGGCTGCGTCAATCTACCACGACGGCTAGACTGGGACGCGGCCGAATCGACCACCGGGGAACCATCGATGCCGCAAACCGACCTGCTCGCCGAGCTTGCACGCTTCGTCGAACGAATTGCCGCCGTCGCGAAGACCGGTCTCGCCTTCAAACCTGACGGCTACGACTGCGAGCGTTACGAAGAGCTGCTCAAGGAGGCGGCGCGGATGCGCGCGGTACTCGAAGACTCGAACCAGGACGAGGGCGACCAGGTTGACAAGGCCGAGCAATTGCGGCGGCGATGGCGCGACGAGGTGGTAAGCGGCTACGAGGGCTACGTCACGGTGGCGGTCGGATGCGGCGTGATCGTTTTCAACGATGATGGCCAAGTCCTGATGATCAAGCGGCCGACTGGGCGCTGGTGGTATCCGACCGGATTCTGCGACGTCGGACTCTCGCCGGCCGAGAACATCGCGAAGGAAGCGCTCGAGGAGACTGGCCTGGTCGTCAGGCCGGAGCGATTGATGGGGGTGATCGACAGCAAGAAGCTGAACTCGCCGGCGCGGCACATCTATACGCTGCTTTTCTACTGCCGGATCGTCGGCGGCGAATTGAAACCGAATCCGCTCGAAGCGATCGACGCGGGCTTCTTCGCGCTCGACGCGCTGCCGCGGCCACTGCACGGAATCGATCGCAAGTGGATTACCCTCGCGCGTGAGTTCCACTTCGAACGCAGAATCGAGCCGTACTTCGATCCGCTTTGATTTCCGCTAGGCCGCGGCGGCGCGCCGGGCGACACGCGAGGCCAGCGCGAACGCGGCAATCGCGAACGCAATCGAGACGATGATCGAGAAGCGAAGTCCCGGGCCCGCGCCCAGCGCCGCCGGTTCGGCGAGATACAATCCCTTGCGCAGTGCCGCCATTCCGTAGGTGAGCGGATTCAAGCGCATGATCCACGCCAGCACTGCCGGTGCACCGTCGGCGGGAAAAAATGCGCCCGACAACAACCAGATGGGAATCAGGATCAGGTTCATGATCGCGTGAAAGCCCTGTGTCGATTCGATTCGCCACGCGATAACCAACCCGATGCTGGTTAGCGAGAACGCGATTATCGTCATCATCGCGGCCGAGACGAGAATCGCGGGCAGGCTCAGATGAATCCCGGCCAACGGCGCCAGCACCAGGAAAATAATTCCCTGCACCAGCGCGAGCGTCGTCCCGCCGAGCGCTTGGCCCATCACCACTGTCACGCGCGAGATCGGTGCGACCAGCACGCCTTGCAGGAAGCCCTCGTTGCGGTCCTCGACGGTCGAGATGGTCGCGAAGATCGCAGTGAACAGCAGCACCAGCACGATCACGCCGGGATAGAAGTACTCAGCGTAATTGATTCCCGCCGGCATGCCGCTTGGCCGAAATGACGCCCGCAGCCCAAATCCGAGCAGCAGCCAGAACACCAGCGGCTGCAACAGCGCGCCGGTCACGCGGCTGCGCTGGCGGCGAAACCGCGTGATCTCGCGCATCCAGAGCGTGCCGGCTTGCAGGATTCGCTCGCGCATCGCGGCGCCTACTCCGATGCCTCGCCGGTTGCGGAATTGGGCGCCGGGTCGGCGAAGAACTGATGACCGGTGAGATGGACGAACGCGTCCTCGAGCGTTGGCTTGCCGAACGAAACCGAATCGATCTCGTCGCCGAACGCCTCGACGACCTCGCGCACGATCTCGTGACCGCGCGGGCGTTCCAGCCGGAGCGTGCCGTCGACCAGCCGGCTCGGGAGCTTGAGCCGCTGGAGCATCTTGCGCTGCAAAAGTTCGGGCGCGCTCGCGTGGATCACCACGACGTCGCCGCCGACGCGCGCCTTGAGTTCGCCGGGCGGTGCCACCGCGACCAGTTTTCCTTTGTGCAGGAGACCAATCCGGTCGCAGCGTTCCGCCTCTTCCATGTAATGCGTGGTCAGCACGACGGTGGTGCCCTCGCGCTCGCGCAGATGCGCCAGGTAGTTGGAGAACTCGCGCCGCGCCGCGGGGTCCAGCCCCGTGCTCGGTTCGTCGAGCAGCAACAGCTCGGGTGCGTGCAACAGAGCCTTCGCCAGTTCGACGCGGCGCGCGAGCCCGCCCGAGAGCGTCTCGACCAGGTCATGCGCGCGGTCGCCGAGCCCAAGCCGCTCGAGCATCGCTGCGCTGCGCTCCCGGAGCCGCCGTCCGGTCATTCCAAAGAGATGTCCGTGGGCGGCAAGGTTCTCGACGACGGTGAGTTTGCCGTCGAGGCTTGGGTGCTGGAAGACGACGCCGAGGCGGCGGCGCACCGCGATCGTCTCGCCGGCGAGATCATGTCCGAGCATCCGCGCGCTTCCCGACTGAATCGGCGCGAGCGTCGACAGTACCTTGAACAGCGTCGTCTTGCCGCCGCCGTTGGGTCCCAGAAACCCGAAGATCTCGCCGCAAGCGATCGAGAAACTGATTTCGTCGAGCGCCGTGCGATCGCCGTAGCGGTGCGATAACGCGGTTGCTTCGAGCGCCGGCGGCCGTGCCGCGCCCAGTTCCACAGCGCGCGCGGCAGACGAGTCAATCCGCGGGTCGATCAGAGATGAGGCACTCATGAGCTGACGGTCAAGAGCAGATTATCGCCCGCGGCGCGCGCGCTCGCAATCAACCGCACATTGCGGCGGCGCAAAGCGCGGCGCCACTGCGGCGCTACGGCTCGCCCATCCCGCCGGCTGGACGCCCGGACGACTCGGGCAACCCGACTTCAGCGCGATGCCATCCGTCGAGGAACGCGTTGGTGCGCTCGTCGCCGGTACCGTGACCGGACGCGCCTCCGGTGAAATCGTCGCCGGTGAGTTGGTAGTACTTCGTCACTTCGTCGGGGTCGAGTCTCCGCACTCCGAGGCGCTCGACGGTATAGCCCGCGAACTGATCGGCGGCGAGTTCCCGGTTCTTGGGCGGCCCGCCCTGATTGCGCGAACTGAAATCGTCGTGACTAAGATGACCGAGCTCATGCGCGAAGATCGCGTAGAGCATCGGTTGCGCCGCCGAAGGGTCGTCGATTTTCATCCAGTTGCCCATCAGCGAAGCAAGAAAGTCGCGATTGTAGAAGATGCATCCGCCCGAGCTGGCATGCGGCGACATCACGCGCACCGATTCATAGACGGGAAAGCTGGTGCCGTACAGATCGTTGAGCTGCGACACGATCGATTTGTACGGCTCGGTCGCGGGATGCGCATTCTCGCCGCATGCGACTACCAGTTTCGCGTCAGCTTTCGGCTGCGGAACTTTGGCGCCGGCGCCTGAGGCTCCGGTGTTATCGTGGCGCTCGATCACCTGCCAGTCATCCTGCGCAAATGCCGGCAGAGCTGCGGCGAGCACGGCCGCGAGCGCGATCGTCACCGCTGTGAAACGCTTCATCTGTTCCTGGATCGTCGCCGCGCGCTAGTTCGTGACCGCGCCGCGCGACGCCGACGAGACGAGCAGCGCATATTTCGCCATCACGCCGCTAGCGTAGTGCGGCTTGGGTTTGCGCCACTCCTTGAGCCGGCGCGCGATCTCGGCATCGTCGAGCTCCACGTCGAGGCGGCGCTTGTCGACGTCGAACGAGACGATGTCGCCGTCGCGAAGCGCCGCAATCGGTCCGCCGACCGCCGCTTCCGGCGCGATATGCCCCGCCATCAGTCCGTGCGTCGCACCGGAGAAGCGACCGTCGGTTATCAGCGCCACCGCCTCGCCGAGCCCCTCGCCGACCAACGCCGCGGTGACGCCGAGCATCTCCGGCATCCCGGGCGCGCCCTTCGGTCCTTCGTAGCGGATTACGACCACGTCGCCGGCCTTGATCTTGCGCGCCGACACCGACTTGAACGCGTCGTCCTCGGAGTCGAAGACGCGCGCCGGTCCGCGGAACTGCTTCATCTCGTGGCCGGCCACTTTCACCACGCAGCCTTCGGGCGCGAGATTACCCTTCAGGATGACGAGCCCGCCGGTTTCCTTGAGCGGATTTTTGAGCGCGCGGACGACTTCCTGTCCCGGCGTCTCCGATGCGGCGTCGGCTTCCTCGCCGATCGTGCGGCCGCTGACCGTCATCTCGCCGGCATGCAGCAGGCCCGCTTCCTTGAGGCGCTTCGCGATGAGCGCGATTCCGCCGGCGCGATACATGTCGGTCGCGACGAAGCGGCCCCCGGGCTTGAGGTCGGCGAGCAGCGGCGTGCGCGAGCTGATCCGATCGAAGTCGTCGATGCCGAGTTCCACTCCCGCTTCGTGCGCGATCGCGAGCAGATGCAGCACCGCGTTGGTCGAGCCGCCAGTCATCGCGACCGAGGCGATCGCGTTCTCGAGCGACTTCCTGGTGATGATTCGGCTCGGGCGCAGATCGTTCCGCAGCAGTTCCATCACGCGCTCACCGGCGCGGAAAGCGCTCTCGGCCTTTTTCGGATCGGTAGCGGGCACGCTGTTCGCGCCCGCCGGCGAGATTCCGAGCATCTCGGCAGCGGTTGCCATAGTGTTGGCGGTGAATTGGCCGCCACACGCGCCGACGCCCGGACACGCCACGTTCTCGAGACGCTTCAAGTCTTCGAGGTTCATCTTCCCGGCGGCCTGCGCGCCAACGGCTTCGAACACTTCCTGGATAGTGACATCGAGATCGCCGTAACGCCCCGGTTGAATCGAGCCGCCATAGATCATCAGCGAAGGCAGGTCGAGCCGCAGCAGCGCCATCACGGTGGCGGGGATAGTCTTGTCGCAGCCGGAAATCGCCACCATGCCATCAAACAGATGGCCGCGTGCGCTAAGCTCCATCGAGTCGGCGATGACCTCGCGGCTGATCAGCGAGGCGCGCATCCCGGCGGTGCCCATCGCGATGCCGTCGCAGATCGCGATGGTATTGAATTCGATTGGAGTCCCACCGGCCGCACGGATGCCGCGCTTGACGTGCTCTGCGAGGCCGCGCAGATGCGCGGTGCAGGGCATGATTTCGGTCCAGGTATGCCCTACGCCGATCAGCGGCTTGCTGAGGTCCTCGTCGGTGAAGCCAACCGCCTTGAACATCGCGCGCGCGGGCGCTCGCGACGGTCCGTCGACCAACACGCTGCTATGGGCTCGAAGCGATTTGTTGTCGGGCATTTTTTCCTGACCTGAGTTGATTGGGCGCGCCGCGAGCGCTCGCGACGGCGCCGAGAGGCCTTACTGGATTCTTTTATCATCAGCCGCGTCACCAGCGGAACCCCGCGTGGGCGGCGGAGGCGGGCGGGGTTTCCGATTGGAATTTGATGCAGCCGCACCGATTGGCGGCAGACGACCATTACTTTCGCGTGCTAGTCTGGCAATCGTGAACAGATACCGTATAAAGACCGCAAGCGTAGCTGCGCTGGGAGTCGTGATCGCGATCGCAGTCGCCGGGTGCGCGACGATGGCGCAGCCGCCGACGCCGCAGCAGCGCGCCAACAAGATCGAGCCGATGCTATCCGCGGCCGGCTTCAAGATGACGGTGGCCACCACCGACCAGAAGACGCAGCAGCTTGCCGCGATGCCGCAGCTCTCGATCAAGTACTATCCCGACAAGGACGGCAACCCCCAGTATTGGTTCGCAGACTCGCAATTCTGCCACTGCCTCTATACCGGCGGTCAGGCCGCCTACCAGCAGTACAAGCAGATGCGCTTCCAGCAACATCTCGCCTCGGAGCAGCAAACGACCGCCCAAGAGCAAATGGAAGCCGCGCAGGAAGAGCAGATGGATATGATGAACCCATGGGGCGCTGGCCCGATGTGGGTCTACTGACCGCTCGCGCCGGCCGCATGTTGCTGGTCTAACCGCAGTGACTCAATAGCTATTGCAATAGTCACTCGATACTCACGCGCATTCACACGACTTTGCGCAACTTCGAGATCGATCTGACTATTTCCTCCGCCGCGATGGAAGCCACCACACCGACGCTTCATGGAATCGGTATCCGGTCTGATTGCGGCTGCCGCGTGGCTCGCGGAGTTGCGGCGGGATAAGGCGTTGCTTGCGCGGCGGTCGTCGGCTAAAGCGTAAGATGTTCGCGGCGCGCCCCCTTAGCTCAGATGGATAGAGCACAGGATTCCTAAACTTGTCCACGACCTTTTCTCAGATCACGCCAGATCATATGGTGCAGGAAATATAAGGGTTTTCAGCGAGCGGATATCATCTCAGATC
>DATDGX010000189.1:0-13666 GCA_036521875.1 Binataceae bacterium (SeqCode)
GCACGACAGCCGACGCCAGCGCCGGAGGCGAAAGGCTATACCCTTTCGAAGGAGCTGTACGATCGGGCCGTCGCCTATTCCCGCGAGGAACACGAAGTCTACTTTGTAGGTGTCGCGTACGGCGCGCTGCTTCTGATCGTGATTCTCGCCGCGAGATGGGGCCCGCGGTTCCGCGATGCAGCAGAGCGCGCCTCGCGCTTTCGGTTCGTGCAGGCCGTAGTATTCACTTCGATACTAACTATCGTACTGGCTATTCTGCGCCTCCCGGTGTCGACGTATAGCCATTGGCTCTCGCTGAGTTACGATCAGTCGGTGCAGAGTTGGCCTTCATGGATTTGGGATGCGGCCAAGAGCGAGCTCATCGCGGTCGTCATCGGCTCGTTTATCGTATGGGTCATGTACGGCATCATCCGGCGGAGCCCGCGTCGATGGTGGTTTTACTTCTGGCTTACGACCATACCGTTCACGGTGTTCACGGCCATCGTCGAGCCAGTGTTCATTGCCCCGCTGTTCTTCACCTTCGAGCCGCTGCAAACCAGGCAGCCCGCGCTGGCCGCGCAGATCGAAAGAGTCGCCGAGCGCGGCGGGCTTACGATTGAGCAGTCGCGGATGTTCGAGATGAATGCCAGCGACAAGATGAAGTCGCTCAACGCGTACGTCACTGGATTTGGTCCGTCCAAGCGGGTGGTAGTGTACGACACCACGATCGCGAAAATGACCACCCCCCAAATTCTCTTCATATTCGGCCACGAGATGGGACACTACGTACTGGGCCACATCGTGAAGGGGATGGTAGTCGCCGAAGTGACGTTGCTCGTGGGGCTGTACCTGGCCTTTCTATGGATCAATCGGGAAGTTTCGCGGCGCGGGCAGCGATGGGGGATTCGCGGCGTCGAGGACTGGGCGTCGCTGCCGGCGCTGATGCTCTTTGCCGCCGTGTCCAGCTTCCTGATGACACCGGCGCTGAACGCCTACAGCCGCCACGACGAGCATCAGGCCGATGTCTACGGTCTCGAGGTCACACACTCGATCGTACCCGATTCGGGCGAAGTAGCGGCCCAGGCTTTCCAGGTTCTGGGCGAGGCTGATCTCGGCGATCCCAATCCAAGCCCCTTCGTCAAGTTCTGGTTCCTGGATCACCCCTCACTCAACGATCGGATCCTGTTTGCGCGAAGCTACGATCCCTGGTCGAAGGGCGAGCCACCCGAGTTCGTCCGATGATCCCGCGGACCGCAGCCGCAGGTTTGACAACTCGGATTGGGCCGCACTAGTTTTGAGGTCAACTCAATTCAATTCAATCGACCGCTAGCCAAATGGTGACCACCATGAACCGAGAATTCGAATTCACACAACTCCTGCGCGCATATCGCAGCGGCATCATCAGCGAAGATGCTTTCAGCCAGGAGATGAAGCAGCTCGAGAATGGCTCCAGCGCTAACGGATCGATGTCCAACAGCTCAGGCAGCTTTCGCGCTTTCGGCAAGACTTACGGGTCGGAGCGCGAGGCGATTCTGCGCTTTCTCGAGGCGGCAGCCGCGGGCGAGACCAACGCCGGCGAAGCGCTGCCCAAGTGGCTGGCCGTCTGCAAGACCGAATGCATCCGCGGCGGCATCAAGATGGTGACCGAGCGCGAGGCTTATCACGGGCGCGCGTTCGAGCAGCGCCTCAAGGAACTCGGCGGCACCATGCCCGATCGGAACACCGAAGAGGCGCGCAAGAATATTGCATACCTTTCCGATCCAACGATCAGCGACATGGCAAAGTTGCATCGAGGCGCATCGCGCTTTCCCGATCCCGAAGAGACGATCAGGCCGCTGTTCGAGTTCGCTGCGTCGATCAAAGAGGATCACCAGACCAAAGAGATGGCCCGGCTGTTCGCGGAAGACGAGCTCTCGACGCTGAAATGGCAGAACGCGTTGTGCGCGACGCTGACCAGGGCGCAGGAGCAGTCCAAGGCCAACGGCGCCGCCGCGATGTAGGCGAATTCGCGGGAATCGCGTTATGCCGCGATTCCGACTTCGCGGAAGAAGGACAGCATCGCGTCGATGAGCGCGCGGGGATTGTCGCCCTGCACGTTGTGTCCCGAATCTTCGACGCGGATCCATCGGCCGTTGGGAAGCGACCGCGCAAACTTCTCTGCCAGGGCGTCGGTCAGTACGTCACTCAACGCTCCGCGCACCACCAGCGTCGGACAGGTGATTTTCGAAGTTTCGGATGCGAGCCGCTCGCGCTCCTGCGTGAAGGATAGCATCGCGTCGTCGGGTCGGCGCCGCTGATCGTGCTTGAGGGCCCACTTGCCGGCGGGAGTCTGACGCAGATTGTAGTAGAGGCTCCGCCGCAGGATTTCTGGATTGCGTAGCGGATTGAACTTGACCGCGCGCTCGAGGAACGCCTCGGGCGAGTCGAGTTCAGGCGTGGCTGCGAAGTCGCGAATCCGATCCGCGCCGGCGCCGTTGATTTCCGGCGCGACGTCAACGATCACCATCGCGCGCACGCGATCGCTATGGCGCGTCGCATAGGCGATTGAATTGAGACCGCCCATCGATTGACCCACCAGGATCGGGCGCTCGAGCTGAAGCGCGTCGATGAAGCCTTCGATGTCGCCAACGTGTGACGCGATTCGGTAGTCGACCACCGGCGACCATTCGCTGTCGCCGTGACCACGCTGGTCGAGCGCGACGCATCGGTAGCGCTCGCGAATCATCACGGCCACGTAGTCCCAGGTATGCGCGTTGAGACCGCCTCCGTGCAGAAAAACGATCGGAGCGCCCGAGCCGCCCCAATCGAGCCAATGAAGCCGCATCGCGCCGACGATGGTGTGCTGATCGTGCGGCAGCGCGGAATCGTCCGGGCGCAACTTGGCGACCTCGAGAGCGGCGCGGAACATTTCCAATTCCCGTGTTCGGTCCATATGGTCCATCACTAGCTCTTTTCGCTCGCGCAATTTGCGGCGTCAACCGCCTGACAACTGCGAGTCGAACGCGCTCACCGAGACATAGCGGTCGGCGCCGCGCTCAGCGCTTCGCGGCGAGCAACCTTACGCCGGACCATCGGGATCAGTTCGCGGCCATAGTCGATCGCATCTTCGAGCGGATCGAAGCCGCGAATCAGGAAAGTCGTTACCCCGAGGTCGTAATAGGCGAGCATCGAGTCGGCAACCTGCGTGGGCGTCCCGACCAGCGCGGTGGTATTGCCGCGCGCGCCGGTGGCGGCGGCCACCGCCGTCCAGAGGCGCTGGTCGAGGACCTCGCCCTGCTCGGCGGCGGCGAGCAAGCGCTGCGAGCCGACGGCGCCAGGCGTCTTTTTGGGCGGTCCCAGCATCGCGCGGCCGCGAGTCTCGCGAACCGTTTCGATTATCCGCCGCGCCCGGTCCCACGCTTCGTTTTCGGTGGCGGCCAGAATCGGGCGCGTGGACAAGCTGAAGCGGACCGCGCGGCCATGCGCGGCCGCCGCAGCGCGCACTCGCGCGATGGTTCTGGCAGCCTCGGCCAGCGGCTCGCCCCAGAGCGCGTATACGTCGGCATGTTTGCCCGCGATTTCGATCGCGGCATCGGAGGAACCCCCGAAATAGATGGGGAGATGCGGTTTCTGCACCGGCTTCAAATCGCACGACGCGCGCCGAAACGAATAGTAAGTGCCTTTGTGATCGACCGGTTTGTCGGCGGTCCAGATGCGCCGCAGGATGTCGACGTATTCATCGGTGCGAGCGTAGCGCTCGTCGTGGCTCAGGAAGTCGCCGTCCTTGTTCTGTTCGCCGTCATCGCCGCCCGAGATGATATGCACCGCGAGCCTTCCATTGCTGAAATGATCGAGGGTCGCGAGCTTACGCGCGGCCAGCGTGGGCGCGACGAATCCCGGCCGATGCGCCAGCATCAGGCCGAGCCGCGCGGTGACGAATGCGGCATACGACGCCACGATGAATCCGTCGGCGCCATTGGAAAAATAGCCGATCAGGATGCGATCGAAATCCGCGTTCTCGTGCGCCTGCGTGAAGCGGCGCACGTAGTCAACGTCGATTGCGGGGCCTTTGGGCGGATGAATCTCCGACGCAGGCTGAGTTCCGATCATGCCGATAAATTCAACGCTCACGGCCTGTCTCCGTGCGGCCGCGAAAGCCGCGCGGCCAGCAGCAATCAGGGCGCTGTCATTCTGCGGCGGATGAATTCGTAAGTACAGGACCGCGGCCCGCGGCAGCAAGCACCAGGACGCCGAAGAGGTCGAGCCGCTTGCGGACCGCCAGTATCCCGCCGCTCAAACCAAAAATGAAAGTGCCGAGCAGATTGAGGATCAGCAGGCCCAGCGTTCTCTGGTGCACGACGTCGATCTGCGCGGCGACGCAGCCTCCAACATTACGCCTGGGCCGGCGGCGTCCGATGCGAGTAGCGTTTCTCCAACTGCATCATGCGGCCGAACAGTTCGGTTAGGTTGCGCGGTGATTTGTCGTCGTTTATTTCACGGTAGATAGTGTCGACCGTCACGGCCAGGCGCTCGGCATCGTCCCACGCGCCGAAGGAACCGAGCGCGATGTCCTGGGCCGCTTCCCATGCGCTCAATCCGGCGGCGTGGCGGATGCGCGTCTCGCGATCGACGTAGACGAGGTAGTCCTGCATGCGTTTGACGCCCGCCTTGTCCGTGATCGGACCGTGCCCAGGCACGATCGCATCGACGTCCATCGCCAGGATTCGGTCGCAAGCTTTGATCCAGTTCTTCACCGGCCCGGCCCATGCGATTGGAGTGCCGTCGATAAACAAAATGTCGCCGGTGTAGACGACGCGATCGGACGGAACATGGACGAGCACGTCACCGGCCGTGTGGGCCGGCCCCACCTCGATCAAGTGCACCCGTTTGTTGCCGACGCTGATGGTCTCCTCACCGCTAAAAGTGCGATCGGGCAGGCGCATTGTCACTCCGGCGAAGTCGAACGCACCGAAGATCCGTTTGAAGAACGCGCCGAGCTCGCCCATCGCCTCAGTGTTCTTCATGGCCGCGGCCAGGACTCGCGGATCCCCTTCTTCGCTCATCTCGCGAGCGCTCGCCGCGGACGCGATGATAACCGCATTTTTTGCCAGCCGGTTGCCGAAGGTGTGATCGCCGTTGGAATGCGTGTTGACGACGGTGTTTATCTGATCGCCGCCGAAGCCGGTCGCGTCCTGCATGTTGCGGAGCATCTCGGCAGTTAGACGCTCGTCGAAAAGCGTGTCGACCAGCAGCGCGCGATCTCCGTCGATCACCAGCCCGGCGTTGCTCCAGCCCCAGGTGCCTGACGGCTGGAGGTAAGCGAATGCTCCGCGTCCAAGATCGTGCAGGCCTTTGGTGAAGCTCCAGGCGCTCATTTTTTTCCTCCGGCGAGAGCGAGCAAGCGGCCCGCAACTCGTTCATGCATCTCAGAGCACGATACGCCAGTCATCGGCAATCGTCCCGCGCCGCGCTAGCGTTGCCCTCGACGACGTCGTAGATCGACATGGCGCGCGCGTTGCGATTGCGCGCGGCGCGTGGTGGAATCGCGGTTATGTCCGACGAAGTCGTTTACAATCCGTTCGATCCGTCGTTCCTCGCCGACCCGTATCGACACTACGCGCCGCTGCTCGCGGGACCGCCACGCCGGGCCTCGATGGGATTGCCGGCAGTGCTGATCGCGCGCTACGCCGACGTCGTTGCGGTGGCGCGCGATCACGCGCGCTTCTCGAGCACTTTGCCCGGGGGCGTGGTTCCGCCAGGATCCGATCCCTTCGGCGCGCCGACGATGCCGTTTTCCGACCCGCCGGTTCACTCGCGCTTGCGCAGGCTGGTGGCGCGCGACTTCGGCCCCCGCCGCATCGCGACGCTGGCGCCACGAATCCGCGAAATCTCGCAGCAACTGTTGGACGAGAACGTGAGCGGCGGCCGCTTCGAGGCGATGAGCGCGCTGGCCAATCAATTGCCGGTCGTCATCATCGCCGAGATGCTTGGCGTCCCGATCGAGCATCAAGCGCGCTTCCGGCAATGGTCCAATGCGGTCGCGTCCAGTGCCGCGACACCTCCCGGGATGCCGGTCCCGGCGGAGGTGCGCGAGGGCGTCACGGCGCTGCGCGATTATTTCACGCGCGCGATCGAGCGGCGGCGCGTGGAGCCCGGCGACGATTTCATAAGCGCGCTGGTTGCGGCGCATGACAACGACGAGGCGCTCAGCACCGACGAGCTGCTCGCGTTCGTGGTGCTCCTGCTGATTGCGGGCAACGAGACGACCACCAACCTCATCGGCAACGGACTGCTGGCACTTGCCCGCAATCCCGCGGAGTACCAGCGGCTGCGGCGCGAGCCGGCGCTGATTCCGTCGGCGGTCGAGGAGATGCTGCGTTACGATAGCCCCGTGCAGACGCTGATGCGCTTCGCTACTGCCGACACCGAAGTGGGGGGAACGCGAATCGAGACCGGCGCGTTCGTGATGGTGCTGTTCGGCGCCGCCAATCGCGACCCCGCACAATTTCCCGCGCCAGAGCGATTCGACGTCGCGCGCGCGCCGAACGATCATGTTGCCTTTGGCGAGGGCATTCACTTCTGCCTCGGCGCGCCGCTGGCCCGGCTCGAGGGCCGCATCGCGTTCGAGACTATCGTCGAGCGTTTCACGAACCTCGCGCTCGCCGAGCCCGCACAGGCGCTGTCATATCGCGGGTCGTTTATCACCCGCGGACTACAAGCGCTGCCGCTGTCGGTGGAGCTGAATACCGCAACGTGAGCAGTGAGATCGCGTGCGCCGGCTTCACGACGGTACCGCTTTTGGCGTCGAATATTGTAGTCTCGATTTCCTCGAACACCGGTCATTTCAGTTGATTAACCGGCTGAAGAGTTGAGCGGAGGTTCTTATGGAGCGTCGATTCGATCGAACCACCGAAGACCTCGGAAACATCGTCGCGCTGGAACACGTCAACGTAACGGTTCCCGATCAGCAGCAGGCGACCATCTTCTACATCGCCGGTCTCGGCCTGACGCGCGATCCTTATTTGATGACCGGCACCGCCAACATGTGGGTCAACGTGGGCCGCAGCCAGTTCCATCTGCCGACCAACCAGCCTCAGGTGGTCCGCGGTCATGTTGGAATCGTGGTGCCCGATCGCGAGGCGCTGGTGCGGCGACTGGGGCGGATGCGCAAACGCCTGGAGGGGACCTGTTTCGATTTCGTCGAGACTGAAGACTTCGTCGAGGCCAAATGTCCGTGGGGAAATCGCATCCGCTGTTATGCGCCGAATGAACGGTTCGGCCGCGTCACGCTTGGTATTCCGTATGTCGAATTCGACGTGCCCCGGCGCGCCGCCGACGGTATCGCGAAGTTCTATCGCGAGGTCATGGGCGCAAACGCTGCCGCGAGCGACGACGGCGCCGGCCGCATCGCGCGGGTCGAAGTCGGTATCGGGCAGCATCTGCTGTTCCGCGAAACCGACCGCGCGCTTCCGCCCTACGACGGTCATCACATCCAGATTTACGTCGCGGACTTCTCCGGTCCATATCGGAAAATGCTCGCCAAGGGCCTCATCAGCGAAGAGAGCGACCAACATCAGTATCGATTCAAGGATCTCGCGGATCCGGAATCGGGCGAGACCCTGTTCACCATCGAGCACGAAGTGCGCAGCATGCGGCATCCGCTATTCATGCGCCCGCTGGTCAATCGCAATCCGTCCCAGAACAACATGAACTATGCGCCGGGCTACGACGCATGGATTCCCGGGACCACGCAGCAGGACTGACGGCGGAGTGACGGATGAACCAGCTGAATAGCGAGCGCGAGCAGCGCTTCATCGATCTCGCGGCGGGACTGGCTGACGACTTCGCCATGCGCGCCGCCCTGCACGACGAGGAAGGATCATTTCCGTTCGAAAATTATGAACTGCTCAAGAGCAGCGGCTACACCCGGATGACGATTCCCGAGCGCCTGGGCGGGCTCGGAGCCACCATGCTCGAGCGGATCAAGGCGCAGGAACGCCTAGCGCAAGGATGCGGCGCGACCGCGCTCGCGATCAACATGCACTTCAACACGGTCGGGCTGTTGATCGATCTGCATCGCAAGTTCAGGGCGCCGAACGTCGAGAACAAGCTGCGCCGGATCGCTGCCGAGTTGCTCATCTGCGGCGGCTCCGGCTCAGAGCCCGACAATGCCGTGGTCGCGCTGCGTCCGCGAACCGTGGCGCGCCCCGTCGAGGGCGGATGGCTGGTCAACGGCCGCAAAATTTTCGGCACGCAAAGCATCGCGATCGATTACTTCTTCGCCGAGGCAACCTGCGAAGACGGTCCGCAGGGACCGACCATCATCACGTTTTTTATTTCTCCGCGCGATACCCCCGGACTGGTCTTCAAAGACGACTGGCATGTGATGGGGATGCGCGCGACCGCGTCGCGCAGCTCGGAGTTGAAAGACGCCTTCGTCCCCGACGCGGACGTGGTCCTGCAGCGGCGCGTCTCCACCAGCGGACGCATCACCAAGGTGTTTGCCAAGGCGCCGTTCACGATCGGCGCGCCATATATCGGTATCGCGGTTGCGGCGCGCAATTTTGTGGTCGAGTTCATGCGCGAGCGGCCTCGCTTTCCGTTCAAGAATCCGATGAGCCATCTGCCGAGCGTGTACAACAAAGTCGGCGAGATGGACCTGCTGATCGAGGGTGCGCGCGCCGTGATGTGGAAGGCGGCCGCGGAAGTGGACGCCGACCACCCGGCGAGCTGGTCGCGCAAGGCGGTCGCCGCGCGCATGATCGCGGTCGAAAATTCGGTTCGCGTCGTGGACCTTGCGCTGCGCGCGGTCGGCGGCTCCTCGTATTTCAAGCGGCTGCCGCTCGAGCGCCTGTTCCGCGACGTGCGCGCCGGTCTTTACCATCCGTTTGACAGCGACGAGACGCTGGAATTTCTCGGCAAGAGTGCCTTCGGAATTCCGTTGTTCGAAGGTGCCGATCAGAGTTGATAGCGCCGCCGCCAGCCCCACCGCGAACGACTCGCTCCTCGCCCACTTCGATCATCGCTGTCACTACCGCTACTTTGCGATGCGACACGGTGTATCAAGTTTGAATTCGACTGATACGCGGACGAAGCACCCATGTCGCTATCGATCGATGCGAGAGACGTGAAACCTCAATAAAAGCCTCGATTTCTCCCTCGGATTCCGCCCGAAGAGGATGGCACATTGTATGCGATTACATTCCTCGAGATTCGGGAGGAGCGATCAAGGTGTCCACACAATTTATCTCTGAGCCACTCTTCAACAATCAGAATCACGCGCCAGATGTCGCAGACCTGTGCGAGGCGATGTTCGTCGAGGCCTCCCGCATCCTCGGATTCGGTCTGACCGACGAAATTCCGCCGGCCGCCTTCGATCAGATCATGGCGGCTGCCAAGGAACTGGCGGAGCGGCTTGGAAACCTGATCCGGATCCAGGCAAGCGGCGGAATTCCTACGGAATTGGGAAACTAATTTCTGCCTCACTCCGATTGACGACCGGCCTCGAGCTCGAGGCCGAATGCGCGCCATCGCCAGCGGCGCGGAACGCCAGCCCCTCGCTTGCTGGATGGCTCCCGCCCCTCTCCTGTATGCTGCCGAAAGAGACTACTTCCGTTCACACGCGGCCCGGCAGGATGGAGCATTCAAACGGCGGCATACCCTATCGGTTGATTTACGAGCTCGGTAACGCGTTCGCGAGCCGGCTTGAACTCGACCCTCTGATCGAGTTGGCGACCGACAAATGCCGCACGGTGCTGAATGCCGAGGGCGTGGCGGTGCTATGGCTCGATACCGACAGCCAGGAATTATATTTCCCGTATTTTTCGGATAAAGAGCCCGAGGTCGCGGCACGGTTGTCGCGCATGCATTTTTCCGCGTCCAAGGGAATCGCGGGCGAGGTCTTGAAAACCGGTCTCCCGTCGAGAATCGATAACGTTTCGATCGATCCGCGCTTTTATTCTGACGTCGACAAACACACCGGCCTCACCACCCGCGCGATGATCGCGGCGCCGCTTACCGCCGACGGGGTGCGGGTGGGCGTGATCGAGGTGGTAAATCCGATCGGACGGGAAAACTTCAGCGATGACGATCTGGCCCTGCTCGAGGCGCTCGCCGCGAGCATTGCGCTGGCGGTTCAGAATGCGCAGCAGTTTGGCCGCCTCAAGACCTCCGAGAAAAAGCTGCAAACCGAAGTCGGCGCGCTGCGTCGCGATTTGGCCCGGCACGAGCTGCTCGGCGAGATTATCGGCGCCAGCCCCGAGATGAACGAAGTGTTCCGCCTCATGAGCAGCGCGGCGGTATCGCCGATTTCGATCCTGCTGCAAGGTGAAACCGGAACCGGCAAAGAGTTGATCGCGCGCGCGATCCATCGGATGAGCGCACGCGCCGAGAAGCCCTTTCTGGCGGTCAACTGCGCCGCACTCTCGGAGCATCTGCTGGAGAGCGAGCTGTTTGGACATCGCCGCGGTTCCTTCACCGGCGCGACCAAGGATCAGCCGGGTTTGTTCCGGGCGGCTTCCGGCGGAGTTATCTTCCTTGACGAGATCGGAGAAATGCCGCTCGGGATGCAGCCCACGCTGCTGCGCGTCCTCCAGGACGGCGAGATTCTGTCGGTCGGCGACACCCGTCCAGAGCGCGTCGACGTGAGAGTCTTCTCGGCCAGCAACCGCGATCTCAGGACGGCGGTCGCCGCCGGCACCTTCCGCGCCGATCTCTATTATCGGCTTGCGGCGTTCCCGATTCGGCTGCCGCCGCTGCGCGAGCGCAAACGCGACATTCCGCTGCTCGCGGCGCGCTTTCTGTCGGTTGCCTGCGCCCGCCAACACAAGGACATTCGCGAGTTCGATCGGCGCGCCCTGGAATTGCTCAGCCGCTACGACTGGCCAGGCAACATTCGCGAGCTGCAGAACGAGATCGATCGCGCGGTCGCGCTGGCTCCCAGCGAGGAAAGAATCGAGCCGCAACATCTGTCCGACGAATTGCGCGCGATGGGATCGTCCGCGATATCAATTCCGGACTCGCCTCGCGCTCCCGACTCGCCTCCCGATTCGACTGCCGAATCGACGCCCGCCGAATCGACGCAAGCACAGCACGCGCCCGGCGGCGGCGAGCCCAAGAGCGAATCCGCGAGTACGCTGCGTGACGTGCGCAATGCTTTCGAAGCGCGCTACATTTCCGAGACACTCGCGACCAACGATGGCAACGTGTCGCGCTCGGCCCGCGCGCTCGGCATCTCGCGCATCTCCCTGCAGCGAAAGATCAAGGAATACGGCCTGCGCTGAAGGTATCGGCGATCGATCGACATGGCTGACACGCTCGCTCCTTTGATCCTGGATTTTCTCGAGTCGATGGCGGCCGGTCCGCGGCCCTACTCCGAGGTGATGGAAGCGTGGCGGACGTCCTGCCCGAGGCTCACGGTCTGGGAGGACGCTGTCGAGCGGGGGTTTATCATTCGCAAGGGATCAGCCGGTGATGAATTGATTGTCGATCTGACCCCGCTCGGGCGCAGCTTCCTGGAAAGCAGCGGCCGCCCGCGCGCTTCCGCCTGACGCACCACCACACCGGGGCGCGACGAGTTCTAACAGCGCGAAGCGCGCAGCTTAGCCAACACAGGAAGCGGACGAAAAAACCCGGTGTGGGTTTAGCATCTGGATATTCTTTCCGGAGGAGCCTGGATGGCGAGGAAGAAAAGCCGCGGAACGGGACCGACGCGAACAACTCGGAAGCGCGCATCCGGCGCAAAGGGGCCGGCGCGACCCAGAAAAACAAGACCGCGCGGAAAAGCTCCGCGACCCCCCGGCAGGCCTGCGCCGATTCCGGCTCCGGCTCGTGGTCTCGCCGCAGCGGCGCAGCAGAAGGCCGAGCCGGTGTGGCTCGCGAGGCCGTCGCGGGCCCGTGTGGAACGAGAGATTCTGGCGCTGCGCAAACAGGTTGCGCGAGATCGCGCGCAGCGCTACGCCGCATACCTGCGGCAGGTCGTCAATCCGACGGAACCTCCCGTTGCGCTTGCCAGGGAGACCGGTATCCAGACCTTGCGCGCGCTTGCGCCGGCGGCTGGAAAGATGCCCCTCCGCATTCTCGCGGAGGGCGATTCCTGGTTCAGCTATCCGTTGCCGCCGGTGATTGGCGACGGAGTCATTCACCAACTGCAAACCTTGCTCGGATATTCTATCGCCAACATGGCGAGCCCGGGCGAAGAAGTCCGTCAGATGCTGGGCCTGGCGCAGCGGCAGGAGATCATCACCAGACTCAAGGACGGCCGCATACGCTATGATGCGATGCTCTTTTCAGGCGGCGGCAACGATCTGGCGGGCGACCAATTCATAACCTGGCTCAAGGACAATGGTCCCGTGCCGCCGCCGGACCAGATGTTGGACGACGACGCGGTGAGCGCGGGGATCAGCCTGCTGGAGGCGGAATTCAACGAGCTTATCGCGATCCGCGATCGCTACAGCCCGGGCACGATCATCTTCGTGAATTGTTACGACTTCCCCAAGGTTACCGGGATCGGCGTTTGCACGTTCGGACCCTGGCTCAAACCCTCACTCGACTATGCCTACCAGCAGATGGGGGTTGGCAGTCCCAACCACACTCAAGAGGACCCGGTGGTGAAGGAGCTGCTGCAGCGGTTCAGTAAGATGCTGCAGACCACCGCCAGCAATCCGGCGCACAAGTTTTTCGTCCCCGTGCCAACCCAGGGAACGCTCGATCCCAACACCGAATGGCAAAACGAAATCCATCCGTCCACTGCCGGCTTTATCAAGATCGCAAAAAAATTCCAGGCAGCACTGAGCAAGGCATTTCCGTAAAGCCCGAGCTTAGCGGGCAACGGCGTCGCGGAAAGTGACAAATCTCGGGCACCGCTGCCCGAGGTGCCGGTTGCCGTCTGCGCCTAGTGTCTGCCTTGCAGGAAGGCCGGAAAAGTCCGAGTATTGACTCCAGATCGGGAGTCATCCGTGGAACCCCGGTCAATCAGTCCTCTTGGCTTCTGACAGGAGCGCGAGATGACCTTCCGACAATTGACCAGAAGCCGCTTGGGCGCGTGGGCGATCGGAGCAGCGGTCATCGGCTTGGCCAGCATGCTGTCGGGCTGCGGCGGCCAAAGCTATTCGTGCGGCGACGCGAGTGGCAATCATTGCTACGGCACCGTCACGTGGTCCGGCAATCCCGCCGGCTTTTTCATGAATATGACCGCGGTGCCGCTGACGAGTGGCGATATCTTCATCGACGATGAGGGCTGGCTGGTCGACTTTATCTCCAGTACGAACTATGCCTGGGTCGAGGCCGGAGAAGAGAATGTAAACGTCGCGTACTACGGTGGGGAGGGTGCTACCTACTATTTCTGGGCCTATGGTGCGGCTGGTCAGGAGACCATGGGTTATGAGTTAGGCCCTGTGGCGCAATCGGACCTCGACCATGCCAACTGGATCGCGTACCGAGTCAACCAGGACGCGACGACGCCCTCCACCTGGCACGTCAACATCTGGCAGGAGGCGACGGGAACCATGCTCTACAATGAGTCCGTCGACAATCCGATGACGCCCCAGACGCTGATCGAAGGCCAGGAACTTGCGGGTACCAATGGCGCGCAGGCTCCACTCGCGTTCTTCGACGATAATTCGTACTTACAAAGCTCGAAAACGGTTTTTCAGACCACCGACGGTTTTGTGTGCAAAGGCCCGTCGCCCGCGTGTCCAGGCGCTCCGCC